>NZ_JBSHBP010000095.1:0-23554 GCF_053612065.1 Streptomyces sp. NPDC054765 | reverse complement strand
GCGCGGGGCGCCCGGCGGCTCACCACCGGGCGCACCGAGCGGGGCGGATCACGCCGCTGTACCGGGAGCCGAGGTCCAGGTGCCGAGGGCCATCTCTGCGGTGATGCCGGGGCCGAAGCCGGCCAGCAGACCGCGGTGGCCGTCAAGGGCCGATGCTTCGTCGAACATGCGGGCCAGGGCGTCGAGCACCACCGCACTGGCGATGTTGCCGTACTCGGTCAGCGTCGCGCGGCTGAACCGGAACGCCTCGGGCGGTACGTCGAGGAAGCGGCACAGGTCGTCCAGGATGCGCGGACCGCCCGCGTGGACGATGTAGAAGTCCAGTTCGCCCGCGTCCCATTGGTGCTGTTCGGCGACGGCGCGCAGGGCGGGGGCGAGCGGCTCCATGGTGCCGGGTACGCGCTTGTCCAGCTGGAAGTGGAATCCAGTGGACCGGATCGCGTAGGAGATCCAGTCCTCGGTGTTCGGGATGAGGTACGAACTGTTGCGTTCCAGCTGGACGCCGGTGCCACCGTTGCCGCGGACCACGGCCGCGGCGACCGCGTCACCGAAGAGGCCGTTCGACAGCAGCGAGCCCACTCCCAGGTCCGTGGGCTGGTAGCACAGCGAGCAGAACTCGCAGGCGACGATCAGCACATTGGCGTCGGGGTACGCCCTGCAGAAGTCATGTGCCCGGTTGATCGCGGCGCCGCCCGCCGCACAGCCGAGCTGGGCTATCGGCATCTGCCGGGTCTCCGACCGGAAGCCCAGGGTGTTGATGAGCCAGGCGGTCAGTGCCGGCATCATGAAGCCGGTGCAGGACACGTAGACGATGAGGTCGATCTGCTCGGGTTCCAGCTCGGCCTGGTCGAGTGCCTTGCGGGCCACGGCGGGGACGCGGGCCTTGGACTCCTCCTCGTAGACCGCGCTGCGGGCGTCGAGCCCCGGATGCTTGAGCACCTTGTCGATCGGCTGGATCAGATGCCGCTTGAGTACACCCGTGTGCTCGATGAGCCGCAGGATCAGTCTCAGCTGCGAATGATCCTTGTGCAGCCGTTGCGCGAGTTCGAGGGTGTCGTCTCTGGTGATGACGTATTCAGGGACCGCGATTGCAGGTTTGCACAGAACCGCCATGGGATGCACTCCTTGCAGACTGTGGCCCGCCCAGGGATTTCCCTGTTCTGGAATTCGAGTCGTTATCGGCCGACGGTATCCACTGCGGTAACTCGCCCCAGTACAGCGGGCAAAGAAACCTTGGGCGGAACCGGCGGCCAGAAATTGACGACTACGGGAGGGATTCGAGCGGGCCAGCCGTCGAAGAATGAACTCTCCCCGTGCTGGTGGAACGATCTTTCCGAGTAGTAACCGTACGCCAGGCAGGTGCAATCTGCATTTCGCCGCCGTGGCACACCATTACCAAGTGACCGGCAACTCCAGCGGATAGCGCCAGATCGAGGTGGTGTTCCAGCGGACCTCCTCGGCCGGCTTCGCCAGCTTCAGATCCGGGAAACGCTCCAGAAGGGCTCCGAGGGCGACTTCCAGCTCCGTGAAGGCGAGCGGGGCACCCAGGCAGTGGTGACCGCCCCAGCCGAAGGTCATGTGCGAGGTCCGGTCCCCGCGTTCCAGGTCCAGCTCGTCGGGCCGGTCGAACTTCCGGCTGTCCCGGTTGGCCGTCAGATAGGAGACGTGCACGATGTCCCCGGCCCGGATCGTCACCCCGCTCAGCTCCACGTCCTCGGTGGCGACGCGGGGGATGCCGACGCCCTTGCGGAAGGGGATGAACCGCAGCATCTCCTCCAGGGCCTGCGGGAGCATCTCGGGCCGGGAGCGCAGCATCGCGAGCTCCTTGGGCCGGGTGAGCAGCGTGTAGGCGAGGTTGCCGATCTCGTAGGTGGTGGTGTCCTGGCCGGTGATGAGCAGGACCATGGCCATGACGGTCAGTTCCTGGTCGTTGAGGATCTCGTCCCCGTCGCGCGCGGTGGCCAGGGCGCTGATCAGGTCGTCCCCCGGGTGCCGGCGGCGCTTCGCCGTCAGCGTCTTGAAGTAGGCCCGCATATCGGCCTTGGCCCGGACGGCGCTGTCGCGGTTTTCGAGGGTGACGTTCATCATCGTCCGGGCGTGCCCGCGCAGCTGGGCGCGGTCGGCCTCGGGGATGTCGAGGACCTCGCAGATCGTCGTCAGCGGCAAGGGGGAGGCCAGGCTCTCCATCAGGTCGGCGGGGGAGCCGTGCTCGGTCATCCGGTCCAGCAGTTCGTCCACGACATGCTGGGTACGGACCCGCATGCGTGCCACGTGCCGCGGCGCGAAGGCCTTGGAGACCAGGCTCCGCAAGCGGCTGCTGGCGGGCGGGTCCATCACGTTGATCGCCTCGTCCTGGACGATCGGCTCAGGCGTCATACGGGGGAAGTCCCGGCCGATGACGGCGCTGCGGCTGAAGCGCCGGTCGGTCGTCACGGTGCGCACGTCGTCGTACTTGGTGACGAGCCATGCCTCGCCTTCCCCATGGGGCAGCCGGATACGGGCGACCGGTTCTTCGGTCAGCAGGCGTTTGAGCGTCGGATCGAATTCCAGGGCCTCGGCGTAGTCGAATGGACAGTTCCAGACGTTTGAGCCGGATTCCATGGTGAGCTCCCGAAGTGAGAAGTGGCGGGCGGATTCACCGCCTGCGAAGAAAGCGCCGGATGTACGCACGCGGTCGTATCGGGCCGTCAGCCAGAAAGGCGCCAATTCATCCCGGTTTTCGTAAACGCGGAGATGGCCGGGCGGCTTTTACTGCCCGTTAGGGCAGCGGGCCGGCAGGGGGTGCCCTGCGCTTCCACAGTGGCTTACGGAGATGGGTGGGTGGTCGATGTGCTGCGCCAATCGGGTGATCTCTTCGCCGGCCGCTCGGCGCGGTCCGGGATGCCTCGTCACCCGGACCCGGCCGGCGCCCTTCCCACGTCGGCGCGCGTCGGCCCGTTCGCGCCAACTTGACAAATGTTGTTGCCGGGACGGCAAATAGAGCCATGGCGGACGAGGACATTCCCAGTGTGCTGAACGCGGTCGGCCCCAGGCTCCGGGCGCTGCGGCGAGAGCGCGGAGCCACCCTGGCGCAGCTGAGCGAGGTCACCGGTATCTCGCTCAGCACCCTCTCGCGTCTGGAGTCGGGGCAGCGCAAACCGACCCTTGAACTGCTGCTTCCGCTGGCCAAGGCCCACGGAGTGCAGTTGGATGAGCTGGTCGGGGCACCGGCCACCGGCGATCCCCGTATCCATCCGCGCCCCTTCACCCGCGGCGGGCAGACCTTTGTGCCGCTGACCCGCCATCTCGGCGGCCTGCACGCCTACAAACAGATCCTCCCGGTCAGGAAGGCCACCGGTAACCGGCCTGAGCTGCGCACCCACGAGGGTTATGAGTGGGTCTACGTCCTTTCCGGCCGGCTGTGGCTGGCTCTCGGTGAGCACGATCTCGTCCTCACGTCCGGTGAGGCCGCAGAATTCGACACCCACATTCCGCACGGCTTCGCCAATGCCGGGTCGCATCCCGTGGAATTCCTCAGCCTTTTCGGGGCGCAGGGCGAGCGGATGCACGTCCGCGCCGCGCCGCCGGCGCCGCAACCCGGCGAGGTCTGACCCTGGGGGTACGGCGCCCAGGAAGAAGCCGCCCTGGCAGCCGTGTGCCGGGCGCTACAGGCTTGCTGGCGAACGACGACCGGCAAGAGGAGCAGCCATGAACGAGACCAGCAAGGTCATCCTGATCACCGGCGCGAGCAGCGGTATCGGCGAGGCGGCCGCCCGCCGTCTGGGCGCCGACGGGCACCGCGTCTTCCTCGGGGCGCGCCGCACCGAGCGCCTGGAGAAGGTGTCCGAAGAGATCGTCGGCGCGGGCGGCACCGCGGCATTCCGACGGCTGGATGTCACCTCCGCCGACGACATGCGCGCCTTCGTCGGTGCCGCGCGCGACACATTCGGACGGGTGGATGTCGTCATCAACAATGCGGGCGTGATGCCCCTGTCGCCGCTGGAAGCGCTGCGGGTCGACGAATGGGACCGGATGCTCGATGTGAATGTGCGCGGGGTGCTCCACGGGATCGCCGCCGCGCTGCCCGTGATGCGGGCCCAGGGCGGCGGGCACTTCATCACCGTCGCCTCGGTCGGCGCGTATGAGGTGGTGCCCACCGCCGCCGTCTACTGCGCCACCAAATTCGCCGTACGCGCGATCTCCGAGGGCCTGCGCCAGGAATCGGCCGGTGACATCCGGGTCAGTCTCGTCTCGCCCGGCGTCACCGAATCCGAACTCGCCGACGGCATCACCGACCCGGTGGGCCGCGAGGCCATGGTCTCGTACCGCGCCGTGGCCCTGCCGGCCTCCGCCGTCGCGGACGCCATGGCCTTCGCCGTCGCCCAACCCCCGGAGGTCGATGTGAACGAGATCGTCGTACGCCCTGCCCGCACCCGGTAACGCGCCGTAGAGGAATCGATCATGACTGACAACACCGGCACGGCAGACCTGGTCCGGCGGCTTCAGGCGCTGGAGGACAAAGAGGCTCTCCGCACCCTCATGACCACCGGGTGGCGGGCACTTGACCGCAAGGACTGGCAGACGTGGACCGACTGCTGGTCCGAGCACGCCGTGCTCGAATTCGCGCCGTGGGGAACCGTGCGCGGCAAGGAAGCCATCCGCGCAAAGGTGACCGCGGCCGAGTCCTCCTGCGCCGCGATGCAGCACCACCTCCTCAATATGCAGTTCGAGGTGCGAGGAGAGCGGGCGAGCGGCAGCGGCTACATGTGGTTCGTGGCGGTCCATGACGAGGAACGGCCCGACGATCACTACGCCATGGGCGGCCCCTACGAATGGGAGTATGAGAAGAGCGAGGACGGCTGGCGGCTGACCGTACAACGGCTGGGCGTCTCCTGGCGGGCCGGCCAGGACGTCTCGGGTGCCTTCGCGCCGGCGGAGGGCGGCGTCGCACCGTAAGAACCGCTGCCGGGGCCACGGCAGTTGACCAAGCCCCGGCAGTCACACCCGATCCGCGCGGCGGTCCGGCGCCGGCAACGGCCCGATGAACCCCGGGGAAACTCTTGGCATCTCTTCCGGGGAATGGGTGTTCGGGCGCATCGCACTGCCTAGCATGTGCAGCGTCACCGTCGGCCACGGCGGGACACGCGCCGGGCCGCGGCACCTTCGCCGTCCCGTGCCGTGCAGGTGATCGCGTTGTGGGAACGACCCGGGAGGCTCGGAGTGCCACGATCCGGCCTTGACACGCTGCGGTCCCCTCGTGTCTGGGGCAGCGGGAGCGTCCTCCTCGCCGGGGGGCTGCTGGCGGCGCTGACGCTGCCCGGCGGCCCGCAGGGCGGGGCAGGGCGGGGGCCGGCCGCGGCGGACGGGCTGCGGCACACCGCCGTCGAGGTGTCGCCGGGCGGCTGCGGACGTGGATGGCGCGATCCGCGCCCCGGGACCCAGGTCTTCGATCTGCACAACACCTCCGACGCCGCGGCCGAGGTGTACCTCAAGTCCCCACGGAGCGGGGCGGTTTACGGCGAGGTGGAGGGCATCGGCCCCGGCACCACACGGCAGCTGCGGGTCCGGCTGGGCCAGGGCTCGTACGCGTTCATGTGCCTGCCGGACGACGCCGACGCGGTCACGGGGCCCACGGTCCACGTCGACGGCGGCGGCCGCGGCGGCCCGGCGGCGGCCCCGGTCACCGAGCACGATCTGATCCCTCCGGCGCTCGACTACCAGAAGTGGGTCGCGGGCGGCCTGGACGCTCTCGTCGGCCGGACCGGGACCCTGCGGGCCGCCCTGGCGCGCGGGGACCTCGCGGGCGCCCGGGACGCCTGGCTGCCCGCCCACCTTGCCTACGAACGGCTGGGCGCGGCCTACGGGGCCTTCGGCGACGCGGACCAGCAGATCAACGGCACCGGCGCCGGTCTGCCGCACGGCGACCGGGACCCGGCGTTCACCGGATTCCACCGCATCGAGTACGGACTGTGGCACGGACAGTCCGCCGGCACCCTGCGGACCCCGGCCGCCGCGCTCGACCGCGCCGTACGCAAGCTGCGGGACGACTGGGCGCAGGCACGGATGGAACCGGCGGATCTCGGCCTGCGGGCGCACGAGATCCTGGAGAACACCCTGCAGTCGGAGCTGACCGGGCGGACCGACTACGGCAGCGGCAGCAACCTCGCCACCGCCCGCGCCAACCTCGACGGAACCCGGGCTGTCCTCACCCGGCTGCGCCCCCTGCTGGTCACCCGGTACCCCGGGCTGCCGCAATTGGAAAGCGAGTTGGACCGGGCACAGGGTCTGCTCGACGGCTTCCGCAAAGACGGACGCTGGACGCCGCTGAGCGCTCTGGAGCGCGCCCAGCGGGAGCGGACCGACGCGGTACTCGGAGACCTGGTGGAGCGGCTGGCGTCGGTGGCGACGCTGTGCGATGCACGGAGAACGGTGTGAGGGACATGAGCGGTGTCGGCAGACGGGGGTTCCTGCGGGGCGCGGCGCTCGCCGGGGCCGGACTCGCGGCAGGCGGTGCCGCACCTTCCGACAGCCTGTCCGGGGGCGGTGAGCAGGCCTTGACGACCGGCGCGGGGCCGGTGGCAGGAGCCGCGCCACGGGTGGCGTTCCACGGCCCGCACCAGGCGTCCGTGCTCGCGCCGACCCGCCGCGTCACGGCGTACACCGCGTTCGATGTGACGGCGCAGAACCGCCGGGAGCTGACCGATCTGCTGCGTACCGTCACCGAACGGGCCCGGTTCCTGACCGGCGGTGGAGCACCGGCGTCGGTCGGCATCACCGGGCCGCCCACCGACTCGGGCGTGCTGGGGCCCCAGGTCCCCGCGGGCGGGCTGTCGGTGACGCTCGCCGTGGGCGCGGCGCTGTTCGACGGCAGGTTCGGGCTGCACGGCCGCGCGCCGCGCCGGCTGACCACCATGCCCTCCTTCCCCGACGACGACCTGCAGCCCGACTGGTGCCACGGCGACCTGAGCCTCCAGCTGTGTGCGGACGACACGGACACCGTGCTGCACGCCTTGCGTGACCTCGCCCGGCACACCCGGGGCGGTATGCAGGTGCGCTGGCGGCTGGACGGCTTCACCAGTCCGCCCCGGCCGTCCGGTACGCCGCGCAACCTCATGGGATTCAAGGACGGCACGGCCAACCCCGATGCCCGCATCGCCCGGGACATGGACCGGCTGGTGTGGGTGGGGCCGCGGGACGGCGAGCCGGACTGGGCGGTGGGCGGCAGCTACCAAGTGGTGCGTCTGGTCCGCATGCTGGTGGAGTTCTGGGACCGGGTGTCGCTGACCGAACAGGAGCGCATGTTCGGCCGGGCCCGGGAGACCGGGGCGCCCCTGGACGGTGACCGTGAACAGGACACGCCCGACTATCCCGGCGACCCCAAGGGCGACGTGATCCCCCTGGACAGCCACATCAGGCTGGCCAATCCACGCACCCCGGCCACGGCCGGCCAACGGCTGTTGCGCCGGGCCTACAACTACGACAAGGGCGTGGACAGCAACGGCAACCTCGATATGGGCCTGCTGTTCTGCTGCTACCAGCAGGACCTTGCCCGCCAGTTCGAGACCGTGCAACGAAGGCTGGCCGGCGAGCCGTTGACGGACTACATCACACCCTTCGGGGGCGGCTACTTCTTTGCGCTCCCGGGCGTGCGCGACGAGACGGACTGGTACGGCCGGGCCCTGCTGGCCTGATCGCGAACGGGCAAGAAGAGTCAATATCCGGTCAAGAATTGACCTTACTTACCTGACCAGGTGTTCACCCCCACGCCATCATGGCTCTGCCAGGGCGCCGTCCACCCGGCGCAGAGTGCCGCCCGTACAGCACAATCGCATCCCTGCCCGGAGGGTGAACCAGCATGGCCAGTAGGGGAAGACGAGCAGCGATACGGAGCCTGGGGGCCCTCACGGGCGCCATGGCCCTCGCGGTCCTGGGCGCCGGCGCGCCCTCATGGGCCGCCGGGCCACACCACCCCGATTCCTCCCGTACGGCCACCCCCGTCAAGCACGTGGTCGTTCTCTTCGACGAGAACATCTCCTTCGACCACTACTTCGCGACCTACCCGAAGGCCGCCAACACGGACGGCACCAAGTTCACCGCGTCCCCGCAAACGCCCCGGGACATCGACAACCTGCGTACCGCCGGGCTCCTGAAGCACAACCCCAACCAGTACGCGCCCAAGCGGCTCACGCCACAGCAGGCCATGACCTGCGACCAGAACCACGACTACGGGCCCGAGCAGTACGCCTACAACGGCGGCAAGGCCGACCAGTTCGTCCAGAACACCGACTCCGGCAAGTGCTCCGGCGGCCTCTTCGGCGAGCCCGGCCTGGTGATGGACTACTACGACGGCAACACCGTCACCGGCCTGTGGAACTACGCCCAGCACTACTCCCTGAACGACCGCTCCTTCAGCTCGGTGTACGGCCCCTCCACACCGGGCGCCCTCAACCTGGTCTCCGGTCAGACCCACGGCGTGGTCTCCATGGACCCCGCCTCCGGCACCGAGAACCCCCGGCAGACCGCCACCCCGGACGCGCAGGCCGTGCAGTCGCCCGACGCCAAGGGCGTCGGCACGGTCGTCAACGACCCGGACCCGGCGTACGACGACTGCTCCAACAAGGACCACTCCAGCAAGAACGCGCTCGCCGCGATGCAGGGCCGCAACATCGGAGACGTCCTCAACTCCGGTCACGTCAGCTGGGGCTGGTTCCAGGGCGGCTTCAGGCCCAGCACCGCATGGGACGGCGAGAAGGGCCACTACGCCAAGTGCGGCGGGACCACGCACACCAACATCGGGGGAGCGGCGGTGGTCGACTACAGCCCGCACCACTCCCCGTTCGAGTACTACAAGTCGACCTCCAACCCGCACCACCTGGCGCCGAAGAGCGTCGACGAGATCGGCCACGCCGGGCCGGCCAACCACAACTACGACCTGACCGACTTCGACGCGGTGCTCAAGGCGGGCAAGCTGCCGGCCGTCAGCTTCCTCAAGGCCCCCGAGTACCAGGACGCGCACGCCTCCTACTCCGACCCGATCGACGAACAGCACTTCCTCGTCGACCGGATCAACCGCATCCAGCAGTCGCCGCAGTGGAAGGACACCGCCATCGTCGTCGCCTATGACGACTCCGACGGCTGGTACGACCACACCTTCGCCAAGCCGCGCAACGGCTCCAAGGACACCTCGACCGGCTCCAACGGCAAGGCCACCGACAGCCCGGCCTGCCAGGCGGGCCCCGCGGCCGCCGGCGGCTATGCGGACCGCTGCGGTCCCGGCACCCGGCAGCCGCTGCTGGTCATCTCCCCGTACAGCAAGGTCAACAAGATCGACCACACCCGGACCGAGCAGACCTCGGTCATCAAGTTCATCGAGCACAACTGGCACACCGGCCAGATCGGCGACGCGTCCTTCGACACCCGGGCCGGCTCGCTGAACGGCATGTTCGACTTCCGGCACCCCAACAACAAGCAGGTGCTGCTGAACGCGGACGGCTCGGTCAAGTCGGTCGGCCCGATCCGGCATGTCGCACCGGTCGCCACGACCATCGACCCGGGCCCCTCGCTGCAGAACCTGGCCTCGTCCAGTGACCCGTCCGGCTTCCCCGTGCTCCCGGTGGGCATCGGTGCGGCCGTACTGGCGGCCGGCGTGACGGGCACCTTCCTGGTACTGCGCCACCGCAAGGAACACGGCACCGTCTGATCCGGAGGAACACCGGAACGGCGGGACGGCGGACCGTCAGGACGACGGACCGCAGGGGACGAGGATCCCGAATTACCAGGGACCGCGAGCACGGGGCTCCCTGAGCACGGGAATCCCTGAGCAGGAGAGCCCCTGAGCACCCTGGGGCCGGCCGGCTGCCCGGCGGATTCACCGAGAACGGTGAATCCGCCGGGCAGTGCCGTTTGTGCAGCAGCGAGTCGTACGGGCGCGGCCGCGGGAGTTGTCCCGGGGGTGACTGCGGGAGTCGTACGGGGGCGGCACGGCAGGCGTGCGAGAGCCGTACGGGTGTCAGGAGAGCGCCAAGGGGCGTCACGGGGCGTCTGTCCGCCGCCGGGTGTGGTGCCGAGGGCCGGTCGCGGCAGTAAAGTCTGCTCCCATGTCGAAGCCCGACGAGCTGCTTGTCGACATCGCCGCCATGGTGGAGTCGGAGCAGACCAATCAGATGTCTCTCACTGTTGTTGTCCAAGGCGCCGTCCTCACGGGGCGGTTGGCGCCCGAGGCCGTTTGGCGGCAACGCGTGGCCGAGGTCTTGAAGGGGTCGGAGCGGCTGGGCCCGTTTTCCGCGCTCTTTTCCTCGGCCGGCAAGGACCTCCGCTCGCCCCGTCGGAGCGGTCCGCCCACGCATCTGCACTTCCACGTGGCGAAAATCCTGCAGGGAAGCGTCGGCCTTCCCGAGACCGGCGGGATGTACCGCGTCGCGATCGGGGATGTGGGGGCCTGGACGGTGGGCGACTTCCGCTACTCCGACCACTGACATCCGGCCACTGAGGCCAGGCCATTGACATCCGGCCATTGACATCCGGCCGCGGTCAGATCCCCGGGCTGCCGCCGGCCAAGGGTGTGGGCTCCGGCCTCACCGGCCGGAGCCCACCTCGGCCGGAGCCCACACCCGCGTCAGGTCTCAGCTTTCCGGATCCCATTCCGGGGTCGCCGGACCCTGGAGCATGGCCGACGCCTCTTCGAGCGGGGTGCGGGCGACCGGGGGCGCAGAGCGGCAGGTGAAGCCGAGCCGGGTCAGCGCCCGGGTCACCTCGCCGGCGGAGAAGTCACGACGGTCCTGCCGGGTGATGACCTCCCCGACCTGCTTGACGGGGTAGTGACGGCTGCCGATGAGCACGGACTCACCCGTGATGGGTTCGGGTTTGATGCCCTTCATCGCATCCTGCACCTCGGTCTTGATCAGGTCGAAGGGGAAGCGGGCGATGACGACGCGCATAGTGCCTCTACAGGGTCGAGGAGAAGCCGGAAACGGACGGGTGGCGCGGACGGTTCAGCATGCGAGGGAGATGACTCCCAGGGTGTGCCCGTCCTCGTCGGCCATGGGCGAGGCCCGCAGTGCGCGACCTCGCATGGCGTGCTCCGCGTCGTACACGGACGGCACGGACGAGGAGATGGCCGGCGCGTACGCCGTTGAGGACGGACAGGGCCAGGCCGACGATCATGTCGTCGCCGACCCGGGGTCCCGGCGGGGTCATGACGTTGCCGACCGTCCTGCCGGAGCAGTGCGGATGCCGGGGGTGGGGCTGAAGCAACGTCAACGAAAGCCTCCGTGGTGGGTGAGCCGGCGTGCCGGTCCTGACCGTAGGCGCCCGACTACGACGCCTGGCCGGCGGAGCGCTGTCGCTGCGGCGCGCCGGTCGTGGTCCGGGACGATCCGGTGGACCGACGGGCCTGGGCGGAGCGGCTGCGGCGGCCGCGGGTGGAGGAACCGCTGCGCTTGGGACGCTCGACGACCGGCGCGGCGATGGTGACGGGAACACCGGAGGGAGCCTGGGCACCGGTGATCCGGCTCAGTTCGGCCTCCCCGGAGCGGACCTGGGTGGACTGCGGGGTGATGCCCGCATCGGCCATCAGACGGTCCATCTCGCGGCGCTGGCTGGGCAGCACGAGGGTGACGACGCTGCCGGACTCGCCGGCCCGCGCGGTGCGGCCGCCGCGGTGCAGGTAGTCCTTGTGGTCCGTGGGCGGGTCGACATTGACGACGAGGTCGAGGTTGTCGACGTGAATGCCGCGAGCGGCGACGTTGGTGGCCACCAGGACGGTGACATGGCCCGTCTTGAACTGGGCCAGGGTGCGGGTGCGCTGCGGCTGGGACTTGCCGCCGTGCAGAGCCGCGGCCCGCACCCCGCTGTTCAGCAGGTGCTTGGTGAGCTTGTCCACGGCGCGCTTGGTGTCCAGGAACATGATCGACCGGCCTTCGCGGGCGGCGATCTCCGTGGTGGTGGCGTGCTTGTCGGTGTCGCGGACGTGCAGCAGGTGATGCTCCATCGTGGTCACGGCGCCCGCCGAGGGGTCGACGGAGTGCACCACGGGGTCCGTCAGATAACGCCGGACCAGCAGGTCGACATTGCGGTCCAAGGTGGCCGAGAAAAGCATCCGCTGCCCCTCGGGCCTGACCTGGTCGAGCAGGGCGGTGACCTGGGGCATGAAGCCCATGTCCGCCATCTGGTCGGCCTCGTCCAGCACGGTGATGGCGACCTGGTTCAGGCGGCAGTCACCGCGGCCGATGAGGTCCTTGAGCCGTCCGGGGGTCGCGACGACGACCTCGGCCCCACCGCGCAGCGCCCCGGCCTGGCGGCCGATCGACATACCGCCGACGACGGTTGCCATCCGCAGCGACAGCGACCGGGCGTAGGGGGTGAGCGCGTCGGTGACCTGCTGGGCCAGCTCCCGCGTGGGGACCAGCACCAGGGCAAGGGGCCGGCCGGGCTCGGCGCGCTGGCCGGCGGTACGGGCCAGCAGGGCCAGACCGAAGGCAAGAGTCTTGCCCGAGCCGGTGCGCCCGCGGCCCAGGACGTCGCGTCCGGCCAGCGAATTCGGCAGCGTGGCGGCCTGGATCGGGAACGGGGCCGTCACGCCTTCCTTCGTCAGCGACGCCAGCAGCGCGGCCGGCATGTCCAGTTCCGCGAAGGACTCGGCCGGGGGCAGGGCGGGAGTGTGCGTGACGGGCAGCGCGAACTCTCCCGGCCGTGCGGCCGGACGGCGCCGCTGGCCACCGGAGCGGTTCGACGCCTGCGAGCGGTAGCCACCGCGGCCGGAGCCGGAGGAGCCGGCGGAACGGCTGCGGGAGGAGCGGTCATTCGGGCGAGCTGTGCGGTTCATGGAGAACCTTCCTCGATGCGGTACGTCGAAGAATTCCCGGCAGCTTTCAGCCACACACAAAAGAATCACAGAACGGACCGGAGAAAACAGATGGAACGAGGCGGGGCGGAATCGACCGCCGGCGCGTGAAAAAGGTGTCTCCGCAAAGGGAGACGAGCACGGTGCCGGAGCGGAGAGCTGGGCGGACTGCCGTTCTGCCGCAGCGCACTGCGGTTCGGCACCGAACTGGCTGCCCCTTGTCGCTCGTGCGGCCGCAACGGCACGCACAGCGCATTCCGCAAAGGGCAACGCGCTGGGGCCCGCACCCAAGGTGCGGGCCCCAGCTGCGGTGTGACGCGTCAGTGTCAGGCGGGGACGATGTTCTCGGCCTGCGGGCCCTTCTGGCCCTGCGTGACGTCGAAGGTCACCTTCTGGCCTTCCTGCAGCTCGCGGAAGCCCTGGGTGGCGATGTTCGAGTAGTGGGCGAAGACGTCGGCGCCGCCACCCTCCTGCTCGATGAAGCCGAAACCCTTTTCCGCGTTGAACCACTTCACGGTGCCAGTAGCCATGTCATATCTCCTTCGGGGCAGTGCCCGGGGCCGCACTGTGCGGACCCCGCGTCGCCGCGATGATTGCCCCTCCGGAAAACCCGGAAATACAAAAGCACTCCGATCGGCCTGGAAAGCCGACGAGGTAGCGTGAAGTCTTTGGGAACCACAACTGCAACTGAGATCGACAGTAGCACGGCGCCAGCAGCCCTGCGCGGCTGTTGCTCCGGCCATTTCCGGAGCGCAAAAATCCCTACCGGCGTGGCAGGTATTTCTGCAGTTGCGGCACGAGATATTCATCACCGGTGCACTGATCATCCGGCCGGGAAGCGTGATGCGTCGTCCGTTCCCGGCCCGGACACCTTCGGCGCTGCGGTGGCCTGCCCGCCCTGATGTCGTGCGACAGCTCGCCCGACGACCGGCGGACCGCCCGGCCCCGGCGGCAGGATCGGGCGGGAGGGGGTGAACCAGGCGTCTGCCTCGCCCTCCCGCGTCATCGGTTCCGCCGCTTCGGGCCGACCGGTGTGACGCAGTAAATCTATATCGGGTGGCATAGATATCTGAATTGTGGGCGATCAATATTTCTCTCGCAGTCAAGGGAATTGACTGCCGGTCCGGGATGCCCCACCCGGGTATCCGCGGAAGGGGAGTGGAAGCGGGGCGGAAGAGGGGCCGGCGAAGAGGCGCACGTGACCCCGGAGCCGGGGCCGGGGCCGGGGTCGGAGCCGGAGTCGGACGCGGGGCCGCCGGGCCGACCGCATGCACGCCACCGGCACATTCAACGACGACGACTTGCCCGCCCGCGCCATGGGGCTGTCCCCCTCGTCATTCCGCTGCGCGCTCCGAAGGCGGCCACCGCCGCTACTCCGGCCGCCGGTTGCGGTCGTGGGTGCCACCGGGCCGTGGCTGCGGGGTCCGTACGGCCTGGCAGGCTCATGCGATCGGGGCCACGATGGGGACAGTGGAGCGGAGACGTCGTACCCAGTCGGAGGGGCGTCATGAGCGACGCAGCGGGCTGCTCACCGCAGCGGCCGATCCGGGTGTTCCTGCTTGACGATCACGAGGTCGTCCGGCGCGGTGTGGTGGATCTGCTCGACGCCGAGCCCGATATCGAGGTGGTCGGCGAGGCGGCCACCGCCGACCGTGCACGTGCCCGCGGCCCGGCGCTGCGGCCGGATGTCGCGGTCCTGGACGTGCGGCTGCCGGACGGTGACGGGGTGTCGGTGTGCCGGGAGCTGCGCTCGCATCTGCCGGGGCTGGCCTGTCTGATGCTCACCTCGTTCGACGATGACGATGCGCTGCTCGATGCGATCATGGCCGGTGCGGCCGGTTATGTGCTGAAGGAGATCAACGGGGCCGATCTCGTCGCCGCGGTGCGTACCGTCGCCTCCGGGCGGTCGATGCTCGATCCGTCGACGACGGCGCGGCTGATGAGCAGTCTGCGGGGTGATGAGTCCGGCGCGGGCCCCGAGGAGGATGCGCTCTCGGGGCTGTCCGGGCGGGAGCGGGAGATCCTCGGCCTGATCGGCGCCGGAATGACCAACCGTCAGATCGGTGCGCGGCTCTACCTCTCCGAGAAGACCGTCAAGAACCACATCTCCCGTCTGCTGGCCAAACTCGGGGTGCAGCGGCGCATCCAGGCGGCCGTCCTCGCCACGCAAGCTGCCTCGGATCCCGGCGCGGACGCGGGCCCGCACCGGTACTGAACTCCTGGAGCGCCGAGATGGCCGGTCCGTCCATTTCCCCGCCCTTTGTTCCCCGCCCCCCTCTTCCCCGACTCTCCATTACCCGACCCCCAATTACCCGACCCCGAATTCTCCGACCCCGAAGGGAGAACGGCCATGGAGCCGGAAGTCATTACCGCCGGGCTCGACGGCTCGCCGGAGAGCCAGGCAGCCGCGGAATGGGCCGCTGAAGAAGCGGACCGGCGGCAGTCGGTGCTGCGGCTTCTCCATGCGTGGATCCTGCTGGCCGCCGAGGCGCCGGACACGCCCCCGGACCGGGATCAGAATGCCGGCGCCCGGCAGATCGTGCGCCGGGCTCTGGAGGAGGTACGGGAACGCCACCCGCACCTGCGGATCATCGAGGACCTGGTGGGGGCGGAGGCCGAACCGGCGCTGCTGGGCGCGGCCGGTGAGTCACGGATGCTCGTGCTCGGATCGCGGGCGCTCCGGCCGTGGGAGAGCTATGTGCTCGGTGACGTGAGCCTGAATGTCGTGGGGCAGGCCAAGGGGCCGGTGGTCCTCGTCCGTAAGGGGCAGCACACGGAACCGCCGCGGCGCGATCGGCCGGACGGTCCGTCGGCTGAGCCCGATGCGCGGGTCGTCGTCGGGCTCAGCCTCAACGGCCCCTGCGACCGGATGCTCGACTTCGCCTTCGATGCCGCGGCGGTCCGGGGTGTTTTGCTGCAGGCCGTGCACGGGCGTCCGCTCCCGGTGCACGCCTACACTCCGTGGGGCCTGGACCCCGATGCCGCGACCGAACTCGCCAAAGAGGCGGCCGTCGAGCTGGGGGATGCGCTCCGCCCGTGGTGTGAGCGATACCCCGGCGTCGTGGTGCAGCAGACCGTGCTGCCGGAGCGCCCGACCCGCGCTCTGGTCCAAACGGTCTTCGGGGCCGGTCTTCTGGTGGTCGGCCGCAGGCTGCACCGTCCGCCGCTCGCGCCACGCGTCGGCCCGGTGGCGCATGCCGCCATCCACCATGTGACCTGTCCGGTGGCTGTGGTTCCGCACGAATGACGAGGCCATGCCAGGCCCCGAAGGGAATGGCCGAAAATGACCCACCGCAGGGTTGCCGACCTGATGACGCCCCACGCCGTCGTCGTCCAACGAGGCACTCCGTTCAAGGAGATCGCGCGCCTGCTCGACGACTACGACATCACCGCCGTTCCCGTCCTCGACGAGAACGAGCATCCGGTGGGAGTGGTATCCGAGGCCGATCTGCTGCGCAGACAGATCGAAAAGCTCGGGGCGACCACCGCCGAAGCGATCATGACGAGTCCCGTGGTGGTCGCACGACCCGGGTGGAGCGTCGTCGAAGCGGCCAAGACGATGGAGAAGAACAAGGTCAAGCGGCTTCCCGTGGTCGATGACTCCGGCCGTCTCGTCGGTGTGATCAGCCGCAGCGACCTTGTGCGGCTGTTCTTGCGCCGTGATCGCGCCATTCAGGAGGAGGTGCTGGAGGAGGTGCTGACGCGAACGCTCGGGGTGTCACCGTCCGCGGTCACGGTCCAGGTCGCCGATGGCACCGTGACGCTCACCGGCACCCTGGAGCACAAAAGCCTCATCCCTGTCGCCGTGCGGCTGTGCGAAAGCGTCGACGGCGTGGTCGAGGTGGTCGAGCGGCTCAGCTGTCCCGGGGACGACACGGCCACCCCTGAGCAGGGGGCGCCGGGGTAGCGCCACGCGGTAAGCGGCGCCCGGTGGCGAGTGGAACGGCATGGTGGCCGTTATATCCGTACATCGCTGCATATCTTGTCACTGCGGGGTGGGACGGGCCGCCCCACGGCGAAGGGATGTCATGGAGCCGAGCGACCAGGGCGACGGGCCGCACCGCCCCGCGCCGGGCCACCGCCCGGACGAGGCGGCCTCCGCAGGTGCACCCCGGCCGGCCCGCCCTGCGCAACCGTCCGCGGACAAAGCCGCCGCCCGCCGGCCCGCTGACGCGCCGTCACGGCCGGCCCGCAGCCGGCGCGGCCTTCATCCGCCGGCCGGTCCGCCGCCGGGTCCGGCGCGCCCCGGGTTCTGGCGCAGTCCTCTGCGGGGGCCATGGCTGACCTCGGTGTTCGGGCTGATCCTGCTCCTCGGCATCACCGTGCTGTTCGTGACCGGGCTGCTGTCCTACGCCGCCTACAACCCCGATCTGGCTCCGGGCAACGATCAGACACCGGACAAGGGCTGGCTGGGCTTCTACCTCTTCTCGTGGCCCACCAGCCCCTATTGGCTCTACCGCCTCACCCAGGGCATCCATGTGACGCTCGGCGTGGTGCTGATTCCCGTGCTGCTGGCCAAGCTGTGGTCGGTCATCCCGAAGCTGTTCTCCTGGCCGCCGCTGCGCTCACCGAGTCATGCGCTGGAACGGCTGTCGCTGCTGCTTCTGGTGGGCGGGGCGCTGTTCGAGTTCGTCACCGGCGTGCTGAACATCCAGCTGCACTACATCTTCCCCGGCTCCTTCTACACCCTGCATTTCTACGGTGCATGGGTGTTCATCGGCGCGTTCATCGTCCATATCGCCTTTCGCCTCCCCACGATGACGAAGGCCCTGCGCAGCCGCCGGCTGCGGACCGAGCTGCGCACCCCGGCCGCCCGGACGGAGCGCGAACCGGCCGATGACACCGGGCTGGTCACCCCCGATCCCGCGCCTGCCACCATGTCGCGGCGTGGTGCGCTCGGGCTGGTGGGAGCGGGTTCGCTGAGCCTGCTCCTCGTCACGGCGGGGCAGAGCATCGGTGGCGCACTCCGCGGGACCGCGCTGCTGGCCCCGCGCGGCCAGGAACCGGGGAACGGGCCCAACGGCTTCCAGATCAACAAGACCGCGGTGAGCGTGGGGATCACGGCCCGCGACATCGGCCCCGACTGGCGGCTGGTCGTACGGGGCGAGGGCCGGGAGAAGACCTTCACCCGCGCACAGCTCCTGGCTCTTCCCCAGCACACGGCCGCCCTGCCCATTGCCTGTGTCGAGGGCTGGTCCACCGACGACCAGCACTGGAGCGGCCTCCGGCTGGCGGACCTCGCCGCCCTGGTCGGACTGCGCCGGAGCCCACCGGGCGTCTTCGTCGAATCCGTGCAGCGCACCGGCTCTTTCCGCTCGACGCATCTGCGTGACAACCAGGTACGCGATACCAGATCCTTGCTGGCCCTCCGGGTCAACGGCGCCGCTCTCTCCCCGGACCACGGTTACCCGGCGCGCATCATCGTCCCCGCCAACCCCGGTGTGCACAACACGAAATGGGTCACCCGCCTCACCTTCGGGAGCACATCGTGAAGGGCATCCGCGAACGCTACGGGGCGTCTCCGCTCCACCTCCTTCTCGTGCTGTGCTCCTTCTTCCTGGCCGGGTACGCGGGCACTCGACTGCTCAAGGGCGACACTCTCGGCGTCGTCATCTGGTTCGTCGGTGCGGCCCTCCTGCACGACCTGGTGTTTCTGCCCCTCTACACCGGCACCGACCGCCTGGTACAACGCCTCTTGCGGCGCCGGCAGCGCCCCGCGAAGGCTCCCGGCCCGGTGGTGGCGGGCGGGATCAACTACGTCCGGGTGCCGGCTTTCGTCGCGCTCCTGCTCCTGCTGGTGTGGTACCCGCTCATCCTGCGTCGCGTCCCGGGCTTCTCCCTGTACACCGCCCTGCCGTCCGGTGTGTTCTGGGGCCGCTGGCTTCTGATCACCGCAGCGCTCTTCGCGGCCTCCGCGGTGTGTCTGCTCGCCGCGCTGTGGCGCACACACTCGGCACGGGCCCACTCCGGCGAACCCCCGCCCCCGCCCCCGGCGTCCCGGGGGCGGAAGGAGTAGTCCGCGGCTGTGGTCACCAGCCGGTCAGCAAGAGATGGTTGACCAGCAGTGTGAGGACGGCCTGCGCGGCCAGCCACCTGGAGTGAACACGGCGTGGCAGCAGCGCACATGCGGGCAGCATCCACACCGCGAAGGCCAGCCAGATCCGTTCGGTCTCCGCCTTGCTCATCCCGGACAGATCCGCCAGCAGCAGCATGCACAGCCCTGCCGCGACCAGAACGGCCAGGGCACCCCGGCCGCCCGGCCGCTCGCGGCGGATTCCCCGCGCCGCCCGCCACAGCGGACCGGCGGCGCGGCGCAGACCTGCGACGGTGGCCAGGCCCACGGTCACCACCTGGGCCGCCAGGTTCGCCCAGAGGAAGTAGCCGTACGGGCGTACCTTCGCCGCGCCTTGGTAGTAGCGCTCGACCAGGGTCGTATAGCCCTCCACCCACCAGAACCCGGCAGAGGTGAAGGCCGCCACCCATACCAGCACGCCCAGCAGCACATACGGCAGCGGACGGGCCGAGCGCGCGAGCACCAGCACCGCGGCCCCGAGGACGGTGAGAACCGTCAGGCCGTAGGAGAGATACCAGGCCCAGCCGAGCAGCAGCCCGGCGCCCAGGGCGGTAAGGCGCGGCACCCGGGTACTCCGTGTGGCCGCCAGGGCCAGCAGTGCGACGGCCCAGGCGGCCACGCCCGCGAAGTAGCCGTCCGCGCTGACCCCGACCCATACCGCCGCCGGTGCCAGTACGAGGAACGGGGCAGCCCGGCGCGCCAGTTCCGCACCGCACAGCGAACGGACGGTCACCATGACGGCCGCGGTGAGCGAGGTCCCGACGGTGATGCACCAGACGGCGGCCCAGGCGCCGCCGCCCAGCCCGATCCGGTCCAGGCCGACGAACGTCAGCAGCGCACCGGGCGGATGCCCGGCCACATGCGCCGGCCACAGGCCGGGCGAGCCGACCAGAATGTGATGCGTGAAGTCGCGCAGAAAAGCGCCCACACGGTGTACGTCATCGACGGACTGCAAGTACTCCAGGCTGGTGGTCAGCCGTTCGGCGACGCCACGGCCCCACCCGTCCACGAGCGCCAGCGACCACGTCCAGGCCATCGCCGCCGCCCACACCGACGGCACCAGCGCCCGCCACGGCAGACGCCGCGCGGTCGGCGGACCGTAGACCACCACCAGCGCCGCGACGGCCACCGCCGCCGGAGTACCGGGGCCGGCGTGCGGCAGCCACCATGCGTACAACGGTGGCCAGCCCAGCCGCAGAATCCCCTCGGAACCGTAAATGGTCCGGTCGATGACGCGCCCGATGACCGCTGCCAGGACGAACAGCGTCACCGCACCCGCAACCGCCCACAGATCGCGGCGGCACTCCCGATTCCGCGCACTCGCTGTCACCCGGCTACCGTAAGTCAGCCGCGCGGCCTGACCGCTGATCGCCACCTCTTGTGCCCCGGGAGGGGCATGCATGACCCGGATACGCCAGAACCCGACACGGGATGATCTTGCCTACAGATTCAGCGCGGCGGCTTCGTCGTGCTCACGCCGCATGCGCATGACGGTCGCAGGGGCTGGATGCTGCCCCTGGGTGCGGTCGCGGATGTATTCGCGTTCGCTGCCGGAGAGCGCGGCCGGAGCGCACCCGCCGGGCCCGCTGGAGCCGGTTCGCTTCCGGCTCCTGCCCGGAGCACCCTGGAGACATGACCATGTAGCCGTGAACCGAGCTGTGAGGTGCCCCATGAGCACTCTCGAAGAACATATAGACATCGGTGTCCCCCTCGATACGGCCTGGGACTGCCTGCACCGGGCGGAGGCCTATCCGCGCTTCCTGGACGGTGTACGCGAGGCCCGTCCGGAGGGTGAGCAGCGGACGCACCTGGACCTCGACGCGGGCGCTCGCACGCAGGGGCTCGATGTCGAGATCACCGACCGCAGCACGGAGAACGTGATGCGGTGGCAGACCACCAGCGGCCCCGATCTGGCGGGCACCTTCTCGTTGCTGCCCATCGACCGGGAGCACACCCGGGTGCAGGCCCGGTTCGAGTACGACCCGGGCACCATCAACGAGGCATTCGGCGGACCGCAGGGGTTCGCTCAGGCGGCCGCGATCGAACGCGGTCTGCGCAGCGACCTCCAGCAATTGAAGCTGCTGGTGGAAGCGGAGCGGTAGGCCACCGGGCAAGGTGCCCTGATCGTGCCCTGATCCGGCACTCCAGCTGATCCCGGCACTCCATCCCATCTGATCCCGGCACTCCAGCTGATCCCGGCACTCCATCCCATCTGATCCCGGCACTCCATCTGATCCCGGTACGCCACGTGGTCACCGGGGGTGGATGTCGGCGGCGACGATCACTCCGTCCTGGACGGTGAAGGTGCCGGTGTAGTGGCGATGCGTTCTGTCGTTGAGCGTCTGGTCCAGCTTGACCGCAACCTTGTTGCCGACCACCGAGACGACCGTGACCTCGTACTTGTTGGTGGTGTCGAAGGACCGCACGAATGCGTCGTACGAATTCCCCGCGATGTGCTGCCGCCCGCCCAGCGCCCAAGCGGCCACGAAGTCACGGTCGTTGATGACCTGGAAGTACGTATTGACCACGTCGGTGGGATCCGGCACGGGCTGCATCACCGAGGCCGGACGACGGTCGGCCGCGGCCTGTGTCCACGAGTGGCTCAGCGGTGGCCCGACTGCCCTTCCCGCGGCGCGAGTGGGGGCCGTTGCGGCCGTAGCCGTAGCCGTAGCCGTACTCGTCCCGGAAGCGGGGCCGTTCGCCCGGTCGATGCCGAAGAACGCGCCGGCACAGGTGAGGGCCACGACAAGGGCCAGGAGTGCGACCAGGGACACCCTCACAGGGGGCAGGGCCACGGAACCGGAGTGTGGGGTGTGGGGCGCGGAGGTTTGCGTCGGTGCCCGCGCCGAGCGGTCTTGCGGCACACGACGGTCGTTCACACGGTGAAGTCCGGAATGCTCTGTCATCGGTCACCCCGAGCAGTTCGAGGATCTGGATCTTCTTATCTCCCATCGTGCGTGACGCACCTCGTCGCTGCATCTGCTGGTCGAGTTGCGGCTCCCCGGCCGTACGCAGGGAGTCACGCACCATGACCCGGAGTGTGCGCCGGATTTCAGCCGGCCACGTGTGGCGGTCCGGGGACACGTGCGGGGTCACAGGCGGACGATGACCAGGGCGATGTCGTCGCGGGCGCCGGCGCTGACGCCGAGACGCGTCAGCAGTGCGTCGGCGAGGCGTTGTGGGCTGAGCCTGCTGTAGCGGGAGAGCGCGTCGGTGAGGCGGGAGAGACTGGCGTCGATGTCTTCGTCGCGGCGTTCGATCAGCCCGTCGGAGTAGAGGACGAGGGTGTCGCCGACGGTGTAGGGAACGTGGGCCTGGGGGCGTGGCTCATGTTCGGGGTGGGCACCCAGGGGCGGGTCGGTGGCCTGGTCCAGGAGCGCGTGGGTGCCGTCGGCGTGGAGCAGGACGGGGGGTGGGTGGCCGGCGCTGCTGTAGGTGACCTGGCGGCGGGCGGTGTCGATCAGTGCCTGGACGACGGTGGTGGCCAGGGCTTTGTCGACGGAGCGGGCGTACAGGCCCAGCACCTTCAGCGCCTGGGCGGGGCCGTCGACGGAGCGGGCGGCGGCGCTGAGGGCGCTGCGCAGCATGCCCATCACGGCGGCGGCCTCCAGCCCGTGGCCGACGACATCGCCGACCGCGACGGCGAATGCCTCCCCCGGGAGGTCGACGATGTCGTACCAGTCGCCGCAGATGTTCAGTGAGCCGATGGCGGGGAGGTAGCGCACGGCGATGTCGTGGTGCCGGGCGAGGTCCGGGGAGTGGAGCATCGCCTCCTGGAGGGTGAGCGCGACCTGGCGTTCGCGCGCGTGGGCCCGGCGCAGCTCCTCGTTCAGATGCTGCAGCGCACGCGCCCGGACGTACAGCTCGGCCTCCATCGCCTCCTCGCGCTCGCTCAGCTGCCCGCCGGGCATCTGACGGGCCCGGCGGGAGTGGACGAACGCCGTCACGTCCTCCACCCGGTGGATGATCCAGGCCACCGAGCCGTCCTGGCCGATGACGGGGGTGTTGATGGTGGACCACCAGCGCTCCTCGAACACGCCCGGCTCGTCGGCGACGGGGATGTCGTACCGCTGGACCGCCATCGTGTCCGGCTCACCGGAAGCCAGTACCCGGTTCAGCGAGGGATGCAGGTTCTGCACGCCCTCGGCGTCCGGGTCCGCGGGGTTGTCGGGGAAGGCGTCGAAGACGTACTGGCCGGTCAGCTCGTCCCGGGTCCGTCCGGTGGCCTGGAGATACGCCTCGTTGACGGCCACGATCACCAGGTCCGGGTCAAGGACCAGGCAAGCGCTCGGTGTCGCTGCGAACAGCGCCGCATGATCGAGCTCCGGTCTCCGCACGCGCTCCCTGCCCATCCTCCTCCGGCTCACGGGCCCCACCTGTGCCAATCTATGAG
Source organism: Streptomyces sp. NPDC054765 (assembly GCF_053612065.1). NCBI lineage: Bacteria > Bacillati > Actinomycetota > Actinomycetes > Kitasatosporales > Streptomycetaceae > Streptomyces > Streptomyces sp. NPDC054765. The sequence continues at coordinate 268 of NZ_JBSHBP010000095.1, read as the reverse complement.
GCACCCGGCGCCTGCGCCCGCCGGGAGACCGCCACAGCGCACAACGGCCCCGGGCGACGGACTCCGCTCGCCGGGGCTCCGGGGTGCGCGCGGCACGGCGCCGGCCGGATGCGGCCCGTTCCCCGTGGTTCACCCGAATGGATCGCGCGCTGTGGATGCCGGGCCCGGCTCACCGCCGGGTCCGGCCCGACCCGCTCGACGGCCTGTGACGCCGCGCTCCGGCACTACCCCGACGGCGCCGGACCGGCGTACCGGCCCGGTACGCCGG
>NZ_JBSHBP010000094.1:0-24762 GCF_053612065.1 Streptomyces sp. NPDC054765 | reverse complement strand
AGCCACCGCGGGGGGGTCGGGGTTGGTGGCGGCGGAGACGGGGGCCGCAGCGACCGCTGCGGCCGGCGGACCGGGTGGGAGGGGCGGACCGGCGGCCCGACTGCCGCCGGGCGGCGGGCCGCCGGTCCGGTGCGCCGCCGCGCCCACCCCCGGTAAGTCCTCCAGCCGGTCCCCGCGGCTCGCGAGAGTGCCGCCCGGCCCGCCGTCGCTCTCTCCCGCGCCGTCGCCGGCGTCGTCTCCCGCGCCGCCGTCGTCGTCCCCGTCGGGCAGTGACACGTACGGCCGAACGCGCAGCGGGTCAAAGTCGTCCGCGTCGAGCGCCGCGCACAGACAGACCGGCCGGCCGTCGCCGCGTACGGGAGCAAAGCAGTGCGGGCATATCGGTGCCGTCACGAGCGGTCCCCTCCCTGGAGGCATCAAAACCGGCAGCGATTATCCAGAGGCCGTGCCCGTTCGCGCAGGCGCTCGAAGACATCCGTGCCATATACCCCGGGTGTCCCCCGAACGGCCCTGGATGCCGAAGGCCACCCGGCGGGCCGTATCCGCACGAACCGCCCAGGATGGAAGAAGCCCGAGGGCGGTCCACAACGGAGTGGACAGACCGGCGTCCGCAACGGAGTGGACGGACCGGCGTCCACAACGGAATGGGCGGCCCGGCGGAACGGAGGGAGACGCTCATGACACAGGACACCAGCGCTCCTGCCGTCCCCGGCGAGGACCGCTCCCACCGGACGGTCCTCGTCGCGATCGGCGCACTGTTGCTCGGCCTGCTCATCGCGGCCCTCGACCAGACCATCGTTGCCACCGCGCTGCCGACGATCGTCAGCGAGCTGGGCGGCCTCGACCACCTCTCCTGGGTGGTCACCGCCTATCTGCTGGCCGCGACGGCCGCGACGCCCCTGTGGGGCAAGCTCGGTGACCAGTACGGCCGCAAGAAGCTGTTCCAGACCGCCATCGTGATCTTCCTGATCGGCTCGGTGCTGTGCGGCATCGCCCAGAACATCGGGCAGCTGATCGCCTTCCGGGCCCTCCAGGGGCTGGGCGGCGGCGGTCTGATCGTGCTGTCGATGGCGATCGTCGGCGATATCGTGCCGCCCCGCGAACGCGGGAGGTACCAGGGCCTGTTCGGCGCCGTCTTCGGCGGTGCGAGCGTCCTCGGACCGCTGCTCGGCGGGCTGTTCGTGGACCACCTCAGCTGGCGCTGGGTGTTCTACATCAACATCCCCATAGGTATCGTCGCGCTCGCCGTCATCGCCGCCGTGCTGCACATCCCGCGCCGCCGCACCCCGCACCGGATCGACTACCTGGGCACCGCCGTGATCGCCGCGGTCGCCGCCTGCTTCGTCCTGATGACCTCGCTCGGCGGCGTCACCTACCCCTGGGGTTCCTGGCAGATCGTGGGGTGCGGCGTACTCGGCGTGTTGCTGCTGGGCGCGTTCCTCGTCATCGAGCGGCGGGCCGCCGAACCCGTCCTGCCGCTGCGTCTGTTCCGGAGCCGCACCTTCACGCTCACCGCCGTCATCGGCTTCGTCATCGGCTTCGCGATGTTCGGATCGATGACGTATCTGCCGACGTTCCTGCAGGTCGTGCAGGGTGTTTCACCGACCGTGTCCGGTGTGCACATGCTGCCGATGGTGGTCGGCATGCTGCTGGCCTCCACCGGCTCCGGGCAGATCGTCAGCCGCACCGGCCACTACAAGGTCTTCCCGATCGCCGGCACCGGCGTCACGGCGCTCGGCCTGCTGCTTCTGCACCGGCTCGAACCGTCCTCCGGCGTCGTCGGGATGAGCGCCTGCTTCTTCGTCTTCGGCTTCGGACTCGGCCTGGTCATGCAGGTGCTGGTGCTCATCGTGCAGAACGCCGTCGCCTACCAGGACCTGGGCGTCGCCACCTCCGGCGCCACGTTCTTCCGCTCCATCGGCGGCTCGTTCGGCGTGTCCATCTTCGGCACGATCTTCGCCAACCACCTCCGGCCGCGGATCGCCGACGCCCTCGCCGGCGCGCAACTGCCACCGGGTATCGCCCCGTCCACGCTCGCGGAGGATCCGCGGACCGTCGCCCGGCTGCCGGCCGGACAAGCGGCCGCGGTCCTCAACGCCTACGCCGTCTCGATCACCGATGTCTTCCTCTACGCCGTCCCGGTGGTCCTGGTCGCGTTCGTCCTCGCCTGGTTCCTGAAGGAGGAGCCGCTGCGCAGCAGCGTCACCGCCCCCGACACCAGCGAGGTGCTCTCCTCCAACCCCGTCGAACGGTCCTCACGCGAGGAATGCGCCCGCGCGCTGTCCAAACTCGGTGGCAGGGAGGGCCGTAAGCGCATCTACGAGAAGATCACTGCACGGGCCGGACTGGACCTCAAACCGGCCGCCGGCTGGCTGATCCTGCGCATCCACCGCCAGGGCGCGGTGGCACCGGCGCTGCTCGCCGAGCGCAGCACCGTGCCGCTCGGCGTGATCTCCGAGAGCGTCCGCCAGATCGAGGAACGCGGACTCGCCACCCGCGACGGGCTGTTGCTGCGGCTCACCGACCGCGGACGGGAGACCGCCGACCGGCTCTCGGCGGCCCGTCAGCAGTCGCTCGCGGAGATGCTGGGCGACTGGTGGACCAGGGACCGGCCCACCGACCTCACCGCGCTCGTCCGGGAGCTGACCGAGGAGCTGTGCGGCTCGGACGCGGAGGAGCCGCACAACGACGACGCCCGCCGACCGCTGTCGCGCACCTCTCCGCGCACACCGCAGCCGCCGGACCTGGCGAAGTGAGCACGCGACGGCGCAGGGGCAGCTGATGGTGCAGGGGCAGCTGACGGCTGAGGGGGACGGGCCGGCGCGGCCTCTTCACCGGCTCCGGTCACTTCAGCCGCTTCTCGAAGAAGATCTCCGCGTAAGGGTCCTCGTGGTACGGGTCGATCTCCGCGAAGCCGTGCCGCCGGTAGAGCGCGACGGCCTCCACCAGGTCCAGCCGGGTGTCCAGCCTCATCCGCTCCGCACCCAGCTGCGCCGCGGCCCGCTCGGCGGCCATGAGCAGCACACCCGCACCGCCCTGCCCGCGCCGGGCGGCCCGTACGAACATCTGCTTGAGCTCCGCGGTCCGTGCGTCCAGCAGCCGCACCCCGGCGCAGCCCGCCACCATCCCGCCGTGGCGCGCCACCAATAGCACGCCGTTCGGCGGCGTCAGATCGGCGCTGGGGTACTCCGCCACCCCTTCGTCGATCTCCTCCGGCGTCGACCTGCGGTCCTCGTGCAGCGTGTAGTAGCGGTCGGCGACCTCGGTGTAGTACTCCCGCAACAGCGCCACGGCCTTCGGCGAGCCGACCGGCTCCACGGCTACGGTCCAGGGAAGGCGGAGGGTGGCGGCATCACTCATGCCGTCATTGTCACGACCGGGCCGGCGCACACCGCAACGGGTTTTCATGACGCGGCCGGGAGCAGCGGAGCCGGAGTACGGAAACCTGACCAGTTCAACCAGGAGTACGGAAAGGGGAAACCTCAAGCCGTCGACCTGCAGATCCTGCGCGTGTGCGACCGAACCGGCTGGGATGCCGCCCTGCTCTCCTGGAACATCTGCTCACCATGCCGCCACGGCCACATCGCGAAGATCTCCGTCGCCGACCACTGGCAGCGCCAGGGCCTGGGACGACGTATGGTCCAGCGTGCGATGCACGGCGCCAAGGACTACCGCTGGAGCACCACTCACCACTCACCACTCACCACTCACCACTCACCAGTCGCCCCAGGCGCAACAATTCTTCCCCGCCCTCGCCCGTGAGACCGGTGCCGCGCTCGGGTTACCGCATCCTGCCTGTGGCCCTGAAGGGGACGCGGGAACTCTGCGCGTTCCGGCGGCTGTTGGAGACCGAAGCCGCCGGCCTCACAGCCAAGCTCGGCTGCCCGGCCGGCGGTCTCGCCCGAAGGGAAGAACTCCTCGTGGATGGGGGTGCTCCCGACTGAGGCTGGGGGCGCCGCGCGGCGATCCGGCCTGATCCGTGAGAGAGGGCCGCCGAGCGGAGCCGGCGGGTGGGCTCACCGAGCGGCGTTCAGCGGCACAGGGTGCGCAGGGTGGTGAGGCAGTCCGCGGCCCGGCGCTGCGGGTCGGTGTCGGTGCCGGCCCAGGCGATCCGGGCGTCCGGCCGGATCAGGACGGCGGTGACATCCCGCCAGATCGCGTGCGCCGCCTCGGTGTTGACGGTTGCTGCCCGCTGCTCCAGGCCATCCGTCAGGCACGGTGTCCGCGTCCCGCCGAGGTCCAGCAGCAGTGGTCGGCCGTGGTGCATCAACGGGTGGGCAGTGGGCGCGTCGGCCGTGTCCAGGGCGAGGCCGGCCAGTCGGGTGCCGTTCAGCGGGTGCGCGCCGGGTGTGGTGCCGGCGGGGAGCGGGTCGTCGAAGCCGGCGATCCGGCGGGCCCACAGGCGGTTGGTCTGCGGTTCGGCGAGCGCGGCGGACCAGACCTCGCGCAGGGCGATCTGCTCCGGGCTCGCCGCGGCGAACAGGGCCAGCTGCGCGCGGGTGTTGTCGATGACGGCGCGGCCGGCCGGCCGGCGCTCCGTGTCGTAGCTGTCGAGTAGTCCGTCGGGCGCCCGGCCCTGGAGGGTGGCGGCCAGTTTCCAGCCCAGGTTGGTGGCGTCCTGGATGCCGACGTTCATGCCCTGCCCACCGGCCGGGAAGAACATGTGCGCCGCGTCCCCGGCCACCAGCACCCGTCCGGCCCGGTACCGCGCGGCCTGGCGGGTGGCGTTGCCGTAGCGCGACAGCCACCGGGGGTTGCGGATGCCGAGGTCCCGTCCCAGCAGCGTGCGGGTTTGCTCGCGCACCTCCTCCAGGGTCAGCGGTTCGCCGGTCCCGCGGTGCATGGTGGCCGTGGAGAGCCCCGCCAGCCGGTGGACGCCGTCGCCGATCGGGGCCGCCAGGAACGAACCGGCCGGCCCGGTGGCGGCGAGCGGTGCGGTGGGCGGATCGTCGAGTTCTACGTCGGCGAGCCACCCGGTCAGCGTGGTGTCCTGGCCGGGGAAGTCGATGCCGGCCGCCTGCCGTACCGCGCTGCGGGTGCCGTCGCAGCCCACCACCCAGCGGGCCCGCACCGTCCGGTGGGTGCCGCCGGCCCGGATCACCACCTCGACGGCGTCCCGCCCCTGGGTGAGCGAGACGACCTCCTCCCCGCGCAGCACCCGGGCGCCCACGGTGACCGCGTGCTCCTCGAGGAGTTGCTCGGTGACGGACTGACCGAGCGCCAGCATGAAGGGGTGGACCGCCCCGACGGTGGAGAAGTCCAGCCGGGTGGTCGCCGCCCCGAAGTGGCCGGTCGGCACCGGGGTGCCGCGTTCGATGAACCGCTGCGCGAGGCCGCGGGCGGCGAAGGTGTCCAGCGTGCCGGCCTGCATGCCGACCGCGCGCGACCGTCCGTCCGATGCCGCCCGGCGTTCCACGACGGCCACCTCCACCCCCTGCAGGCGCAACTCCGCGGCGAGCCAGAGCCCCACCGGGCCGGCCCCGGCGATGAGCACGTCGAGCATGACAACCACTCCCTTTCACTCTTGTCCGTTGGACAAGAGTGAGCATGCCCTAGAATTGTCCATTGGACAACAGGGGTGCGGAAGCCGACCGGGAAGGCACATCGGATGGGTACGACACAGGGCGAGATCGTCGCCGCCACGCTGGCGGTCCTCGACGAGCACGGGCTGGACGGGGTGACCATGCGCGCCGTCGCGGCCCGGCTCGGCGTGCAGCACAACACCGTCCGCTGGCACGCCTCCAGCAAAAGCCGCCTACTCGAACTAGCCTCCGACGAACTCCTCGCACACTGTCTCGACGAGCCGCTGCCCGAGGCGTTCCCCGACCGGTTCAAGGAACTGAGCCGCCGCTGTCGCGCGGCGCTCCTCTCCCACCGCGACGCCGCCAGAATGGTCGCGGGCGTCTTCGCCGCCGAGCCCCGCACGCTGCGCTACTCCGACACCGTGATCGCCACCCTGCTGGCGGCCGGCCACCCGCCGCGCACGGCCGCGTGGACCCACTGGTCGATCTTCTACCTGACCCTGGGCCTCACCCAGGAACAGCAGGCCGCCCAGGAGAGCGCACCGGCACTCCTGCCGGAACAGGTCCCGGCCGACACCTACCCGGCCCTGGCCGCCGTCCTGCCCCACGTCGGCCCGGACAACTTCGACCAGCGCTTCGAATTCGCCCTCGAACTGATCATCGCCGGCCTTCCCCGGGCCGAGGAGCCCGCCGGCTAGGACTTGTCCGGTCGAGCATGTGCAGAGCCAGATGTGAGGGATGCGACTACGAGGTCATTCCAGAATGACTGACCGGGTGACCGGGTGACCGGGTGACGGGGTGACGGGGTGACGGGTGACGGGGTGACGGGTGACCGGGTAAGGGCGGCGCGGTGTCTCGGCCCGGCGTTCCTCACTTGCCGCTGATTTCCACCTGGACCAGCCCCTCCCGCAGGGCGATCGCCGTGGCCCGGACGCGGCTGTCGCAGCCGAGCTTGTCGAAGATGTGCGCGATGTGGGTGGTGACGGTGCGGACGCTGAGCACCAGCCGGGCTGCGATCTCCGGGTTGGAGTCGCCGTGGGCGATCCGGGTCAGTACGTCGATCTCGCGCGGGGTGAGTCCGTAGGGGATGCGGCAGGGCTGCTCCGCCAGTACGGCGCAGTCGGGCACGCCGTCGACCGGCCGGGCCGAGCGGACCAGGTGCAGGTCACGCCAGCAGCCGGTGGGGTCCTGCCACAGCCTTCTGCGGTGGGACTCGCCCGAGGAGAGAAACTCGCGGGCCAGGTCGGCCATCCGGGGTTCGGCCGCGATCGCCTCGGAGTGCGGCCGGCCCGTCAGCGGGCGGTGTGGCCCGGCGGCCTCGAACGCCAGGGCGCTGCACCCCTGGGGCAGGCCGAGCGGATCGGGTTGGCGGAGTACGTCGGTGATGTGGGCGAGTACGGGCGACACCGCCCGGATCACCTCACTGGTCTCCTCGTCGAAGGCCTCGGGATCGCGGGCGCTGAGGTGGAGCAGGCCGGTGTAGCGGCCGTCTCGCAGGAACAGCGGTGCGGTGAGGCCGGCCCGCCAGCCGTAGGGGCCGAGGTAGTCCTGGAAGTAGCGGGTCCGGGAGAAGTCGCTGTCCGGTTCGTCCAGCCGGGCCGGGCCACGGAGCGCCATGATCTGCCGGAATGTCTCGGTCCGGGCGAACTCCACGGCACCCACCTGGGGGTTCTCAGGCTCGTAGCCGTCGAAGGTCAGGCTGTGATGGAGGTTCGCGGCCGAGTCGTAGACGACCAGTTCGTACGCCTCGGCCGGGACGATCTCCCGGAGGGCGGTCATGGCATCGATTCCGGCTGTCGCCCCGTGAGCTCGGGCAGCCCGGAAGCCGACTTCGGCGAATACGTCCATGCGGCGGGCGCCCATGCGGCGCGTATCGGCCCACGAGTCCATCGGCTCTCCCCAGTGCGGTTGCGGGAGGGTAACAGGGTGCGGCGGCCCTGCCGACGGGCCGTGTCCGCCCTGTGAGCGAGCCGTATCCGCCCCGTTAAGAGCCGCAGAGGCCGGATAGCCGGCTTCTGCGACCGCATATACGTAAGCCGGACGATGGCGCCGCCACCTGGGTTGTCCCTAACGTCCGCTCCACGTCAGTCATCGAGAGGGGCGAAGGTTGATCAAGGGACTGAGCATCGGCCACTGGACCGACCGGGACGCGGGAACCGGGTTGACGGTCTTCGTGGTTCCGGAGCAGGCGACGGTGGCGGCGGCGCCCCGGGGGCAGAATCCCGGGACGCTCAACCTGGCCATCTACGACCAGTACGGCTGTGCCGATGCGGCCGACGCCATCGTTTTGACGGGTGGCAGCTGTTACGGGCTGACCGCCGCGTCGCATCTGCAAAACGCGCTGGCCGGGCGACAGCAGGGGGCCACGGTGCCCGGCGTGCTGTCCGCCGTGGTGTTCGACCTGAAGGTCGGGCGGATCGACTGGCCCGAACTGCAAGCGGCCCACCTGGCGTACGAGGGTGCCGTGGCGGCCGGTGAGGAGGAAGTGGGCACCGTCGGGGCGGGCACGGGCGTCACCGCGGGTTCCATCGACGGGCCGGGCGGGGCGACGAAGGGTGGCTTCGGGCGGGCCGCGCGCCGTACCGCGCAGGGTGCGACCGTCGCCGCTTGGGCCGTGGTCAACCCGATCGGCGATGTGATCGGGGAGGACGGTCAGGTGCTGGCGGGCCTGCGCCGCGACGGCCGGTTCTTCCGTGTCACCGAGGCGTTCGCCACCGACGAGCAGCCGGAGCAGGAGTGGGGCGAGGCCACCACGCTGGTCGTGGTCGCGACCGACGCCAAGCTGACCAAGCGCGAGGTCTGGCGGCTGGCGCATGCCGGTCACGGTGGCATCGCACACGCGGTCAGCCCGTGTGCGACGGGCCTGGACGGTGACACCGCGTTCGCCGTGGCCACCGGCGAGGTCGAGGTCAAGAACATGCTGGCGCTGGAGGGCGTCGCCGCCGCGGTCACCGCCGAGGCGATCCGCGACGCCGTACGACAGGCCACCGGGCTGCACGGCGTGCCCGCGGTGCGGGACCTGGACCCGGCCGGTGACCGCCGTGCCTGACCTGCCCTACACGCTCGTCCGGGCCCGCCGTGTCCACACCCCTGCCGAGGCCGGGGCCGACGCGTTCGTCGTCACCGGCGACCGGATCCTGGCCGTCGGAGACTGGCCGGACCTGCGCGCGAAGCACCCCGGCGCCGAGCCCGTCGACCTGCGCGACGCGGTGGTCGTACCCGGCCTGCACGATGCGCACATCCACCCCACCGCGATCGCCGACGAGTCCTTCCAGGTCGACCTGTCCGGATGCGGAACCCCGCAAGAGGTGGCGGCGGCGCTGCGCCTCCGGGCGGACGCGACGGGCGCCGGTTCATGGGTGCTGGCCACCCGCTACGACCACGGCAAGTCCACCGGCGGGCGCGTCCTGGACCGCGACGACCTGGACCGCATATGTCCCTCGCGGCCCGTCCTGGTCATGCACATCGCCGGCCACTGGGCGCTCGCCAACACCCGGGCGCTCGAACTCGCCGGGCTGACCGACGACTCGGTGCCACCGGCCGGCGGCACGTACGGGCGCGACGGGGACGGCCGGCTGAACGGCCTGCTGTACGAGCGGGCGATGGTGCCGTTCGCGGTGGGCGGCGCTCTGGTGCCGGAGCCGGACCTCGCCGACCGGCTCACCGCACTCACCGCGTTCCTCACCAGGCTGAACGCCGCCGGACTCACCTCCGTCTGCGACGCCGACGTCGGCCCCCGGGGACTGCGGCTCCTCCAGGAGGCCCACGACCGCGGACTGCTCACCGCGCGGGTGGGCATGCTGGTCAACCACGACTTCTTCGCCGCCCAGCGCGACCTCGGCCTGCGCACCGGATTCGGCGATCCGACCCTGCGCTTCGTGGGCGTCAAGGTGTTCTTGGACGGTGCGGTGGGCGGCGGTACCTGTCTGCTGGAGCAGCCGTACGAGGACGGCGGTGGCCACGGCCAACAGGTGCTCGGCGAGCGCGAGTTGGAGGGCATCCTCACGGAGGTGCACGAGGCCGGCTGCCGGCTCGCCGTGCACGCCAACGGGGACCGGGCGATCCGTCTGCTGCTCGACGTGTTCGAGCGGGTGGAGCGGGCGTCGGGCCGCCCGGTCGCAGGGCACCGGATCGAGCACTGCTCACTGATCGACGACGCGATCCTCACCCGGATGCGCGCCCTGGGCCTGATCGCGGTCCCGTTCGGCAGCTACGTGGCCTTCCACGGCGACAAACTGCCCGGCTACTACGGCGACCGGCTGTCGCGGATGTTCGCCCACCGCTCCCTGCTCGACGCCGGCATCCCGGTGGCAGGGTCCTCGGACTACCCGTGCGGCCCCTACGAGCCGCTGCTCGCCCTGCAGTCCTGCGTCACCAGGACGACCGCACGCGGCGACGTCCTGGGCGGCGAGCAGCGCATCACCGCGGCTCAGGCGCTGCGGCTCTACACTACGGGCGCGGCCCTGGCCTGCGGAGAGCAACGCGACAAGGGCCACATCGCCCCGGGTTTCCTGGCCGACTTCACCGTCCTGGCCGACGACCCGCTCCGCGTCCCCGCCGACCAGCTGTCCGCCGTACCCGTCACGTCCACCTGGCTCGGTGGCCGCCAGGTGTGGCCTCTCCCCTCCTGACAGGAGTTCCGGCATGACGCGTAGCATACGTATGGCGAGAAACACCCGGTATGCGGCAGTGGGACTCGTGCTGGTGACGGCCGCCGCCTGTTCCCAGCCGGGCGCCGAGTTCGGCGCCGCCACCGGCAAGAACATCAAACAGGTCGTCGACACTCCCGCTGCCAAGGGACCCCTCGACGAGGTGCGGTGGAACCTGGGCACCGAGCCGAACTCGCTGGACTGGATCTACGGTTACGACTACCCGCCCAACACCGTCATCGCCAACGTCTGCGAGAGCCTGCTGCGCCTCGGCCCGGACTTCTCCGTCCACCCGAACCTCGCCGAGAAGGTCGGCCACCCGGACCCGAAGACCTGGGTCTACACGATCAGACAGGGCGTGAAGTTCCACGACGGCACCACGATGACTCCCGAGGACGTCGCCTACAGTTTGCGCCGGCACATGGACGCCAAGCTGGGCTCCTACTGGGCGACCTCCTTCCGCAACGTCCACTCGGTCGAGGCGACCGGCGCCCACCAGGTGACGGTCCGGCTGACCAGGCCCGACGCACTGTTCAACCAGCTGATGGCGGCCCCGCCCGGAGTCGTCGCGAGCAAGGCGTACATCGAGAAACAGGGCGCCAGGTTCGGCACCCCGGACGGCGGCCTCGACTGCACCGGCCCGTTCAAGCTCGCCGAGTGGACCAAGGGGCAGTCGATCACTCTCACCCGGTTCGACGGCTACTGGGACACCGCCCACGCGGCCAAGGCCAAGACCCTGGACTTCTCCTTCCTCGGCGATCCCTCGACCGCGGTCAACGCGCTGGTGTCCGGCGAGATCGACGGCTCCTACGACATCCGGGCCACCAGCCTGCCCAAGCTGCTCGCCTCGCACAGCGGCACGGTCTACTACGGCCCGACGACCTCCACGCTCAGCCTGGCCGTCTCCGACCTCAAGGGCGCGCTGGCCGACCGGCGGATCCGCCAGGCACTCTCGCTGGCGATCGACAGGAAGGCGCTGCGGAAGGCCGCGTTCGCCGGACACGGCGTGCCGTCCAAGGCGGTCGCATCCACCTTCAGCTGGGGGCAGGAGCCGGCCAGGTCCGTCTACCGGTCGGCCTATGACGCGCTGCCCGTGGTGGACCAGAACCTCGCCGAGGCCAGAAAGCTGGTCCAGGAGGCCGGCCCGCCGTCCCGGCCGATCGTCGTCGCGGCCAACAGCGCGGACCCCATCAATGCCCTGATCGGCACGGAGGTCCAGGCCGCAGGCAAGCGCGTCGGCCTCGACGTGCAGATCAAGACCGTCGCGCCGGACGCCTACAGCGCGCTGTTCGGCGATCCCAAGGCACGCGAGGGCATCGACCTGTTCACCACCAGCTGGTATGCCGACATCGCCGACCCGCTGCAGGTGTACCTGAACTGGCGGAGCGACAGCTTCTCGAACTACGCCGGCTACAAGAACGCCGCGTACGACAAGCTGATCGAGCAGGGGGTGGGCGAGAGCGACCCGGCCAAGCGCGCCGCGATCGCCGTACGCGCCCAGCAGACCGTGAGCAAGGACCTGCTCTGGATCCCGCTGCTGCAGACCCCCAACTCGCTCTTCCTCGGCAAGCGCGTCACTGGCGCGCCCGCCACCAACGCCTACCTCTATTACCCGTGGGGCGCACAGATCGGATCGGCCCGGTGACGAGATTCCTCCTGACCAGGCTGGGCGGGCTCGCGCTCACCCTCCTGGTCACCTCCTTCGTGGTGTTCAGCCTGGTCCACCTGGCTCCGGGAGACCCGGCGTCGTTCCTGACCAAGGGCCGCTCGGTCTCCCCGCAGGCCATGGCGGCCATCCGTGCCCAGTACCACCTGGGCGACCCGTTCCTGGTGCAGTACGGCCACTGGCTCGTCGACGTCCTGCACGGCGACTTCGGCCGCTCGGTGCAACACCGGCAGGAGGTCTCCTCGCTGCTGGCCGCCCGGCTCCCCGTGACGTTTTCCCTCGTCGGCTGCACCGTGGTGCTCAGCGTGGCGGTCGGCGGGCTGCTCGGCCTGGTCGGTGCCCTGCGCGGCGGTGTCGTCGACACCGTCCTGATGGTGATCACGACCGTCGCCACCGCGGTGCCCGCCTTCGTCGCCGGCATCGTCCTGATCGGCCTGTTCTCGGTGACGCTCGGCTGGTTCCCGGTGTTCGGCGACGGCAACGGCTTCTGGGACCGGCTCTGGCACCTCACGCTGCCCGCCGTCGCGCTGGGAATGTCGTGCGTGGGCCTGCTGTCCAGGATCACCAGATCCACCGTGCTGGAGGAGGTCCGGCGCGAGCACGTCGAGGTCGCCCGCTCGCGCGGCCTGGCCGAGAGCCGGGTGATCCGCCGGCATGTGCTGCGCAACGCGCTGCCGCCCGTGGTCACCATGACCGGCCTGCTGGCCGCCGGCCTGGTCGTGCTCACCTCGGTCGTCGAGGTCGTCTTCGGTCTGTCCGGGATCGGCTCGCTGCTCATCCAGTCGGTGACGACCAAGGACTTCCCCGTCGTCCAGGCGGTCTGCCTGCTGGTGGTGGCCGTCTTCGTGGTGGCCAACACGCTGGTGGACGTGATCGGGTCGGCGCTCGACCCGAGGGTCCGGCTCGGCGGCGGCGCGGGGAGGAAGGCATGAGCACCGTCACTTTGAGCCGCCGCTCACTGCTCGGGCGGCTGCGTGCGACGGGCTTCGGCCCGGTGTTCTGGACGGCGGTCGTCGTCCTCGGTCTGCTGGTCCTCGTCGGTCTGCTGGCCCCCTGGCTCGCGCCGCACGACCCCGACTACGCCAACCTGAACGCGTCGATGTCGCCGCCCACCGTCACCCACCCGCTCGGTACCGACTTCGCCGGCCGGGACACGCTCTCCCGGCTGATCCACGGCACCCGGCCGAGTCTGTTCGCCCCGTTCGTCGTGGTCATCATGTCCACGGCCCTCGGCGTGGTGCTGGGTCTGGTCTCGGCATGGCAGGGCGGCCTGGTCGACGCCGCCATCGCGCGCCTGCTCGACCTGGTCTTCGCCTTTCCCGCGCTGCTCGTCTCGATCGTCGTGGTGGCCGTGGTCGGCCCCGGACTGACCGGCCCGGTGATCGCGATGGGCTTCGCCTACACGCCCTACATCGCCCGTCTGGTCCGCGCCGCTGCCTTGGCCGAGCAGGGCAAACCGTACGTCTCCGCCTACCGCGTCCAGGGCTTCTCCGGCTGGACGATCTCGCTGCGGCACGTGCTGCCGAACATCTCGGGGGTGGTCTTCGCCCAGTGCTCGCTGAACTTCGGCTACGCGCTGATCGACCTCGCCACGCTGTCGTACCTGGGCTTCGGAGTGCAGCCGCCCGGCGCGGACTGGGGCAACGAGCTCAACCAGGCGCAGCAGGCCATCTTGATGGGCGCCCCGTTGTCGGCACTCGTGCCCGGCCTCGCCGTGGTGGTGGCCGTGGTGACGTTCAACATCGTCGGCGAGGGCATCGCCGGCCGAGTCACCCGCAGGGAGCGATAGATGACTCTCCTCAGCATCGAGGACCTGACGATCAACCTGCCGTCCCGGCAGGCCGCGCGGCCCATCCTCGACCGGGTCTCGGTCACGGTCGAGGAAGGCGAGACGGTCGGCCTGGTCGGCGAGTCCGGGTCGGGCAAGTCGGTGACCAGCCGAGCCGCGCTCGGCCTGTTTCCCGGCGGCGCGGCCACCACCGGCACGATCCGCGTCGCAGACCAGACCGTGTTCGACTCCACCCGCGCGTACACCATGGACAGGGCCGCGCTACGACGGATGCGCGGCGCCACGGCGGCGATGGTCTTCCAGGACCCGCGCTCGTCGATCAACCCCCTGCGCCGCGTCGGTGACTTCCTGACCGAGGCGATGCGGACCAACGGCGGTCTGACCCGTACCGAAGCCGAGTCCCGGGCCGCGGAGCTGCTGGAATCGGTGGGCATCACCGATCCGGGCCGGGCTCTGCGGCGCTGGCCGCACGAATTCTCCGGCGGCATGCTGCAACGCGTCATGCTCGCCGCGGCGCTGGCCGCCGACCCGCGCCTGCTGCTCGCCGACGAGCCGACCACCGCCCTGGACGTGTCCACCCAGGCCGAGGTCATCGCCATCCTCACCCGGCTCCGCCGCGAGCGCGGCATGGGCATGCTCTTCGTCACCCACGACCTCGACCTCGCCGGAGCGATCTGCGACCGGGTCTACGTCATGTATGCAGGCCAGGTCATGGAGACCCAGTCCACCGGCGGCCTGTTCACCGCTCCCCGCCATCCCTACACCGCGGCGCTGCTCGGCTCCCGCCCCCATCTGGACGGCCCGCCCGTCCGCCTCGACGCGATCCGCGGCCGGCCCCTCGGCCTCGACCAGGCCGTAGCGGGCTGCCCCTTCGCACCCCGCTGCGAACTGGTCACACCCGACTGCCAACAGGGCCGCATCCCGCTGACCCCGTACGGCGGCGCCGAAGTGGCCTGCCTGCGCGCACAGGAGGTTTCCCGGTGACCCTGCTCAAAGTGGACGGCCTGCGCAAGAGCTTCGGCCCGGTGCACGCGGTGGACGACGTCTCCTTCACCCTGGAGGCGGCCGGATCGCTCGGCATCGTCGGCGAATCGGGTTCGGGCAAGACCACGGTCGCCCGCATGCTGGTGGGGCTGGAGACCCCGGACGCGGGGGAGGTGCTGATCGACGACGCTCCCCGGCACAGCGCGCGGCTCGCGCGGGCCCGCCAGATCCAGATGGTCTTCCAGGACCCCTACCTCTCGCTCGACCCGCGCATCACGGTCCACGACTGCCTGGCCGAGGTGCTCCGGCTGCACTTCCGGCCGGGCCGGGCCGAGTCGGAGCGGCGCATCGCCGAACTGCTGGACCAGGTCGGCCTGGGGTCCCGGGAGGCCGGCTCGCTGCCCCGCCGGCTCTCCGGCGGCCAACGCCAGCGCGTGGCCATCGCCCGCGCCCTGGCCTGCCGTCCACGCGTCCTGATCCTGGACGAGGCGGTCGCCGCCCTCGACGTGTCCGTCCAGGCCCAGATCCTCAACCTCCTCTGTGACATCCGCCGCGACACCGGCATCGGCTACCTGTTCATCAGCCACGATCTGGCGGTCGTACGGTACGTGACCGACGACGTGCTGGTGCTGCATCACGGCACCGCTGTCGAGAGCGGGTCCACCGAGAGCGTCCTGGCACAGCCGCACCATCCCTACACCCGGCTGCTGCGCGACTCGGTACCCAGGGCCGGCTGGGATCCCGCGGCGATCGCGAGCGCACGCCGGGGGCTGTCCGGGCGACGGTAGCGCCTCGCCGGCCGGCGCACCCGCGCGGAAGTCGTCACCGCACAGCCTCAGGAGTAACGCCATGGACCCCGCCGCGCCTCCCGCGCCCCCCGTGCCCTCCGGCATTCACCACATCAAGTTGCCGGTGGCCGACCTGAAGCGCGGCCCGACCCCGCCCCAGCTAGGCGCAATACCACTTACTTACGGCGCACTCCAAGCCCCTGACCTGCGGCGATGCCCTCATCGCAGGCCGCCAAAGGCCAGCTGAGCAAGTGGTATCGGTCCTAGCTAGGCGTTCTTCGGCCCGGCCTGCTGCACGACTTCGAAGGACCACAGGGTGGAACCGGACGCGGCGGGCTTGGGCCGCTCGCCGCCCTCGGCGCCGCCGCCCTGCTGGTGCGCCGCCTTCATCGGGCCCTCCATCCAGGCCTGGAACGACTCCTCGTCCCGCCACCGGGTGTAGACGAGGTACTGGTCGGTGCCCTCCACGGGGCGAAGGAGTTCGAACCACTCGAAGCCGTCGGAGGAGTCCACGGTGCCGGCGCGGGAGGCGAAGCGCTTCTCCAGGGTTTCCCGCTGTTCGGCAGGGACAGTCAGTACGTTGATCTTGACTACGCTCATGGCTCCATCTTGCCGCACGGGCGGCCGGCGGCAACGAGCGAGGTGTGAAGACGGCCCGGAAGGCGGCGGGGCTCGTAAGCACCGAAAGGCCGCACGTATTGGTGATGACTCCGCCGCAATCAGGACCTGGGAGAGAACGGCTACCAGGTCAGCGATCGTGGCCGGTTGCCTGCCGAAAACCGCGAGGGCATAGGGGAAAGCCGACGAGTAGACGCAAAAGCGTGGAAATTCAGATAGCAAGACGACGGAGGGCTCCGAACAACGGAGCCCTCCGTAGCTGCCGCGCAGGCCACCCGTGGCGGCGCGGGGCGCAAAGACGGAATGTCATTACATCGGCAGTCGGGAGGTGAGCTCCTCCAGCCGATCAAGTTCACCATTGAGGGACGTGACCTGCTCGGAAGGGAGAGTATCCCAGTTCTGGTCGACAGCGACCGAGTAGATAACTTCCACCCCGAAGGCTGCGGACCGGAACTCCTCCAGCCACTCTGCAGCGGGCATCTGCAATTGCGAGGCGAACTCCTTCATGGACCCTTCCCCGCGTTCGGCAAACGAATCTGAGAAGGACATCAGGTCGTCAGCAAGAGTGTTGAGCGGCATCTGCTGACGATCGAAATCTGCCAGGCTGCCCTCCACCAGGTGGCGCTGATTTGCCCACCACTCCGTCTCACTGTTCATTGCTTGATGATCCCTCCGGAAACTGTCACTACACGCCCTGTCTCCGTATTCGTGACAACGGTCATGTTTTCTGCATGATTGTAGTGTGCCGTCGTATTGGGGATCTTCCCGGGGACGGCCTCGCCGTTTCTGACTGCATCTTCCACCACGGACGGCATGTACCCGCGCTGCTGCATCCGGTCCAAGGCATGGCCCGTATACGGGCGTCCATGGATAGTGGCCGGGGCGTTCTTGGCTTTCGCGCCGTCAGGAAAGGCTACTTTGACCTCCCTGTTGCTCCGGTTGACAAGCTTGTCGTCGGCATCAGGCGAGCGAATGCTCATGTCGTCCTGCTTGCCCCGACGACCTACTGCGTATTGAGCAGTGTGATCACGTGGCGCGTCACCGGGACTGGGCTGTTCTGCTTCACGCGAGGCTCCACCACCGCCTCCCTCAGCATTGCGCATCAAGGGGCGACCGGTTGGACCGACGGGCCCTTCGCCAGCCATGGCCAGGCGCGGTCCGTCCAGGCCGTCCAGGTGCATCCTGCCGAGGACATTCTTGATGCCACCCGCGTCAGCGAGGGCTTTGGCGCCGCGCCCTGCTGCGCCGAAAGCACCGCCGAGGAGCATGCCGGAGGTGCCGGCGTCCTTGACTTCAGCGAGGTTTATACCGTGCTGGTCGCCGAGGAGGTTCCGCCCGCCCTGGGCCACGACCACGTCTACGGTGATGGCCTCAACGCCGCCGACCGCTGCGGTGGTCAGGACGGTGCCTGCGATCTCAGCCACCGTGGTGGAGACAGCAACGCCGGCCGGTGCTCAAAGCCCGAGGCGTTGGAGCGATCCGTGGTCTCGTTGTCAGCCATGTCCCTCATGGCCTTGGTGATGCTTTCCAGCCCCTTCACCAACGCGTGTGCGGCACGCTCGATTTCGCTGTGATGCGGGCTGTAGGCCTGCCCGAACTTCTTTCCTTGTTCGTCGTCCCCCCAGGGCTCTCCGAGCGCATCGAGTGAGTGCTTCAGCTTCTCTGTCGCTTTTGCCAAGGCGGCGGATTCTCTGTGAAATTTAGGCGCTTCACTCTTCAGTCCTTTTAGTCGGCTTCGCCGTGATTGCGCAGGCTACGTGCCATCAGATGTAGCCAAGTCGTGGCCAGAAGTCGCCGGTGTTGTGTGCTGTTCAACCAACGCAGAGGGCTGGTGAAGGGTGTGATGATGTCTCGTGGGCCGGTGATTGATTCAACTCAACCGAGTGGTGATGTGGGTCTCTTGAGCGCTCGCCATGCGGCGCTTCGACGCAGGGCGTCGAGACTTGCGAGCACCCTCACCAAGGTGAGGGCTGCGCCGGAGGCGGCTGGTCCCTGTGTGATGCAGGCCGGCGTCGGGGCGGCGTCCCACCCTGCCGGCAGGCCCGCCGCCAGGACGGCGATGAACGCTGCCAACACCGCCGCCGGACGAGGAGCCTCAGACGCGAGAGCGCCAGAGGCTCCTCGTTGATCCGTAGCCCCGCCATGGATGCTCGGAAGGTGCGGCCGCTCAGCCGTGGAGCTTCAGTCCCTTGGTGATTTTGTCGATGATGCCGCGCGGCCCGTGGACGGCGAGTCCCACCAGGTCCAGGTCTTCGGCGGCCACCGACCGTACTGCCGCCCGGTTGTCGTCGTCGTTCCCCGTTGTGAACATGTCGGCGGTGTACAGCGCGGTCGGTACGGCACGGCTGAGCGCGCGGGCATGCGTACGGGTCAGCGCCCCGGCGTCGGCGGCGTAGCACAGCACCGGCTCCCGCAACAGCGCCAGATAGTCGTGCCCGGAGGCGTCCTCGTAGGGCTTGCCCATGATGTCGCCGGAGGCGTGCGCGATGCCGCTGGCGAGAAAAGCGGTGACGTTCAGCTTCTGCCAGACGGCGAGGTCGTCCCGGACGATCAAGGCGATCTTGGTGGCGTAGCGCGGTGCGGCCGGTGCCGTGGCGGGGGAAGCGGCGGTGGTCGGTGCAACGGCGGGGGAGGCGGTGGTGGTTGGTGCATTCGTCATACGGTGAGTCTCGTCCGGCATTCGGACCGCCGTCTTGAACGCTGGTGCGGCGCGGCAGACTGTGCAGATGAGCAGGCAGCAGGACGGGGACTGGGCGCGCTACTGGCGTGATCCGGACCGGCCCCTGGAGGCGATGCACGCGCACTTCGTCCGTCATGTCTTCCACCTGCACAGCCACGACGCCTATTCGTTCGCCGTGACGGAGACCGGAGCCCAGCGCTTCACCTGCCGCGGCGCGGGGCACACCAGCGCCGCCGGCATGGTGATGGCGTTCAACCCGGACGACCCGCACGACGGCCGGTCCGCCGTCGAACTCGGCTTCACCTACCGCATCATGCACATCGGCCCGGACGTCGTACGTGCCGTGCTCGACGATGTGACCGACGGCCGGGGCGCGATGCCGCTGTTCGACCGCCCGGTGGTCGACGACCCGGTGCTGGCCCGTGCGCTGCGCAGACTGCATCCGGCGCTGGTCGGCGGTGCGGACCCCCTGGTACGGGAGGAGCGGCTCACCGCGGCCGTCGAAGCCATGGTGCGGCGCAATGCGTCCCGTGGCGTCGCGTGTGCCGGACCGCGCGAACTGCCCGTGGGCGCACAGGCCGGGGCGGCCCGGCGGGTGCGCGATCTGCTCATGACGGCGTACGACCAGCCGCTGACCGCCCAGGATCTCGCCGATACCGCGGGGTGCAGCCGCTTTGCCCTCTACCGGGCGTTCCGGGACGAGTACGGCATGGCGCCCAGCGACTTCCAGCGGCTGCTGCGGTTGCGCCGCGCCCGCGCCCTGCTCGTCGACGGGCGCCCCACGGCCGAGGCGGCCACCGAGGCCGGCTTCGCCGACCAGGCCCACTTCCACCGCTGGTTCGTGCGTTGCTTCGGCGTCACCCCGGGTGAGTTCCGCCGGGCCGGCGCGGCGGCGTGAGGCGGCGGCCGGCACCCGGGCGCGCGGCAGCCGGCGCGGACGCAGGCGGCCGGGGGGAGACACATGGGGGCGGGGGAGACACAGTGACTCGGACGGCGCGGTGATACGGCTGGTTGTCTCACGCCCGGCGGCGGCTCACGACGCCGCCCGGAAGAACGCCGAGAGCCCGGCCGGAAGTGTCCGGCCGGGCCCTCGTATGCCCGGGGTGGGGGAGCGGTGCAGCGGTGTCCGTCAGGCCGCGGAGTCGGCCATGGCCTGACGGCGGGCCGCACTGCGGACCTCGCGCGCCTCCGCCTCGGTCTCGACTGCCGGCGGGGAGCCGGGCAGCGGCTTGCGGGCGCTCTCCGACATCAGCAGGACGGCGATGCCGCCGATCACGGCCGCCGCCATCATGTAGTAGGCGGGCATCATCTTGTTGCCGGTCGCGCCGATCAGGGCGGTGACCACCAGCGGCGTCGTACCACCGAAGAGCGACACGGAGATGTTGAAGCCGATCGACAGGGAGCCGTAACGCACCTTGGTCGGGAACAGCGCGGGGAGCGTGGACGGCATCGTCGAGGTGAAGGTGACCAGCAGCAGTCCGAGCGCGGCCATGCCCAGCGCGATGGCGACCAGCGACCCCTGCCGGATCAGCAGCAGGGCGGGCACGGACAGCACCAGGAAGCCGAGGCAGCCCGCGGCGATGACGGGGCGGCGGCCGAAGCGGTCGGTGAGCCGGCCGGCCAGCGGCTGGGCGCCCATCATCAGGACCATCACGGCCAGGACGACCAGCAGCCCGTGCGTCGCGTCGTACTTCAGCTCCGAGGTCAGGTAGCTCGGCATGTACGACAGCAGCATGTAGTCCGTGACGTTGAAGACCAGGACCAGGCCGATGCACAGCAGCATCGCCCGCCACTGACCGAAGATCATCTCGCGGATGCCGATCCGCTTCTCGGCCTGGCGGCGCTCCTTCTCCTTGGTCCGCGCCTCCTTCTCCAGCTGGGCGAAGGCCGGGGTCTCTTCGAGCCGCATCCGCAGGTAGAGACCGATGATGCCCATCGGTCCGGCGACCAGGAACGGGATGCGCCAGCCCCAGGAGTTCAGGTCGTCGGTGGACAGCAGCGCGGTCATCAGCGTGACCAGGCCGGCGCCGCCGACGTAACCGGCCAGGGTGCCGAACTCCAGCCAGCTGCCGAGGAACCCGCGCTTCTTGTCGGGCGCGTACTCGGCGATGAAGGTGGAGGCGCCGCCGTATTCGCCGCCGGTGGAGAAGCCCTGTACCAGGCGGGCGACGAGCAGCAGGATGGGCGCCCCGACGCCGATGGTGGCGTAGGACGGGATCAGGCCGATGGCGAAGGTGCCCGCCGCCATCATGATCATGGTGATCGCGAGGATCTTCTGCCGGCCGATCCGGTCACCGAGCGGCCCGAAGACCATGCCGCCGATGGGGCGCACCAGGAAGGCCGCCGCGAATGCTCCGAACGTCGACAGCAACTGCGCGGTCGGGTTCCCGGACGGGAAGAAGACGTGTCCGAGGGTGACCGCGATGTAGCTGTACACGCCGAAGTCGAACCACTCCATCGCGTTGCCGAGCGCGGCCGCCGACACGGCACGCTTGACCATCACGGGATCGACGACGGTCACTTCGCCCGATGACTGTGGCGCTGTATCCACCGCCTGCTCCCCCTGCGGATCGGATGTGGCGTCGGCACGGCTGCCGACGGGGTTACGGGGCCCGGGTGCGACGGGGGACTGCGTCGGCACGTGTTCGCTCGCCTGCGCTCTCTTTGGACGACAACATGAATCCGCCCGCCATGGGGTGGCGGGCCGCAACCCGCCATGGAGCGACGGGCAAAGGTCGACCATAGGGGCAGACCGGATCATCACGGACGGTGCGCGGACGACCGCGCAGGTGGCCGTATACCCGCTCCTTGCAGGGGAAACGCCCTTTCGCAAAACAATCCGCGGCACTTATGTCTGTGATCCATATCGCCATGATCTGCTGCAACCGTCGGGGGATTGTGAAGTGCGCCACGGGAGAGTCGGGCCGGTGGCCGGGAGGAAGGGCCGGGAGGAAGGGGCGGGAGGAGGGGCCGGGAAGAAGGGCCGGGAGGGGAGCGCCGCGGCGGGTTGCGGGAGCGCCGTTCACGGACCCGGAAACGGAGGCGAAACGGGCGCCGAATACGGACATGAAGGCGCACATGAAGGCGGGCGCGGAAGCCGACAGGCAACGGGCACGAAAACGGCGCGGCGGCACAGTCCTGACCGCCGCGCCGATGTGGATCGTCGCGTTCCCTCAAGGATCAGCCATGACCGCCCGCCGCGCCACCCGGGACGGACCGGCGGCCCCCGGGCTCGCCGGCCGGGTCGTCAGCGGGCCCGGGGCGCTCCGCCCGCCAGACCCCGGCCGGCTGCCCTACGGCATCCATGCCTCGTACGACATCACCTCCCCCGACTTGATCTTGAACTCCGGCTCGTCCTTGGTGAAGGTGATCTCCAGGCCCAGGAGCTCGCCGGTATGCGGATCGAGGATGACCATCTGGCGGGTGGAGTTCGTGGCGCCGTCGGGGCCGTCGTACACATACGCCTGCCCGCGCCGGCCCAGCCGGTCGGTGACCACGCCCGCCTGCCGCAGCCCGCCCGCATCGGCCAGCATCCGGACGACGGCGGCCGTCTCCCGCGGTCCCGGGGTCCACTCCTGGCGGAACGAGGAGAGCGCCGACAGGAGCCGCGGAGTGGTGCGGGTGCCGTCCGGCCCGCCGTACAGCCATGACAGCTGTTCGCGCAGTGCCGCGGGGTCCGTCGACGGCCTCGTACGGGCGGCGAGGCCGCTGTGCTGGGCTTCCGAGCCCGCCGGATAGGTCTTCCGGTGCAGGACCTTGCCGTCGCTGACGGTCTGCCAATGGCCGTCGTTGTCGTGGATCACCGGGCGGCCAGGGTGCCGCGGGTCGGTGGCCACGACCAGCTCCGAGCCGCTGCCGTCGTCGTTCCAGCTGGTGATGCGCTCCTCGGGCACGGTGACGGGCGGCGCGGCGTCCGGGCCGGACTCCATGCTCATGTACCAGCTCTGCAGATGGCTGCCGCGGCGCGGCCCGTCCGCGGGCCCGGCCGTCCGGGCCCTGGCTTCCGCCCTGCGCGCGAGGAGGTCCAGCGAGACGGACGGCGCATCGGCATGCAGGGCGAGGGCGACGGGAGCGGCGACGGCCGGGCTGCTGCCGGCACCGGAAAAGGTGAGGGCCAGAGCGGCGGCCCCGGCCAGCGAAGCGGCGGTGAGGCTCATCACCAGGCGCCGTCGGCGTACCGGACGTGGACGGCTGCCGGGGGCCGGGCCGGACGTCATCGCCTGCAGTCGGGCCTCGGCCCGCGCGGGCAGCGGGCGGTCGCGCCAGGGGCCCTCGTCGGCGGAGACGGGGTCGGCCTGCCGCAGCAGCTCCAGTTCGTCAGTCATGGCGGCGGCCTCCCGCTCGGGTCGGTACGGGGTGAGGGGAGAGGGGGCGGGGGGTCACCGGGCGTGCTGCCGGCGCCGGCCGCGGGGGTGGCGATGCCGGGGGCGCACCGGGCCCCGGCGGAGGTACATCGGGCCCCGGCGGAGGTGTGCCGAGCCCCGGCGGAGGCGTATCGGGCCGGGCGTCGCCCCTCTGCCGCATCCGCTCGATCTGCGTACGGAGCCGGCCGCGTGCCCGGTGCAGCCGCATGGCCGCCGCGCTCTGACCGCACCCGAGGGTCACCGCCAGCTCCTCGATGGTCAGTTCCTCCCAGGCCGTCAGCCGCAGCACTTCCTGGTCGGCGGGGGAGAGCCGGGCCAGCGCCTCGTGCACCCAGGAGCCGGGGCGCTCGGCGTCCGGACTGTCCACCGTCCCCCGCCGGTGTGCCGCCTCGTGGTTGCCGAGCCGGTGCAGCAGCCGCCGGTAGCGGCCCAGCCCCCGCACCGTATTGGCCAGACAGTTCCGGGCCACCCCGTACAGCCAGGGCAGCGGCGTACCGGGGAGCTCGGCGCGGCGTCTCCAGGCTATGGAGAAGACCTCCGCCACCACTTCCTCGACCTCGTCTGCCTGCGCGTCCAGCCGCCGCGCCACAAAGCGGCTGACCGCCCAGTAGTGCGCGCGATAGGCCTCGGCGAAGGCGTCGTCCGTGCTCATGAACCCTTGGTGTCCGGCAGGGCCCCGATCTTCACACCTTGCCGGGGTGAGACTTGCCACCGGCCGCCGGGGCCCGTGGATCCTCGCCGGCGGTGATGTCCGCGGCGGCTCCGGACACCTACCGGGCATGAAGTTTCCCGTGAAGTGGCTGACGACCACCGACCACAAGACCATCGGCACGATGTATCTGGTCACCGCGTTCGCGTTCTTCTGCGTCGGCGGACTGATGGCGCTGCTCATGCGCGCCGAACTGGCCCGGCCCGGCCACCAGTTGCTGTCGAACGAGCAGTTCAACCAGGCGTTCACGATGCACGGCACGATCATGCTGCTGATGTTCGCGACGCCGCTGTTCGCCGGATTCGCGAACTGGATCATGCCGCTGCAGATCGGCGCGCCCGATGTCGCCTTTCCCCGGCTGAACATGTTCGCCTACTGGCTCTACCTCTTCGGTTCGCTGATCGCGGTGGGTGGATTTCTGACGCCTCAAGGGGCCGCGGACTTCGGCTGGTTCGCCTACGCGCCGCTCTCCGACGCCGTGCATTCCCCCGGTATCGGTGCCGATATGTGGATCATGGGTCTGGCCTTCTCCGGCTTCGGCACGATCCTCGGGTCGGTCAACTTCATCACGACGATCATCTGCATGCGGGCACCCGGCATGACGATGTTCCGGATGCCGATCTTCGTCTGGAATGTGCTGCTGACCGCCGTGCTGGTCCTGCTGGCCTTCCCGGTGCTGGCCGCCGCGCTGTTCGCCCTGGAGGCGGACCGTAAATTCGGGGCGCATGTCTTCGATGCGGCAAATGGCGGGGCGTTGCTCTGGCAGCATCTCTTCTGGTTCTTCGGCCATCCAGAGGTGTACATCATCGCGCTGCCGTTCTTCGGCATCATTTCCGAGGTCATTCCGGTGTTCTCCCGGAAGCCGATGTTCGGTTACGTCGGTCTGATTGCGGCGACGGTGTCGATTGCCGGTCTGTCGGTCACGGTGTGGGCGCACCACATGTATGTGACGGGCGGCGTGCTGTTGCCGTTCTTCTCGTTCATGACGTTCCT
>NZ_JBSHBP010000093.1:0-24972 GCF_053612065.1 Streptomyces sp. NPDC054765 | reverse complement strand
TGGCCTGTGTGGTGGACTGCTTCGCTTTACGTCCACCACACAGGCCCCTCCGGCCCACCACCTCCCGCCCGGGAACGCGGCCTCCGCCCGGTGGGGATGAAGGTTTTCAAGAACCAGAGCTCGGCCGCGTCGTGGTGTAGCTGATGCTTGGGGTTTGTTGTTTTCCTCCCCCCCCACCGGGGTGGGGCCCACCCCCTCCGGCCCCGCCACCGGCACCCACCACACGCCTGGGGCCCACCCCAAACACCCCTCCCGCCGAAGGCGGGAAACAGGCACGGCGGGGCACCCGCATACGTGGGGCGATACCGTCGGCCCACCGACACACGCTTAGGGAGACGGACAGTGACAGCTACGTCGTGGGTGCGAGGCGCAGCCGGAGACCCGTTCGGGACGGCCCGGCTGCGGCGTGGCGTGCTGGATGCCTGGGCCGCCTCGCCGGCCCGGTTCCGGGAGGACGCGAACGCCGAGGAGGATCTCGCGCTCGGCGGCTACCGCGACCGGCTCGCCGTGGAGCTGGCGCAGAACGCGGCGGACGCGGCGGCACGGGCCGGCGTCCCCGGACGGCTGCGGCTGACCCTGCATGCGGCCGACGGCGACGCGCCCGCCGTACTCGTCGCGTCCAACACCGGTGCCCCGCTGGACGCCACCGGCGTCGAGTCGCTGTCGACGCTGCGTGCCTCCGCGAAGCGGGAGGCCAGTGTGTCGGCCGGTGCGGTCGGCCGGTTCGGCGTGGGCTTCGCGGCCGTGCTGTCCGTGAGCGATGAGCCGGCGCTGGTGGGCCGTACCGGCGGTGTGCGCTGGTCGCTGGCCGAGGCGCGGGCCATGGCGGGGGAGGTCGCGGCGCACAGCCCCGGCCTGGGCGGTGAGTTGCGCCGGCGCGACGGGCACGTCCCGCTGCTGCGCCTGCCGCTGCCCGCGGAGGGCACGGCGCCCGAGGGCTACGACACCGCCGTCGTGCTGCCGCTGCGGGACGTCGCGGCGCAGGATCTCGCCGAGCGGCTGCTGGACGGGATCGACGCCGCGCTGCTGCTGACCCTGCCGGGGCTGGCCGAGGTCGTGGTGGAGACCCCGGAGCACGTACGGGAGCTGCGGCGGAGCCAGGACGGCGCCTGCGTCCTGATCGAGGACAGCGAGCGCGGCACCACCCGGTGGCGGGTGGCGGGCGACGGGGGTCCGCTGGACCCGGCGCTGCTGGCGGACCGGCCCGTCGAGGAGCGGCTGCGGCCGGCCTGGTCGGTGACCTGGGCGGTGCCGGTGGACGACGAGGGCGCACCGGCGCGGCCCGGGACGGCGGCGGTGGTGCATGCCCCGACGCCGACGGACGAGCCGCTGGGCCTGCCCGCACTGCTGATCGCCTCGTTCCCGCTGGAGCCGACCCGCCGGCATGTCGCGCCGGGCCCGCTGACGGACTTCCTGGTGGGCCGGGCGGCCGCGGCCTACGCGACGCTGCTGGCCGAGTGGCAGCCGGTCTCGGTCGGCACCCTGGACCTGGTGCCGGGGCCGCTCGGCAAGGGCGGTCTGGACGGTGAGCTGCGCCGGCAGGTGCTGGAACTGCTGCCGCGGGTGCGGTTCCTGCCGAGCGCGGGCGCGCCCGGTGACCGGCCGGCCGAGCCCGAGGCGCCGGCGGCGGGCGAATGGGACGAGGGCGACGGCGGGGTGGACCGCTTCGTGCTGCGTCCGGTGGATGCCGAGTTGGTGGAGGGTGCGGGCGCGGCGACGGTCGGGGTGCTGGCCGAACTGTTCCCGAGCCTGCTGCCGGCCGGGCTGGAACGCCGGCCGGAGCTGCGGGCGCTGGGCGTGGCCCGGGTGCCGCTGGGGGAGATGGTCGACCGGCTGGCGGGCGTCGAACGCTCGCCCGGCTGGTGGTGGCGGCTCTACGACGCGCTGGCCGGCACCGACCCGGACCGGCTCAGCGGACTGCCGGTGCCGCTGGCGGGCACGACGGGCCAGGGACCCGGTGCGGGCGGCGGCGTACGGACCACGATCGGGCCGCGTCAGGTGCTGCTGCCGCTGCCCGGCGGCGACCCTGACGAGGACGCCGCGGCCCGGCACCGTACGCTCGCCCGGCTCGGCCTGAAGGTCGCCCACCCCGACGCGGTGCACCCGCTGCTGGAGAAGCTGGGCGCCACCCCGGCCGCACCGCGCGCCGTACTGACCACCCCCCAGGTGCGCGCGGCCGTGGCGAACTCACTGGACGCGGACGAGGATGCCTACGACGTCTTCGCCGAGGAGACCGACGGCGGGGCGGGGGCTCCGCTGGGCGCCGAGGAACTGGCGGAGACGGTGCTCGGGCTGGTCCGCGACGCCCGTCTCGCGCCGGGCGACGAGCCCTGGCTCGGGGCGCTCGCCCTGCCCGACGAGGACGGCGAACTGGCGCCGGCCGGAGAACTGGTGTACCCGGGCAGCGCCTTCGAGCGAGTCATCCGTGAGGGTGAACTCGCCGCCTGCGAGGCGGAGTTGGCCGAACGCTGGGGCGAGCAGCCGCTGACGGCCGTCGGCGTCATGGCCGGCTTCGCGCTCGTCCGGGCCACCGATGTCGTCCTCGACCCGGACGAAATGGAGCCGCGCGACGGGGACTTCGCCGAGCCGGACGACGTCGGGCTGCTGGACGCGGTGGACGTGTGGTGCGAGGACATCCTCGACGCACTGCCCGAGACCCCCGTACCCCCGGTGGTGACCGAACTGGTCGCGGTGCGCGACCTCGACCTGGTCGCCGACGACGCCTGGCCCGAGGTGCTGGCCATGCTCTCCCGCCCGCCGCTGCGCGACGCCCTGACCGCACCGGTGCGGGTGCTGCTGCCCGACGGCACCACTGAATCCGTCCGCCCGTACACCGCCTGGTGGCTGCGCGGACACCCGGTACTCGACGGGCGCCGGCCCGCCGGTCTGCGCTCGGCGGGTGGCGATCCGCTGCTGGCCGGGCTGTACGAGTCCGCGGACGCGGGCGAGGTCGATGCGCAGGTGCTGCGGGCCCTCGGCGTCCGCACGTCCGTCGCCGCCCTCCTGGACGAGCCGGGCGGCGCGGCGGAGCTGCTGACCCGCCTCGCCGACCCGGAGCTGCCCGTCGGCGCCGCGCAACTCCACGCGATCTACGGCCTGCTGGCGGACCTGGACCCCGATCAGGTGACCCTGCCCGACGAGCTGCGGGCCGTGCTCGACGAAGAGGTCCGGGTGGTCGACGCGGCGGACGCGGTGGTTGCCGACGCACCGGACCTGGTACCGCTGGCGGCCGGCCGCACCCTGCTGCCGGTGCGGCCCGCCCGCGCCGCCGAGCTGGCGGAGCTGCTCCAGGTCCGGCGGCTGAGCGAGGCGGTCGCCGCCGAGGTCCGCTCCGAGGGCGTACGCCACGAGGTGCCCGAGGCCGTACGGACGCTGCTCGGCGCCGCCACCCCCGAGGCGTACTGGGAACATGAGGAGCTGCTCGTCGACGGCTCCGACGGCCCCGACGGCTCCGACGACCCCACCGAGCTGGACTGGCGCCGGACGCCGGACGGCACCGTGCACGCCGCGACCCTGGAGGGCGTGGCGGCGGGCCTGGCCTGGGCGGCGGGCCAGTGGCCCCGCCGCTTCGAGGTCGCCGCCCTCCTGGAAGACCCGGAACGGGGGGAGGAGCTGGCGCGGGCGCGGTGGTTCGACTGACGGAGCTGTCGGCATGACCGCCTCGCCGTGGCGAGGCGGTCATGCCGGCGGGAGAACTTCCCGCTCTTGACGGCCCTGCTACCTCATCGGCGAGGGCACCGGGTACGTAAACGTCAGAGGGCCGCCGGGCGTCGCTGTCAGTGGGAATGGCCATGATGGTCGTCATGACACACGCACCCCTCGACGCCTGGCGCGACTTCGCTCTGCAGCACCTGCCCTCCGGCATCGCCCAGCAGTGGCTGGGTCTCCTGCGCCCCGCCGTACGCCTGGAGGTCGATACCGACCCGGACTCCGTCGTCGGACGGCTCGGCGGGCTTCCCCGGTTGCCAGACGGACAGGATTGGCCGATATGGGAGGGGCACGGTCCGTTGTCGCTCATCGCCTCGATCGACTGCGCTGAGTTGCCTTCCGAGGCTGTGGACATCTCTCTTCCGAGGGAGGGAACGCTGCTGTTCTTCTTCTTCGATGGTCAGCTGGACGACTACGCGTCCTGGGGGAGCGGGCCGAACCTCCACGACAACCGCTCGGGCGCCCGAGTCCTCTACGTGCCGGAGGGTGAGGAAGCGCCGTTGCGTGACGCACCCGCCGAGCTCACACCGTTTCCGCTCCTGCCGCTGACCGCGCGAACCGTGATGACGGCGCCCCACCCCTCGCATCCACGGGCACGGGCGGTGTTCGCGCCTGGCACCTCGGGCCCGGGTTCTTACGACCACCCGGTGTACGAGGATGAGTTCGTCGATGAGCTGACCGAGTTCGAGTGCGAGGACGACGCCGACTGCGTCCACCAGATCGGCGGCTACGCCGACTCGATACAAGACCTCGTGGAGATCGAGGTGGCGGACGCGCAGGCCGGCGAGTGGGTGCTGTTGGCGCAGTTCGACGGTGAGGACGAGGCGGACATGGTGTGGGGCGACTCCGGGATGCTGTACTGGCTGATACGCCCTCAGGATCTCGCCGAGCGCCGCTTCGACCGGGCGATGTTCACCTGGCAGGCGTGCTGAGCATCTGTTCTTCGTGACCTCTCGTGGTGTCCTGCGGGGTGGCTCGTTTTCATCTTCGTACTCCCTCGGGTATCCGTGAATCACGGCCGCTCAGAGCTTGATGCCGGCCCTCTTGGCGAGAGCAGTCACTTTCGGATTGCTCCGCTTGTGCAGAGAAACGAGGACTCGGCTTAATTCCAGGCTTGTGGGGTGGACCTTCGTCATCTGTGGCGCGATGTCCCATGCCTCGGCCAGTGAATCCACTGCGCCATCCCGGTCCTTCAAAGCCAATTTGGCCCTGGCGATATTCATGTGGAGGGGGCCGATGCGAGTGGCCGGCAGGGTATGCCCGCCCCGCAGATACCTCTCGCCCACCTCAAGGGCCTCGGCGTTTTCCTTGAGGTCAACGTGGGTCGCAAGGATATGGGTGATGGTGTTCTCCAGACCGAAATGCACTCCGTGCACGTTGATGTCGGAGTCGATGACCGCAGCAGATTTCCGAGCGCCCTTGATATGCCGCTCGACGGTCTCCTTGTCCCGCAGCCGACCTGCCAGCGTCATTCCTCGGAGATGGAGCAGACCCAAGGCGAGGTGGCGAGTCCTCCCCTGCATATCTGATTCGGCCTGCACCACGGCCCGATCCACCACGGCCAGTCCCCCGGCGAAGTCACCTCCATTGAGAAACGTCCCGGCCTCGTCCCGGGCGGCCACAGCGAGCGCCAAGGCGTTCGAACGCTCTGCCGCCTGCCTCTGCTTGCTCACGGCGAGCTCCGCCAGCGTCATCCACCGATGGCGAGCTGCCAGCCAGTAGACCGCGCTGTACACGTCAGCGACCTTCGACCAGTTCTCAGGCAGTCCGGTGGCGTGCGCATGGTCCTGTACTCGCCGCAGTAGCCCTGGGAGTTGGTGGGTGACGGAGGAGAGGTCGGCGTTGCCGCGCAACAGAAATAGCTCGGCGAGATCGTACGCGAGCCGGTCCTCCCGAACCGGCTTGCCGGTCGGCAGGTCAAAGCGTCGGATCGCGGCCCGCAACTCCGTCAACCGGTCACTGTCCCCGGCCTTCACGGGAGCCTGCCCCAGCAGTTCGTCCAGGGTGACGCCGAAGGCGTGAGCGAGGACCGCGCCCATGCCCTGAGTGAGTGGTCGTTCGCCTCGTTCGATCTTGCCGAGCATCGACGTCGACATTCCGGCTCTGCCTGCCAGGTGGTCTTGCAGCCAGCATCGTTCCAAGCGCAACACCTTGACGTTCGCGCCCGGTCCAGGAGTGGTGATCTCTGCACTCATGCGCCGTTCTTCCCAGTCGAGTTCGTCTGGTTCGTTGGACTACATGTTCACAGGGGCCCATACCCGCGCGCCGCCGTTGTGCACTTCCTGTGCACATTCGCCGTTGCTTTCCGTCGTTGACTGATTACACAAGCCAAGGCCACGCCGTGCCGCCTGTGAAGGCAGAAGGCCGGCCGTCCAGCGGTATCGGACAACGAAGCTCTGGCCCCCGCATCCGTTGCAACGGTCCGGCGGTGTGGCCACCAACCCACGGAGGTCGATGACGTGTTCCCACGCACCATCAGCATCTTGGAGTGGCTGCTGCGAAGTCTGTTACCGCCCTCCGGGCGTCGCAGAGCTGTCTCTCGTACCACGACCAGGGTGACGGGCCCGGCGTCCGTGCCCGCGCTGCGGCGTCCACGTGCCACGTACATCGCCATGGCGCGGGGCGAGGACATCGCCCCGATCCGTCCCTACCTCGTCGCCCATGAGCGGGCCCACGGGCTGGAGGTGAGGGCATGACCGAACACCACGACCCAGGGCGGCTCCTGCCGTGGTCGAGCCCCGACGGCAAGCCCTGTTACCTCGTGGGTGAGCGCGGTGGGTATGTCTCCCGGGTCGCCGACGACATCGAGTGCGTGCAGCTCGACATGGCCGACGACATTCTCGGCCACGCGGAGGAGATGCTCACTGGTCGTCAGGTCACCAGCCGCGAACTGCGCTTCCTTGCCCGGGGGCTGGCCGATTCTCTGCGGGATGTGCGCCGTGTCGCGGAAAGCCGGGGCGCCCGGCTGCCCGCGCCGCACTGTGATCACGACGTACCGGGGGAGTCGTAGTGGCTGGTGTCGCCGTAGTGACTGGAGTGACTGGAGTGGTGATGCGAGCACGCCAGCAGTTTGAACGCGTTGGCCCCCGGGGAGGCGGGGTGGGCATCGCGATGCCGGGATCGCCGGGCCTTGGCTCGCCTCTCCGGCATGTCCGGTTACGGCCCGCGGGTCCGTTCCTTGATCAGCATCGACTCCTTCGGGTGATTGCTCTGCAACTTTGTGCAACAACGTGGACCGGCAACCTCCGTCCTGCGTAGCGTCCTTGGTGTGGCGGAAGCCTCTCGCGCATTCATATGCGCTATGCCAGCAGATCCGTCACCTCATCTCCCGAACAGCAGGAAGCGAGGGATCCATGGGCAAGAAGGGCGGAGACCACTCCGGCAGGCCCGACACGTCCGACAGCGACGGTCACCGCGACAGGCCGCCGGGTCCGACCAAGCCGTACGAGCCGCCGAAGAAGTGAGGCCGGATGACGACGCAACAGCGGCTCGTCGAGAGGCTGAAGAGCAAGGGTGCGTTGCCGCTGGCGTGGCAGGACACCGTGGCTTCCGTGGATCGTGCGCTGTTCATCCCCGAGGTGTTCGAGGGGCATGACTTCGCTGCCGATCCCGAGGGCTGGCGGAAGGCCGTCTACACGGACGCGCCTGTCGTGACACAGGTCAACGACGGCAAACCGACATCCGACGGTGAGTTCAGGCTCTCCACGTCGTCCTCTTCCATGCCGTCGATCATGCTCGAAATGCTGAGCCTGCTGGATGTGCACGAAGGGCAACGGCTGCTGGAGATCGGTACCGGCACCGGTTACCACGCAGCCTGGTTGTCCCACCGGCTCGGCGCGGACAACGTGACCACGGTGGAGGTCGACGAGGCGGTGTTGTCCACGGCGGTGGAGAACCTGAAGCGGGCGGGATTCCACCCGACGACGATTCTCGGGAACGGGCGTGAAGGGCATCCCCGGGGCGCGCCGTACGACCTCGTGATCTGTACCTGCACCATACGAGACGTGCCGCAGGCGTGGCTGGAGCAGTGCCCCGGCGGGCGCATCGTCACCCCATGGGGCAGCAGCTTCTTCAACGGGTCGTACGCCACGCTGGACGTGAGGGACGGGAGAGCCCAAGGGTCGTTCTCCGGTTACCCGGCCTTCATGTGGGACCGCACTCAGCGAGCCGGGGCCGGGCGCATCTCGGACGTGTACCACGGGGAGAAGGGAGAGAAGAGCACCACCGATATCCCCCCGCAGAACGTCATCCAGGACGACCCCGCGTTCTTCACCGGCCTGCGCCTCACGGACGCGTGGTACCGGTGGTGCGACGCGGACGACGACAGCGGGGAAGCCACCCTGTGGTTCTTCGCCGACGATCGGAAGTCGTGGGCGACCGTGGAATACGTCCCGGACGCGGAGGCGTACGAGGTGGAGCAGTACGGGCCGCGTGCGCTGTGGGATGAGGTGCGGGAAGCGTTCCTTCGCTGGCATGACTTGGGGAAGCCGGAACGGTCCCGGTTCGGCTTGACCGTTGACCGCGACGGGCAGCGGGTGTGGCTGGATGACCCGCGAAGCGTCATCGGGAAGCCGTAGACCCGAAGAATGAAGGATGAACGAAGGAGGCCCCCGCCTTCACTGCGCCATGATCCGGGCGGGGGCTGACCTTCGTGGTGTACTGCGCGGTGGCTCAGTTGCCGAACTGGCCGCCCTTGACGGCGGTGATGAAGGATGACCAGCCGTCAGACGGAAAGACCAGCGCGGGGCCGTGCGGATTCTTGGAGTCACGGACGGGTACGGCACCGGGGGGTCCGTCGACGACCTCGATGCACTCGGCTCCCTGGCCGTTGCTGTAGCTGGACTTGCGCCACCTGCTCAGTGCGGACGCGTCAGGAATTGTCTTCATCCTCGTACTCTCTCAGGTAGCTGCTGAGGAGGTCGAGAGTTTCACGCTCCGGCAGCGCCTTGGAGCGAGCGACGTCAAACATGTGCGTGAGCTCAAGAATCTTTCCTGTCGACTCCACCTGCTCCCCGGAAAAGAAGCTCTCGACATATCCGATCGTAGCTCCGTTGCGCAGGGTGAGAAGGCTCAAACTGCCTCCCAGCATGGGATGTTTCCCTTGGCTGAAAGGTAGTGCTTGAAGCGCGACATGGGGTGACTCAGCCGCCTTGAGTACATGCCGAATTTGCCCACACATGCACTCTGGACCCCCGATGGAGCGCTTCAGGGCCGCTTCATCCATGATTGCCCAGTAAAGTGGAGAATTTACCTTTTCGAATACACGCTTACGGCGCATCCGTGTGGCGACATGCTCTTCTATCCCTTCCGCTGATTCACCGGCCAGCGATGTGCGGAACAGGGCGCGTGCGTAATCCTTGGTCTGTAAAAGTCCGGGGATCAGGCTGCTGCCGAAGACTTGAATGCGAGCTGCCTTTCCCTCGCTTTCGAGGACCGCTCGACCATAGTCGGGAATCGACGCATCCTGTGCCATGGACAGCAACTCGACGAAGAGCCCGTCCGTCGCGAAGTACACGTCCAGGGCCTCGGCCAGTGCTTCGGACGGGAGCTGCTCCCCGCGTTCCACCCGGCTGATGTACGTATGCGGATAGCCAACCTTGTCGGCCAGGGCTCGCTGTGAAAGGGGCGCGGCCTCCCGTAGGCGGCGCAGGCGCCGTCCCAGCACCGTCCGCGGGGTGGCCCTGTCGTCGTCCTCGTTGTTCAGCTCCATTGCTCGAACACACCTTCAATTCACTGTCCACTGGCGGACTTTGGTGACACGTACGGCGTGCACTCAGCGTATTCCGTCCGCAATGCTGGGTGATGACGGAAAAGCCCCCGCGACCGCTGCCACGGTCCGGGGGTGTGGTCATCAGCCCTATGGAGGTCGACGACATGAATCACGCTATCGCGAAACTTTTCGGGCCGTTGCTGTGCCGGCTCTTCCCGCCCTCGGGCCGTCGCAGGGCCGCCGCTCGCGCCGGCTTGGCGAGGGAGCGTCCGGAAGCCGTTCCCGTGGCGAGCCGTCCGCGCGGCGCGCGCGCAACCGTGGTCCGTGGCGAGGCGACCCGCCTCGTCCGTCCGTACCTCGTCGCCTACGAGCGCACCCACGGGCTGGAGGTCGCGGCGTGACGGAGGAACATCCCGCCCTCGTGCGGCTCCTGCCTTGGTCGAGTCCCGACGGCAAGCCCTGTTACCTCGTGGGTGACGGCACCGGGTACGTCTCCCGCGTCGCCGACGACATCGAGTGCGTACAGCTCGGCATGGCCGACGACATTCTCGGCCACGCGGAGGAGATGCTCGCCGACCGCCGGCTGACCGGCCGTGAACTGCGGTTTCTCGCCCGCGGGTTGGCCGATGGCCTGCGCGATGTGCGCCGCATCGCGGAGAGCCGGGGCGCTCGGCTGCCCGCGTCGGGGTCGTGATCACGGCGAGAATCGTGGGGCGAACCGTACGGTCAGTTCGTGCGGTCAGTTCGTGCGGTCAGTTCGGGCGGTCTGTTCGTGCGGTCAGTTCGAGCGGAATCGCTTGACGATGCTCAAGATGACGACGATCGCGGAGAGGGCGAGGGCGGGCCACACCCACCAGTCGAGGGTGCCGTCACCGGTGCCGCCGTAGTGGCCGCCGGTGTAGTGGTGGTAGTGGTGATGCGAACTCGCCAGTACCTCGTGCGCCAGGTCCCCGTGGAATGTCATGGGGCAGGAGCGTAGTACGGCCCCGGAGCCCGGGGTATCGGCCGGGCAGGTGCTCTTCGGGCCCTCGCGTCGCCTGTGGGGGCGGGGAAGCGCGGGTGTCTCCTCGGCCCGGCTGTGCCGGCGGGCGGCCCGGGTCCGGGATGCGGTGGGGCGGCCGGCCGTTCGTCAGGCCGGGAAGCGCCGGCCCACCCAGCGCCAGGTGACCTCCAGCAGCAGCGCCGCCACCACCGCGATGGCGACGGCCGCCCACGGCATCGTCGTGCCGACCAGGCGCAGAGCGAAGAACCTCTGCAGCCAGGGGGTGGCAAGGACGGCGACGAAGGCCAGGCCCATCGCCAGGACCAGGCCGATCCGCCACCAGGTGTAGGGGCGGGCAATGATCGCCAGTACCCACATCGCGGTGAGGAAGAGGGTCAGGGTGGCCGCGCTGGTCTCGGCGGACAGGGCGTCCGGGCCGGTGTAGTAGCTGCGGGCCAGCAGGTAGGTGGTGAAGGCGGCGAGGCCGGTGATCAGGCCCGAGGGCACCGCGTAGCGCATCACCCGGCGGACGAAGTGCGGTCTGGCGCGCTCCTTGTTGGGGGCCAGGGCGAGGAAGAACGCGGGGATTCCGATGGTCAGGGTGGAGAGCAGGGTCAGATGCCGCGGCAGGTACGGGTAGGGGATCTGGCAGCAGGCCACCAGGATCGCCAGCAGGACGGAGTAGACGGTCTTGGTGAGGAAGAGGGTGGCGACACGGGTGATGTTGCCGATGACCCGGCGGCCTTCGGCGACGACCGAAGGCAGCGTGGCGAAGCTGTTGTTCAGCAGGACGATCTGGGCGACGGTGCGGGTCGCTTCGGAGCCGGAGCCCATGGCGACACCGATGTCGGAGTCCTTGAGGGCGAGTACGTCGTTGACGCCGTCGCCGGTCATCGCGACGGTGTGGCCGCGGGACTGCAGGGCCGCGACCAACTCCCGCTTCTGCTGCGGGGTGACCCGGCCGAAGACCGCGGCCTTCTCGATCGCGGCCGCCATGGCGGCCTTGTCGCCGGGCAGTTGGCGCGCGTCCACGGGGGCATCCGCGCCCGGCAGCCCCAGTTTGCCGGCCACCGCGCCCACCGACACCGCGTTGTCGCCGGAGATCACCTTGGCCTGGACGCCCTGGTCGGCGAAGTAGCGCAGGGTGTCGGGGGCGTCCGGGCGCAGCCGCTGCTCCAGGATGACCAGTGCGGTGGGCCGTACGCCGCGGGTGACCTCGGGGTCGTCCAGCTCCCGGGTGGCACGGGCCAGCAGGAGTACGCGCAGCCCTCGCGCGTGGAGGCGGTCGGTCTCGGCGAGGCGGCGGTCGCCGGGCGGCAGCAGGACGTCCGGGGCGCCGAGCAGCCATGTCGTGCTCTCGCCGTCGGGGCCGTCGGAGCCGCTGGGGCTGATGGAGCCGTCGAGGTTGTCGGGACCGCGGGGGCCGTGGGGGCCGTGGGGGCCGGCGAAGGTGGCGCCGCTGTATTTGCGGGCGGAGGAGAACGGCAGCGAACGGGTGCACTGCCAGGCGTCGTCCGCCGGATACGCCTCGATGATCGCCTGGAGGGAGGCATTGGGCCGTGGGTCGCATCCGCCGAGCGCGCCCAGCACCTTCTTGAGGAAGGCCTCGTCGCCGTCGAGGACCCGTAGCCCGTTGACGTCCATGCCGCCCTCGGTGAGCGTGCCGGTCTTGTCCAGGCACACCACATCGACCCGGGCCAGTCCCTCGATGGCGGGCAGCTCCTGGACCAGGCACTTCCGGCGGCCGAGCCGGATGACGCCGATCGCGAAGGCGACGGAGGTGAGCAGCACGAGGCCCTCGGGGATCATCGGCACGATGCCGGCGACCATCCGGCGGATGGCCTCGTCGACCGGCAGGCCGAGGGTGAGCAGATGGCTGAGGATGAGGCCGGTCGCGGTCGGGATCATCATCCAGGTCACGTACTTGAGGATCCGGCTGATGCCGCTGCGCAGCTCGGAGTGGACCAGGGTGAAGCGGCTGGCCTCCTCGGCGAGCCGGGCCGCGTACGCCTGCCGGCCGACCTTGGTCGCGGCGAAGGCACCGCTGCCGGCGACGACGAAGCTGCCGGACATCACCCGGTCACCGGGCTTTTCGAGGACCGGATCGGCCTCGCCGGTCAGCAGCGACTCGTCGACCTCCAGGCCGTCGCTCTCCAGCACCTCGCCGTCGACGATGACCTTGTCGCCGGGCCCGAGTTCGATGACGTCGCCGAGGACCACCGCTGACGTGGGGATCTCGGCGGTGGTCCCGTCGCGCCGGACGGCCGGCCGTGCCTCGCCGATGACCGCCAGGTTGTCCAGGGTCTTCTTGGCGCGCAGTTCCTGGACGATGCCGATGCCGGTGTTGGCGACGATGACGAAGCCGAACAGGCCGTCCTGGAGCGGGCCGATGATCAGGATGATCACGAAGAGCACGCCGATGATGGCGTTGAAGCGGGTGAAGACATTGGCGCGGACGATCCCGGCGGCAGTGCGGGAGGACCGTACCGGGACGTCGTTGACCTCGCCCCGGGCGACCCGCTCCGCGACCTCGGCGGCGGTCAGTCCGGGGTTGACCGGCGTCTGCGCGGTCCGCCCGGCCGGCTCGCCGCCCGCTCCGGCGTGCCCGGCTTCGGCCCTCGACCGCTCCGTCATGCCCTCGACGTTACGGGCGGACGGCGCACCTCACCCGCCGGCCGGGCGGGGTGGCGGGCGGTGTGCGCTCAGGTCCGGGCGCTCAGGTCCGGTCGGCCGTCGCCGCGGCGCGCTTGATCGCGGCGTCCCGGGCCCGGACGTACCAGATGCCCACCAGCCCGAGGCCGCCGCCGGCCAGGCAGGTCCACACCCACCAGGTGTGGCCGTGGTCGGCGAACCAGCCGTAGAAGGGGAGCTGGCCGAGGAAGAGCACGAACCAGATGATGGTGCCGCCGGTGACCGTGCCGACGACGGGGCCTTCGAGAGGCGCCGGGGCCTCGCGCAGTTCGGACTTCTTCCACATGCGGGTCAGCTTACGGGGACGGGATGTGAGGGCCGTGGGCGGCGGTGGGCAGGGGGCGGGCGGCGGCCGCCGGGGCGTCGGTGGCGGTGTGGTGTGCGGCCCGGTCCGTATGCCACAAGGGTCTACGCGCGGAGATAGCGATCACCGCATGGTTTATTCATACTGAACCTTTCCGGATGTGGCTGGTTTGGCTCGTCTATTCATCCAACCTGATCCGGTTATTTCTGTTTCTGTATGTGTTCCGGGCCCTCGGGCCCCCGCGCCTGCCCAGGCCCGTCCGACTGAGGTCCCCGCATGCCCCCCTCGGCCACCACGCCGGTCGACACCCTTGAGAACCCAGGTCCGAAGCCTCCCCAGAACGGCTTCGACCGCTTCTTCAAGATCTCCGAGCGGGGGTCGACGGTCGGCCGCGAACTCCGCGGCGGTCTGGCGACCTTCTTCGCGATGGCCTACATCATCGTGCTGAACCCGATCATCCTCGGGTCCGGAGTCGATAAGTTCGGCCATCATCTCGACAACGCTCAGCTGGTCACCGCCACCGCGCTGTTGGCCGGTCTGAGTACGGTGCTGATGGGCGTCATCGGCAATGTCCCGATCGCCATCGCCGCCGGCCTCGGCATCAACGCCGTGGTCTCGCTGCAGCTCGCCCCCAAGATGAGCTGGCCGGACGCGATGGGCATGGTCGTGCTCGCCGGTCTGGTGCTGATGGTGCTGGTCGCCTCGGGTCTGCGGCAGCGGGTGATGGACGCGATCCCCAACGGGCTGCGGCGGGCCATCGCCATCGGCATCGGCCTGTTCATCTCGCTGATCGGCCTGGTCGACGCCGGCTTTGTGACGCGTAACCCGGACGCCGCGCACACCACCGTCCCGATGAGCCTGGGCCAGGGCGGACAGCTCAAGGGCTGGCCGGTGCTGGTCTTCGTCCTCGGCCTGGTCCTGATGTTCGTGCTGATCGTGCGGAAGGTCCGGGGCGCGATCCTGATCGGCATGGTCAGCATGGCCGTCGTCGCGATCGGCATCAACGCCGTCGTCCATATCCCGGACGCGGCCTGGGGCCTGGCGGTGCCCAATGTCCCGCACAAGATCATCGCCACCCCGGACTTCGGACTGATCGGTCAGATCAGCCTCTTCGGCGGCTTCAAGGAAGTCGGCGTGCTGACCGGCTGCCTGTTCGTCTTCACCGTGCTGCTCTCCGGCTTCTTCGACGCGATGGGCACCATCATCGGCGTCGGCGAGGAGGCCGGGCTGCTGAACAACGAGACCGGCCAGCTGCCGAACATGGGCCGGATCCTCATGGTCGACGGCATCGCGGTCGCGGCCGGCGGCTTCGGCTCCGCCTCCGCCAACACCTGCTTCGTGGAGTCCACGGCCGGTGTCGGCGAGGGCGCCCGTACCGGTGTCGCGAACCTGATGACCGGTGGTCTCTTCCTGCTGGCGCTGGTCTTCACGCCCCTGGCGACCGTCGTGCCCTCGCAGGCCGCGACGCCCGCGCTGCTGGTCGTCGGCTTCCTGATCATGGCCTCGAACGTGCGGGACATCGACTGGGGCGACTACACCGTCGGCATCCCCGCGTTCCTGACGATGATCTCGATGCCGTTCACCTACAGCATCACCAACGGCATCGGCATCGGTGTCCTGGCCTTCATCCTGCTGCGCGCGGCGACCGGGCGCTTCAAGGAGATTCCCTGGCTGCTGGACGTCGTCGGCCTCTGCTTCCTGATCTACTTCCTGCTCGACCCGATCGAGCAGGCACTCGGCGTCAAGTAGCGGGCCAGCGCACCCCCAGCTGCTTCGTCTCGTCGAGAGGCGACGTGAAGCGCTCGTCGAAATCCTCGCGGAGGAGCGTCCTGCTGGATACCTTCGGTCTGGCCGAGTCCCGGACAGCCAATTTTCAGGAGTACGTAACAGGCGGCCAAGGTCTCGCGAAACTCATCCTCGACCGTAATCAACGCCCGGGGTACATGGATTGGTCCGTTACTTTCCCAGAAATCGGCATTATTGTAGCCGGCGCGCTTGTGCGCGTAACCGCACAAGCGCCTATACAGAAGTCTGAACAGCTGCGGCAGTAGGCAGTGTTGAAACGACCTGCTGTGGGCCGCGCATCTCGCCACAGGGCCCGCCGCGCACACCGCGCCCGTAGACGCTGCGCCCAGGCGGACCCACCGCTCGGGATCGATGCGCGGGCGGCCTGCGAAGCCTCCCTTCGACAGGCCCTCGCACGCCGCGAGCGGCAACACCGGCCCGAGCGTCTCGCGCTGGCCCTCGTATCGCGCGACCCGGGCGTGGACTGGGCGCTGACCGCCATCGGTGCGGACCGTCGGGCTCTCCTGGCCGAACCCGCCGCCGCCGACTTCGTGGATCGCAATCTCTCGCTTCGTCCACGTACTCAGCTCCACGTTCCGGGCCACATTGCATGACAGTTCGTCATCTCGTATGTGGAATGGTCTTTGCGGGTGAAATTCAGTCAAGGGCGTAGTGTCATTTTGCTTATTTCGGGTTAATGGTAGTGACCGTTTTCCGGTGGGCTGCCTCTCTTCCCGGGGAGAGAACCAACCCCTATGGTGCGCCCGTGCGTGGTACGTGTCGGTGCGTCCTCCCTCTGTCCCGGTGTCCAAGCGGTGATCCGGTTCGCGTATATCGGCGCCGTGCGACGCGGGCCCCGGTGGGAATTCCTGGGTGGCCCTCTCAGCTGAGAGAGGTTTGTCATGGAATCGAGTGCGATTTGGTCGGCAACTCCGTTGGTAGCTCGCGGGGTTCGGCCGGTTGGCCCGGCGGGTGGATCTGAGGCGCCCGCTGTACGGGGGCTTGCGGTGCTGCCCTTCAGCGCGGAGTTCTCCACGGTGACGATCCCGGCGGGCACGAGCCCGATCCCCGTGGCGGTGGCGCCGAACGGCAACGTGTACGTCGGCAACAGCAACTCGAACAACGTGACGGTGATCAGCAGCACCACCAACACCGTCCTGGCCACCGTCCCCGCCGGCTCGAACCCGGCCCTGATCGTGGCGGCGTCGAACGGCAACGTCTACGTCACCAACCAGAGCTCGAACACCGTGACGGTGATCGACAGCGCCACGAACACCGTCCTGGCCACCGTCGCCGTCGGCGGGGGCCCGTTCGCGCTGGCGGTGGCGCCGAACGGCAGCGTCTACGTCGGCAACAGCACGTCGAACACCGTGACGGTGATCAACAGCGCCACGAACACCGTCCTGGCCACCGTCCCCTGCGGCGCGGTCCCGGACGCGGTGGCGGTGGCGTCGAACGGCAACGTCTACGTCGCCAACCGGAACGACAACACCGTGACGGTGATCAACAGCGCCACGAACACCGTCCTGACCACCCTCCCCAGCGGCAGTTTCCCGGGCGCGGCGGCGGTGGCGCCGAACGGCAACGTCTATATCGCCAACCAGCTCTCGAGCAACGTGACGGTGATCGACAGTGCCACGAACACCGTTCTGGCCACCGTCCCCGCCGGCAGCGTCCCGGGGGTTTTCGCGGTGGCGTCGAACGGCAACGTCTACGTCACCAACACCGTCTCGAACAACGTGACGGTGATCGACAGCGTCACGAACACCGTCCTGGCCACCGTCCCCACCGGCGCGGGCCCGTTCGGGATCGCGGTGGCGCCGACCGGCAACGTCTACGTCGGCAACTCCAACTCGAACAACGTGACGGTGATCAGCAGCGTCACGAACACCGTCGTGGCCACCGTCCCCGTCGGCGCGTTCCCGTTCTATGTGGCGGCGGCGCAGAACAGCAACGTCTACGTCACCAACGCCAACTCGGCGAACGTGACGGAGATTTCGCCGTTGACGGTGATGACCTCGCCGGCGGCGCCGGTGTGCGGGCAGACGGTGACGTTCAGCATCTCCGGCGGGACTCCGAACGGGACGGCGGTGGTGAACTTCGGGGACGTCAGCCCCACGGTCACCGTCGCCCTGGACGCCACCGGGAGCGGGCAGACCACCCACGCCTACACCGTCGGTACGTTCACCGCGACCGTGAACGGCAACCCCACCCCCGTCACCGTGAGCCAGGACTCCACAACGCCGACGCTGTCGGTGACGCCGAACCCCTCCCGCTGCGGGCAGAGCGTGACCATATGCGCCACCATCACCCCAGGAACAGCCACCACCTCGGTGCCGACCGGCACGGTCACCTTCACCCTCCCCAACGGCCAGACGCAGGTGGTCCCCGTCAACGCTTCGGGGCAGGCCTGCTTCACCACCACCGCCCTGACCACCGGCACCCTCACCGCCGCCTACGGCGGTGACAGCTGCTTCACCGGCTCCAGCGCCAGCACCTCCGTCACCGTGAACCCCAGCCGCACAGTGCTGACCGCGCAGACGGGCACCATCCGGCTCCGGTTCACCCCGCTGCCGGAGTTCTACATCCCCACCCTCAGCGCCACCCTGACGACCACCTCGGGCACGCCGGTGGTCGGTCAGCCGGTGACCTTCACCGCCACCACGCTCTTCGGCCCGATCACCCTCGGCACCGCCGACACCGATGTCACCGGCACCGCCACCATCACCAACGCCGTCGTCCCCGTCTACGTCGTAGCCACCCCCTTCTACACCGCCACCTTCGCCGGCACTTCCTGCTACGAGGCCGCCTCCGCCCGCGGTCTCCTGCTGTTCATTCCCCTCCCGGGCTGACCTCGTAGGGTCTGAAATCCCCGGGTCACATGGTCTGCTGCGGCTGGAGAGCGTGTCAGAAAGCCGTGCAAGTCGATGATCCGGGAGGCCGGCCGGGGCCCGGTCGAGGACTCTGGCCGGCCTGCACGGCCAGGGGACGGGCGAGAAGGAAGGACCGGTCGACGAGCGGCCGGTGGACGAGGTCAGAACCCCCTCATCCATCAGCGGAGCGTCGATCTCCCGGTAGGCGATCTCGATGAATCGTTCGTTGTACGGGCTCGGCCCGTTGGACTCCCCTCCACTGATCGGCATGGAGACTGTGGACAGCCCGGCGCCGGAGCCGGCCAGCCAGTCGTCGGCTCCAACTTCGCGCATGGCGACAGCCAGGTAGCACGGAGAGACCGGACTGCCGGTGCGGGCCGGGGCGTCGGGAACGTACTGACGAGTGCGCTGTCGAACCGTCTCCCGATTCAGGCCC
Organism: Streptomyces sp. NPDC054765; assembly: GCF_053612065.1. Taxonomy (NCBI): domain Bacteria; kingdom Bacillati; phylum Actinomycetota; class Actinomycetes; order Kitasatosporales; family Streptomycetaceae; genus Streptomyces; species Streptomyces sp. NPDC054765. Next base: position 6,483 of record NZ_JBSHBP010000093.1, on the reverse strand, counting down.
AGCACGTCGACGGCATCGGCCTGGCTGATCTGGCCAGTGGTGATCTCGGAAGCGATCTTGATCCAGAAGCGGCGCTCGGTGCCGTCCGTCAGGTTCTGGATCTCCTCCAGCGCCTCGTTGCGCTCGGCCATCGCCGCGCGGATTCGGATGAGCGAGTTGAGCTTGCGCCGAACGGGGTCGGCTTCGTTCCCCTTCGGACGCGGTCGCGTCCGCGTGCGGTCAGGCGCGTCACTTTCGGCTGCGTCCTCACTCGTATGGGTGATTCCTGGAAGGCGGCACCCGCCCCCTGGCTTTCCTTAGAAAGGGTAATGAGTTATGCTAAAGACCATGCCGGAACTGTCCCGCCCCCAGCCTGCCGACCGAGAGGCGCCCCCAGACGACGCAGCCGCGGTGAATGCGCTGCGGTCCGCCGTGATGCGCCTGTCACGCCGGCTCAAGCACCAGCGGGTCGACGAATCGCTGAGCCCCACCGAGATGTCGGTGCTCGGCACCCTGTTCCGCTGCGGCCACGCCACCCCCGGGGAGCTGGCCCGCAAGGAGCATGTGCAGCCCCCGTCGATGACCCGCATCGTGGCCATGCTGGAGGCCAAGGGGCTGGTCCGGCTCGAACCGCACCCCGACGACCGCCGGCAGAAGGTCGTCACCCAGACCGAACAGGCCGAGGCGATGCTCGAAGAGAGCCGCCGTAAGCGCAATGCCTGGCTCGCCGAGCTGGCCTCCGGGCTGGACGAGGACGAGTGGGCAAAGGTGCGGGCCGCCGCGCCCGTGCTGGAGAAGCTCGCACAGCTGTAGAAACCCGAGGCCGAGGAGGCGAACCCACTTTGAGTACGGGATCCGGAGCACACTCCGCCCCCGCACCGAACTCCCCAGACAACACGGTTTCCGACGACGCGACCGCGACCACTTCGGGCACCGCCCCGGGTGTCGCCGCAGGCCCCGCCGCCACACCGCGCAAGGGCACGTTCAGCTCCCTACGAATACGTAACTACCGTCTCTTCGCCACCGGTCAGATGGTGTCCAACACGGGCACCTGGATGCAGCGCATCGCCCAGGACTGGCTGGTGCTCAGCCTCACCGGCTCGTCCGCCGCGGTCGGTATCACCACCGCGCTGCAGTTCCTGCCGATGCTGCTCTTCGGGCTCTACGGCGGCGTCATCGCCGACCGCTTCGCCAAGCGCAAGCTGCTGCTGTTCACCCAGTCCGCCATGGGCCTGACCGGCCTCGCCCTCGCCGTGCTCACCCTGACCGGCCATGTGCAGGTCTGGCACGTCTACCTGGTCGCCTTCGTCCTCGGCCTGGTCACCGTCCTCGACAACCCGTCCCGGCAGGCCTTCGTCTCCGAAATGGTCGGCCAGGACGAGCTGCGCAATGCCGTCAGCCTCAACTCGGCCAACTTCCAGTCCGCGCGGCTGGTCGGGCCCGCCGTCGCCGGTGTTCTGATCACCGCGTTCGGCAGCGGCTGGGCCTTTCTGCTCAACGGCCTCTCGTTCATCGCCCCGATCGCCGGTCTGCTGATGATGCGGACCGCCGAACTCCACAAGGTCGACCGGGCCCCGCGCAGCAAGGGCCAGTTGCGGGAGGGCCTGCGGTATGTGTCGGGGCGTCCCGACCTGATCTGGCCGATCGTCCTGGTCGGCTTCATCGGGACCTTCGGCTTCAACTTCCCGATCTGGCTGACCGCGTTCGTCTACCACGTCTACCACCAGGGCGCCGGCACCTACTCCCTGTTCAACGGGCTGATGGCGGCCGGTTCACTGATCGGCGCGCTGCTCGCGGCGCGCCGTGCCACCTCCCGGCTGCGGCTGCTGGTCGGCGCCGCGATCCTCTTCGGCGCCCTGGAGATCGCGGCCGCGCTCGCCCCGTCCTTCTGGGTCTTCGCGGCGCTCCTCGCCCCGATCGGGATGGTCGGCCTGACGATCAATGTCACCGCCAATTCGAGCATCCAGATGGCCACCGACCCGCTCATGCGTGGCCGGGTGATGAGCCTGTTCATGATGGTCTTCGTGGGCGGCACCCCGCTCGGCGCGCCGGTGGTCGGCTGGATCACCGACGCCTTCGGCGCGCGGATCGGCTTCCTGGCGGGCGGCGCGGTCTCCATGCTGTCCGCGGCCGTCATCGGGCTGATCCTCGCCAGGATGGGCGGCCTGCGCCTCAAGATCGACCTACGCCGGGGCCGTCAGCACGTCGCCTTTGTGCCCCGGGCCTCCCAAACCGCCCCGTCGGTGGAGAAGGAGCTGGCTTCGGCGGCGTAGGGAGGGACGTATGCACGGTGCCGCGGCGGTCGGGCGGCAACCGGACGTGCCGGCTCGTCCCTTCGGGGGCGGGCCGGCACGGCGCGTTTCCGGCCGGCCCTGACGGCGCCGGTGGCCGGGCCTGTGGTCCGCCCGACCGCACGCGGCCTGCGTCACACTGACCGCATGAGACTCTTCGCCGCGGTCCTGCCTCCCGCTTCCGCGATCGAGGAACTGGCCGCCGAGGTGGCGCAGTTGAAGAAGCTCCCGGCCGCCGGCCGGCTGCGGTGGACCGGCCACGACAGCTGGCACTACACCCTTGCCTTCTACGGTGAGGTGCCCGACGAACTCGTCGCCGAACTGCACGAACGCCTGGCCCGTGCCGCCCGTCGCCGTGCCCCCTACGCGCTGCGGATCGCCGGCGGCGGCCGCTTCTCGGACCGGGTGGTGTGGGCAGGGGCGGACGGCGACCGCCCCGCCATGCGGACGCTCGCCGACGCGGCAGCGGCGGCGGCCCGCCGGACCGGCATCCCCATGGACGAGCAGCACCGCCCGTACACCCCGCACCTCACCCTCGCCAGAAACCGCATCCCCGGCCTGGACCTGCGCCCGTATGCGACCGCGCTCAAGGACTTCGCCGGCGCCTCCTGGACGGTCGGTGCGCTCGCGCTGGTGCGCAGCCATCCGCCCGTCCCCGGGGTGGCGGGCAAGCAGCCCCGCTACGAAACGGTGGGGTCCTGGCCCTTGGGCCACTGAGGGGCCGCTGAGGGGCCAGCGATGGGTCACTGATGGGCCACTGAGGGGGCGCCGGATCTGTGGCCGCCCCCTCAGGTGGCCCCTCGCGGGGGCCTGTGACGCGCATCCACGGCAACCGGCCTCGTGGCCGCGTGCCTGCCCGGGTGCCCGCCCGGCTGCCGCCTGCCCCAGTGCCCGGCCCGGCTGCCGCCTGCCCCCGCGGCCGGCCCGGCTGCCCAGTGCCCATGACCGGCCCCACTGCCCCGTACCCACTGCCCCGTACCCACTGCCCCGTACCCACGGCCCGCTGAAACGTTCGGGTCCGCCCCGGTTACGCTCAGAGGGTGGACCCGAAAACCCGTAACCGGATCATGTCCGGCCTGCTCGCCGTGCTGCTCGTCGTCGTGATCGTGGCGGCGGCGCTGCGCTGAGCGCTGCCGTGGCCGCTGCCGGGTGCCCGGCAGCGGGCCGGAGCCGGCCGCCGGGCACCCGGTCGCTCACCAGGCGAAGGCCTCCGGGCTCGGGCCGGGGCCCGGGAAGATCTCGTCCAGCGAGGCGAGGAGCTCGTCCGGCAACTCCAGCTCGACGGCGCGCAGCGCGGAGGCGAGCTGGTCCGCGGTGCGGGGGCCGACGATCGGGCCGGTGACGCCGGGGCGGGTGAGGAGCCAGGCCAGGGCGACCTCGCCGGGCTCCAGGCCGTGCTTGTCGAGCAGATCCTCGTAGGACTCGATCTGCGTCCGGATCGCGGAGTTGGCGAGGGCATCGGCCGAGCGCCCGGCACCCGAGCGGCCCGCGCCGCCCTCGCGCTCCTTGCGGAGGGCGCCGCCCAGCAGCCCGCCGTGCAGCGGGGACCAGGGGATGACGCCCAGGCCGTAGCCCCGGGCGGCCGGGATGACCTCCATCTCGGCGCGCCGTTCGGCAAGGTTGTAGAGGCACTGCTCGCTGACCAGGCCGTACGAACCGCGGCGGGCGGCCGTCTCGTTGGCACGGGCGATGTGCCACCCGGCGTGGTTCGACGAGCCGGCGTAAAGGATCTTGCCCTGCTGGACGAGGACGTCGATGGCCTGCCAGATCTCGTCCCAGGGCGTGTCCCGGTCGACGTGGTGGAACTGGTAGAGGTCGATGTAGTCGGTGCCCAGCCGCTTGAGGCTGGCGTCCACCGAGCGCCGGATGTTGAGCGCGGAGAGCTTGTCGTGGTTGGGCCAGACCTTGTCACCGTCCGGCGCCATGTTGGCGTAGACCTTGGTGCCCAGCACGGTCTTGTCCCGCCGGCCGCCGCCCTTGGCGAACCACGAGCCGACGATTTCTTCGGTACGGCCCTTGTTGGCGCCCCAGCCGTAGACGTTGGCCGTGTCGACGAAGTTGACGCCCGCGCCCTGCGCCGCGTCCATGATGGTGTGGCTTTCGGCCTCGTCGGTCTGGGGCCCGAAGTTCATCGTCCCGAGGACGAGTCGGCTGACCTTGAGTCCGGTGCGTCCGAGCTGCGTGTACTTCATGGTTGCTCAGCCAACGCCTTGGAGTGGGTTCGAAGCAAGGACCGTGAGGGGTGGCGGCCGGCCTCTTGGCGGTTTCCCGGGCCGGGCCGGGCGCTCCATGGGACGTGTGGTGCCTCAGCGAGCCGTCAGCACCCCGTAAGCCGCCCCGACCCCCCATGCCTGGTGCATCGCCCCGGCGAACGCGCCCGCGAGCAGCCGCTCCCCCCGCTCCGAGGGATGTGTCCCGTCGTACGTGGCGCGGTCGATTTCCCATCCCTCCGGCTCGGAGGCCAGCAGCAACGGCGAGCCGGGGGTGGAGAGATCGGCGACGGCCTTGGCCAGCAGCTCGTTGAAGTGCGTGCACTGTGTGCCGAAGGCGGCGTCCGCCGCCGCCCGCACATTGGGTATCACCGGCATCAGCACCGCCCGGATGTGCGGCGCCGCCTTGCGGGCCTGTGCCACGAACTCCCGTACGTTCTCCGCGGTCTGCTCGGCGTTGGTGTAGAAGCCGAGGTCGATCAGGCCGAGCGAGACCAGCAGGGTGTCGGCGTCGTGGCGGCGTATCGCCTCGCCGATCAGGGGCGCCATGTGCAGCCAGCCCTCGCCCCAGCCGGCGAGATGGCGGCGGGCCTCCTCGGGGAAGCGGGGGTCGGCGTAGGCGGAGGAGGTGGGGGCGCCCGTGACGGGATCATGGAGTGTGCGGCGCGGTCCGACGATGCGGTACGGGCCGCCGAACGTCGCGTTCAGGTGCTGCCACATGCGGTAGCGCCAGGTGAAGTCGCCGGTGCTCCCTATGGTCATCGAGTCACCGACGAACATGATCCTCATCCGGACATGATGGCCGAGAACCCCTACTGCTCGGTACGTGACGCTGGACACGCCCCGGCCCGCGGTGCGGTGCGGGCGTGCGCGGTGCGGTGCGGTGCGGGCGGGGGCGAGGAGACCGGTGGCTGCGCTCACGCACCGCGGCCCGGGATGGCAGTCTGTGCCCATGCGTTCGCTTCTGTGCGCGGCCGGTGCCGCGGGAATCCTGTGGTCGGCAGCCGTGGTGCCCGCCGCCGCCGACGAGCCCGACGGCTTCACCATCAGCGATCCCCGGATCACCGAGTCCAGTGGCCTGGCCGCCAGCCGTACGCACCCCGGGATCTACTGGACCCACAACGACAGCGACGACGGCCCCTACGTCTATGCCGTCGACGGCAAGTCCGGCCGTACGGTCGCCAGGATCACGCTGCGCGGCATCGGTAAACCGCGCGACGCCGAGGCCATCTCGATCGGCCCGGACGGCGACATCTACCTCGGCGACATCGGCGACAACCTCGGCGGCACCTGGAACCACGTCTGGATCTACCGCTTCCCGGAGCCGAAGCAGCTGCGCGACGCCACGATCACCGCGACCCAGTTCACCGTGAAGTACGCGGACGGGCCGCGGGACGCCGAGGCGCTGATGGTGCACCCCAAGACCGGCCGGGTCTACATCGCCAGCAAGAAGCAGGACGGCGGCGGCGCCCTCTACGAGGCCCCGCAGCGGCTCACCACGTCCGGTACCAATGTCTTCCGCAAGGTCGCGCCGATCGATCTGTGGGTGACCGACGGTGCGTTCTCCCCGGACGGCACCCGTCTGGTGATGCGCAGCTACTTCGGTGCGCGGATCTACCGCTGGCAGGACGGCCGCCCGAAGGACCTCGGCAGCGTGGGCGTACCGATTCAACAGCAGGGCGAGTCCGTCACCTTCACCCTCGACGGCCGCACCCTGATGTACGGCTCGGAGGGCAGCGACAGCGAGGTCAAGCCGGTCGGCCTGAGTGACGAGCAGCTGCCGGACTCGGCGAAGGACGACCCGGCGAACGGCGGTGGCACCAACGGCCAGGGCAAGAAGGGGAGTTCGGGGACGGATCTGGACTCCGGCTTCATCAAGGGGGCGATGGTCCTCGCCGTCGCCACGGCGCTGGTCGTCGGGCTGCGCAGGCTGCTGCGACGGCGATAGGCCGGCGCAGGAGGCCGGGCCCGGGTCTACGCCTGTCTCTTATACACATCTCCGA
>NZ_JBSHBP010000092.1:0-26056 GCF_053612065.1 Streptomyces sp. NPDC054765 | reverse complement strand
GGGAGGGCAGTCGTCAGGCGCGCGAAGCGCGTCGAGCCCGCTGCCGCAAGGTAAGCAGGAATCTCCCGGCTTCAGCCGGGAGAGCACTTCAACGGAAGATCAGTCAGCACCCCGGATACCTCGCACGTGCTGAAGCGGCAGACGGTGACCGGGGCGTGCTCTTCGAGGCGGACTGGGGTGCATGGGGAGAGTTCGCCGTACCGACTTGGTATGGCAAGGGCCATACGCGGGAAACCACCGCCCTGGCCGCGACCCTCTCACTCTGGACCGACCTGCGCCCCGCCTTCGACGCCGTCTACACCGGTCTGCACCGTGAGGCGCTGAACAGGCGTGATGACTGGTTCGAGAGGACAGAGCGCCCAAATTACGTGTGCTGGTGGGTCTCCGAGGGCGTGATACCCACCTGGCAGGACGGGGTTTCCAGGCTGGAGCACCTCCACGACCACGGCTCCGCGCCGCACGCCTTCACCTTCCACCACTCGTTCGCCCCGGACGGAACTCCGACCAGGATCAAAGGCATCGGGCCGAAGAGCGACCAGGTTCGCTGACAAGGAGGCCTGAACGACTGGATTCGCTGTCCGTGAAGGACCCGCGCCCCGGCTTCTCAGTCCACCAGGTCGTCCATGGCCGTGCCGGACGCGGCCGGCACCGCGCGCAGCCGGGACTCGGCGGACTCGATACGCAGCAGGGTTCCGGAGAAGTCGAACGGCACGCCCTTGATCACCGTCATGACCGTCATCCTGCCCGCCGCGTGGCGCCCCGATCCCGTCGGGACGCGTACGCGGTGTACACCGCAGTCGACCCGGCCACCAGGGCCCCGCCCAGCAGCCAGCCGCCGACGACGTCCGAGGGCCAGTGCACGCCCAGATACACCCGGGTGAAGCCGACACCGACGACCGAGACCGCGACCACCGTCCGGGCCGTCCACCGCCACAGCGGGCGCGCCCCGGCCTGTCGCAGCACCCACAGCACCAGGGCACCCGCGACCAGCGCGGACAGCGCATGCCCGGAGGGGAAGGCCGCATAGCTCGCGGAGTCCACCGGATCCGGCCAGACGGGGCGGTCCCTGCCCACCAGCGCCTTCACCGCCTGCTGTAGTCCCGTACCGGCGAGCGCGGTGGCCGCCACCCAGAGCGCGAGCCGCCGTTCACCACGCCGCAGGAGCAGACAGACCGCCACCGTGAGCACCGCGCGCATCGTCCACGGGTCCCACACCCAGTCGGTGAGCACCCGGTTGAGGCGGGTCCAGCCGGGCGCGGCGACGGCGGTCCGGTGCAGTGCGCCGGAGAGGGTGGTGTCCCAAGACATCAAGGGGCCCCAGCGCACCACGACGAGGGTGAGCAACAGGCCGAAGAAGAGGGTGCACAGCAGGGCGCAGGGGAGGGTGGGGAGAAGAGGGGCGGCGACCGGGCGGCTGTCGTCGTGCCCGGTGGAGGTGCGGGTGGCGGGGAGCGGTGTCGAGGGCATGGACCGATCCTCGCCGATGTCCGGCGCCCCGGGCGAGGGGACCGCGCTACGTCAGTGCCCGCAGCCCCGGGATGAAGGTGACCAGCAACGGCACGGCCGGCACCAGCGTCGCCACCGCCGTCATCCGGAGCCGGCGGCCGGTGGTGAAGCGGGGCGCGGGGGACAGCAGCCGGTCCACCCGCTGTGGCACCTCGGCGAGTTGGCTGGGGCAGGGCCCGAACACCCCGCGGTCCTCGTTGAGTCCGACCAGCGCCAGGGCGATCGTCAGCCGCCCGAACCGGCGCGAGGCCACATCGTCGGCGGCGAGTTCGACCAGCCGGTGCACCTGATCACGGAACGCGGCGAAGACCGGGATCTGCGGAAAGCCGGCGGCGAGCGCCGAGGCGCTGTACAGCAGCAGATCGTGCCGGGCCCGCGCATGGCCCTGCTCGTGTGCGATCAGCGCATCGAGCTGACGCCCCTTCAGCCGCTGCAACGCCGAGGTGGTGACGACCAGTTGGGGCGAGGAGTGCCGCAGCCGCCAGGCTTCCGGGCGGTCGCCCTCCAGGACGACCAGGCGCTCCCCGAGGGGCTCCTCGCCGGGCAGCAGCGGTGCGCGGAGCAGAAGTTCGGCCCGCCGCTGCCGGCGGCGGGCGCGCGCCGCCCGCACCTCACGGGTCAGCGCGACGGCCGTCCAGGCGCCCCCGCCCGCCAGAAGCAGGGCCAGCACCCCGGCCCACGGCCCGTACGCCTTGAGCGCATACGCCTCGACGACCACCCGGGGGGCGAAGCCGAACACCGGGCTGCGGACGGCTTCCCAGGCGGCGGCCGCGCTCAGCGACATCGCGAGCACACAGCACAGCAGAACACCGGCCACCACGCACTGCCATACCCACAGGGCGAGGACCGGTTCACGGTCGGGCCAGTCGGAACGGGCCATCAGCCGTGGCGCCATTGCCGCGGCCAGCGCGCCGAGCATCATCAGCGCGAGAGGGACCATCATGGCGTCAGCCTATGAGCGCACGACTACCCGTTGGTACGGCCAGGCGCGGGATGTGACGTATGCCACCCTTGCCGTGGGTGTGGGCCGCTGCCCGTGTGTGCCGGCCGCACGGAGCCGTACGCACGGCGTCGCCGCAGCTCACACCGTCAGCAGCATCGCCAGCATGCCGATGCCCATCGCCACCCGGCAGGCCCGCAGCACCCCGGACGGCCCGGCGTCCGCCGGCCCTTCCGCCACCGTCCCCTCCCGCACGGAGCCCGCCGTCCGTACGACCGCCGGCGCCAGCCGGACTCCGGCGGCGATCACATACACCGTGTAGTAGGCCAGCAACAGGCCCGTCAACAGCGGCACTCCGCCCGGTCCGGCGTGCTCCATCGCACCCATGGAACTCATCGGACTCATCGAGCTCATTGGCCCCGTCGGCTCCATGGAACTCATCGAGCCCGTCAGGCCCGCCGAGCCCGTCAGGCCCGCCGGGTTGAGATGCTCCGACGGCAGGGCCATCGCGAGCGCCATGTACACCATGGCGAACGCGCCGACCGCATGATGCAGATGCCGCCGCACCAGTGCCCCTACGCCGGCCACCCCGAAGAGCGCGGTGAACAACCACGGTGACCACTGAGGCGGTGTCACGGCGGACGCGGGCAGCGCCATCGCCGCCATGCCCAGCGCCATCAGCCCCTCGCCGCGGGCATCCGCCCGGTACGCCGCCAGGCCGGTACGGGGCCGGACGAGGCAGTACGTCCCGGCCGCGGCGCACAGCAGCACCAGCAGCCAGCCGACCAACGGTGGTTCGTGCACGGCGCACCTCCCCGAGTACCGCCTGCCGCACGGATCGGGTGCAGAATGCCCGCCCGGCGCCCGGCACACGGGAGCGCACGGACGCACGGCGGGGGAGCGCGGACGGTGTGCGGGAACGGCGGACGTGACGCCGGCGAACAGCCGTGCCCCGGCCGTCGCCGAGAGCCGGCCCGCCCGAGAGCCGGAGAGGGGGAGAGGGAGGGAGGGGGAGAGCGGGAGAGCCCGAGAGCCGGCCCGCCCGAGACCAGGACCCGCGGCTGGTGCGTCCCCCTTTGACACGGCCTTGCGCCCGACGGACGCCGGGCGGGAGGTTCCTCAGGGCCGGTAGCGCAGCGGGTGGTCCGCCGGTACCTCGGTCAGCACGATCCGATGGCCGTCCGGATCGGCGATCCACATCTCGATGAGCCCCCACGGCTCCTGTACGGGCGGCCGCAGCACCGCCACCCCGTGGGCCCGCAACTCCTGGTGTGCCGCTGCCGCGTCCGCCACCTGGAGCCACAGCTGGAGGGTTTCCGCGGCCGGAGCCGTGGCGCGGCCGGAGACCTCCAGAAAGCCGCCGCCGAGGAAGTAGACCGTGCCGCGCTCGGGACCCGTGCCGAACTCCCGGTAGATCTCCAGCCCCAGCGCCTCGCCGTAGAACGCCCGCGACCGCTCGGGGTCGGACGGCCGCAACAGCACCCTGCTGCTCAGTACGTGCACCATGGCAGGAGACCCTACGCCGCCGGCTGCGCGCCGCCCCGCACGCCGCCCGGCCGGCCTGCGGGGCGGCCGCTCATCCCGCCGGGCCCCGCCTCATGCCGTGAAGCGGACCGCCCGCCGGATCTCCGGCTGGTCGGTCACCACACCGTCCAGACCGAGCCCGCGCGCGAGGCGCAGCTGATCGTGGGTGTTGACCGTCCAGCCCACGACCTTCAGATGTGCGGCATGCGCGCGCTCGACCAGTTCCAGGGTGAGCCGGCGGATGTTCAGCGAAAGCATCGTCGCGCCGACGGCCTGCGCCCGGTCGACGACATCGGCGCCGTATCGGCTGGCGACCAGTGCGGTGCGCACGCCGGGCAGCAGGGTGCGGATCGCGGCCAGCGCCTCGTCGTGGAAGGAGATGACATCGACCCGGCCGGTCAGATCGCGTGAGCGCATCACCTCGGCCAGCGCCTGCGCGGCCGCCACGTCCTTGATCTCGGCCTGCAGCGGTGCCTTGACCGCCGCCACGACCTCCTCGAAGACGGGGATCCGCTCGCCCCGGCCGGCATCGAGTTCGCGGAGTTCGGCGAGAGTGCGCTCGGAGATCGGCCCGGCGCCGTCGGTGGTCCGGTCCACGTCCGCGTCGTGCATCACCACGAGCGCGCCGTCCTTGCTCAGATGCAGATCCAGTTCGATGACATCGAGGCCCTCGTGCTCGGCGCGCACGAAGGACCGGAGGGTGTTCTCCGGCTCCACGCCCATGATCCCGCGGTGTCCGATGGTGAGAAAGGACAAGGCTGCCTCGCTTCTGTCGGCTCGGTGCTGTTGTCGGCTCTGTACAAGTGTCGACCGTCTGCTGTCGGCAACGGCGCTACGAAACGGCGCACAGCCTAACGGGAGCGACCGGCGGAAAACGGGCTGCCGGACGGGACCGCGGTGTGTCCAGTACGGGTACCCGCCATATCCGGGTTCAGACCGTCTCACCCACGCGTGGGCGAGTCCCCGCGGCGCTGACGGTGGGCCGCGGGGTGCCGGTGCGGGACGGCCTGCCGCCGTCGTCGTATGGCATATGCCACAGGGCGTGCGGGGCGGGGCCCGCCCTCGCGGTCCTGGAGGAAGCGCGGAATCCCTTGGCGCTACTGGCAGGAAGTGTTGTCCAAGCCGTCTCCGACAGGAAAATTCCGCGTGATCGCGGGGTGTCGACAGAATAATTTTCAATTACCCACTTGAGCGGGCGATCCTCGGCTGGTTACCGTGTCCTGACAACACGATCTACCGCCGGAGGGCAGTCATGACGGAAATTCTTTCGCCTGTGGGTGTCCGGGAGGCCACCGCGACCGCAGAGAGTGTGGTCGGGCACCCCGCGTGGCCCGTACTCAAGGACGCGGTCGAGACGATCCGCCCCTGGCAGTCCAAGGACGGATCCATAGACCTGGAGGCGGAGGGTGCGCCCACCGCCGATGCCGTCCGCGCGGAGGCCGGCCGGATGACGGCGGCCGTCGAGGAGCTCGCCCCGCTGCTGCCGCACAACGCCGCCTACCACCAGGCGCTCGTCACCGACCTGCGTCGCTGGGCCGACGGCGGCTTCGGGGTGCCGGACTTCCTGGACTCCCTCCTCGCCTTCCAGCCCGCCCGGCAGCGCGCCGACGGCCTCCAGCACCTCGTGCTGTTCCCCATGTACACCCAGAACGGCAACCTGGACCGCAACTTCGAGGCCGTCGTCCTGCGGATGGTCTGGCCGGAGTGGCTCGCCGAGCTGGAGCGCACCCGCTACGACAACGCCCTCTTCTGCGGCATCACCTTCGAGGACTTCACGGCCGGCTACGACACCCACTCCGCCGTGCTCTTCCCGGAGACCATCGCCGTGCGCGAGGCCCCCGCGCGGTTCAGCTGGGGCGGGATCTTCTGCGACCGCGAGGCCGCCCGCTTCCGCCGGGTCAGCGCGGCCGCCATCGAGACGCTCGGTGTCGAACTCCCCGCGGACATTCGCGAGATGCTCGCCGACCAGGAGCGCTGCCAGGAGGCGTTCGTCCTGTGGGACATGGTGCACGACCGCACCCACAGCCACGGTGACCTGCCGTTCGACCCGTTCATGATCAAGCAGCGCCAGCCGTTCTGGATGTACGGGCTGGAGGAGCTGCGCTGCGACCTCACCGCCTTCAAGGAGGCCGTGAAGCTGGAGGCCGAGGGGTACTCCCAGGCCCACGACGTCCAGTTCGCGGTGATCTTCGACCGGATGTTCCGGTTCCCGGTCACCGGCGACCGCGTCCGCAACTACGACGGCCTGGGCGGACAGCTGCTCTTCGCGTACCTCCACCAGCACGACGTCGTACGCTGGACGGACAACACACTGCACATCGACTGGGAGCGGGCGCCCAAGGTCACCAACCAGCTGTGCGGCGAGATCGAAAAGCTCTACCGCGACGGCATCGACCGGCCGAAGCTGGTCCACTGGTTCGCCGCGTACGACCTCGTCTCGACCTACCTCGCCCCGCACCCGGGCTCGGTCTGGGCCAAGGGTCCCGACGCTCTCGACCTCGACCAGCCGCCGCGCAAACTCGTGGACGACGTGCTCCCCGACGAGTTCCCGCTGAGCATGTTCTACGAGGCGCTCGCCAAGAAGCTGCGCGCTGTGATCGCATCCACCAAGGGCATCACGGCCCACAGCGATGAATTGGCGGCGGCATGAAGACCGACCGGAACACCCGGCCGAAGGCCGTCCAGGAGCAGAACGAGGAGGCGACGGAGATGGTGACTTCGACGGGCGGCCAGGGGCCGCTGGAGGGTGCGGTCATCGCGGTGGCGGGCGCGGCCGGTCCGGCCGGCCGGGCGACCCTGCTGCGACTGGCCGAAGCAGGTGCGGTGGTGGTCGGCTCGGATTCCCACGCCGAGCGGCTGGCGGAAGCCGTGGACGCGGCGCGCTATGCGCATGGCGGCGCCACGGTGATAGGGGACACCGTCGATCTTCTCGACCTCGACCAGACCCGTGAATGGGCGGCCCGTACCGAGAAGGAATTCGGCCGCATCGACGGCCTGGTGCACCTCGTCGGCGGCTGGCGCGGCTCCTCGACCTTCGCGGAGACCGACCTCGCGGACTGGGACATGCTGCACAAGCTGCTGATCCGCACCGTCCAGCACACCTCGCTCGCCTTCAACGAAGCCCTCGAACGCAGCGGCAACGGCCGCTTCCTCCTCATCAGCGCGGCCGGCGCCGGCAAGCCCACCGGGGGCAATGCCGCCTACGCCGCCTCCAAGGCCGCCGCCGAGGCCTGGACGCTCGCCATGGCGGACGGCTTCCGCAAGTCGGGGGGTGAGCAGGGACCGCGCGCCGCGGCTGCCATCCTGATCGTGAAGGCGCTCGTCAACGACCAGATGCGCGCCGAGCGACCGAACGCCAAGTTTGCGGGCTTCACGGATGTCACGGAGCTGGCCGAGGCCATCGCCGGGGTCTGGAGCCGGCCCGCCCAGGAAGTGAACGGACAGCGTCTGTGGCTGACCCCCGAGCCGTGACCGGAGCGAAGACCGACGCCCGGCAGCACCACGACCCCGAGATACGCGGCTTCGCCAGCGACAACTACGCGGGCGCCCACCCCGAGGTGCTCGCCGCGCTCGCCCTTGCCAACGGCGGCCATCAGGTCGCCTATGGCGAGGACGACTACACCGCGCACCTCCAGCGGGTCTTCCGCAGCCATTTCGGGCAGCGCGCCGAGGCGTTCCCGGTGTTCAACGGCACCGGCGCCAATGTCGTCGCCCTGCAGGCCGTGACCGACCGCTGGGGCGCGGTGATCGCCGCCGACTCCGCGCACATCCACGTCGACGAGTGCGGTGCGCCCGAGCGGGTCGGCGGGCTCAAGCTGCTGACCGTGCCCACCGAGGACGGCAAGCTGACCCCTGAGCTGATCGACCGCGAGGCGTACGGCTGGGACGACGAGCACCGCGCCATGCCGCAGGTCGTCTCGATCACCCAGAGCACGGAGCTCGGCACGGTCTACACGCCCGACGAGGTCCGGGCGATCTGCGAACACGCCCACGAGCGCAACATGGTGGTGCATCTCGACGGTTCGCGGATAGCCAACGCGGCGGCGACGCTCGATGTCCCGATGCGGGCCTTCACCAACGCCGTGGGCGTCGACATCCTCTCCTACGGCGGCACGAAGAACGGTGCGGTCTTCGGTGAGGCCGTGGTCGTGCTCAATCCCGACCGGGTGCGGGCGATGAAGCATCTGCGCAAGCTGTCCATGCAGCTGGCCTCCAAGATGCGCTTCGTCTCCGTCCAGTTGGAGGCACTGCTCGCCAAGGACCTGTGGCTGCGCAACGCCCGGCACGCCAACACCATGGCGCAGCGGCTGGCGGCCGGGGTGCGGGAGACCGGCGGAGTGGAGATCCTCTACCCCGTGCAGTCCAACGCGGTGTTCGCGCGGCTTCCGCACGATGTCAGCGAGCGGCTGCAGAAGCGCTACCGCTTCTACTTCTGGGACGAGCCGGCCGGTGTGGTGCGCTGGATGTGTGCGTTCGACACCACCGAGGAGGACGTCGACGGATTCCTCGCCGCGCTCCGTGAGGAGATCACCCGCTAGCGCCGAAGAGCACGCCTCATATCTTGAATAGCTATGCGCTCGGCCGAAAAGTCATTGACTCTCGGCCGGGCGCATCGCTACGCTCCCCGGCCATGGAGCTGATCCAGAACACCCCGGGAATCTTTGCCTACTTGGCCGCGGATGAGGTCATCGATCACGAGCATCCGCGGGTCCGGGCCACCGCGGCGACGCTCTCCCGCAATACCCCGGGTGCATACGCATACGCCAAGGCCGCCTTCGAATTCGTCCGCGACGCCATCCCGCACAGCGGGGACGCGGGCGATCCGCGGGTCACCTGGCGCGCCTCGGATGTCCTCGCGCAGCGCACCGGCATCTGCTACGCCAAGGCGCACGCCCTCGTGGCCCTGCTGCGCGCACAGGGCATCCCCGCCGGGCTGTGCTACCAGAAGTTCGACGTCCTCCACGGGCTGATCGCCGTCAAGCTGCCCGGCGAGGAGCGCTGGGCGCGGCAGGATCCACGGGGCAACAAGCCCGGGGTCGACGCGCAGTTCCGCCTCGACCGCGAACAGCTCGCCTTTCCCGTCCGGCCCGAGTGCAACGAAATGGACCTCCCGGTGCTGTTTGCTGAACCGCATCCGGTCGTGCTCCAATGCCTCCGGGAGGCTGTCGACCGGCCTCACCTCTGGCAGACGCTCCCCACCGACCTCTGAGGAACGGCCCCGATGCCCAGCTCTTCGCGCCTCTTCGGCATGACCCGTCCGCTGTATGTCTCCGACGAGGTGCGCACCCTGGCGCCCGGCTTCGGCTACCTCGCCGTCGAAGCCCGCGGACTGACCAACGGGCCCAGCGATGAGGCCGGCGGGGTGCTCCTGGACGAGGCCACCCGCCGCCTCACCGCGCGTCTCGACGGACGTGCCCCGCAGGACGACCCGCACATCGCCGCCTGGCGCGCCGCGTACACGGCATTCGGCAGCAAGCCGTCGCGCACCCGCAACTCCGCCGAGGCGCTGGCCAGGCGTGCGCTCGCGGACGGCGGCCTGCCGCGTATCAACCGCCTCGTCGATCTCTACAACGCCCTCAGTGTCGCCCACCTCATCCCCGTCGGGGGCGAGGACCTGGACCGTATCCAGGGCGGTATGCGGCTCGTACGGGCCACCGGCGAGGAGCCGTTCGTGACCGCGGCCGGCGGCGCCGAGGCCGTCGAGCACCCGGACGCGGGCGAGGTGGTCTGGTGCGACGACGAGGGCGTCACCTGCCGCCGCTGGAACTGGCGCCAGGGCGTACGCACCCGCCTCACCGAGGACTCGGTCAGCGCCCTCTTCCTGCTGGAGCGGATGGCCCCCATGACGCTCGACGCGCTGACGGCCGCGGGCAACGAGCTGGCCGAGGCGCTGCACCGGGCCTGTCCGGATGCCCGTATCGAGATCGGCGACATCTGGACCCCGTGAGAGCCGTGCGCGGCGCCGCCGGACCGGCCGCCGTGGGGCGGCGCCGCCGCGACCGCGACGGCGCGCCCACGGCCCCTCCGGGTCCGTCAGCCGACCGTCCCGGGCGCGGCGGGCGCGGTGCCGCCGAGGTGCGCCGGGATCCACCAGGTGTCCTCGGGGTCCTTGGGGCGTACGGGGTAGGCGCGCTGGGCGGCCTCCAGCAGATCCTGCACCCGGGCCCGCAGCCGGTCGGTGACCGTCTCGGCCTGCTCGGCCGGATCGGCCTCCATCGGCTCGCCCACCCGGATCGTTATCGGGAGGTGGTTGCGGCCCAGATCGCGCTTGTGGCCCTTGGTCCACAGCCGCTGGGTGCCCCACAGTGCCACCGGGAGCAGCGGTACGCCGGCCTCCTGGGCCATCCGTGCCGCACCCGACTTGAAGGTCTTCAGGGTGAAGGACTCGGAGATCGTCGCCTCGGGGAAGACCCCGATGATCTCGCCGGATCGCAGCGCGGACAGCGCGTGCTTGTAGGCGTGTATCCCCTGGGCGCGGTCCACCGGGATGTGCTTCATCGCGCGCATCAGCGGCCCCGACACCTTGTGCCGGAACACCGCCTCCTTCGCCATGAAGCGCACCAGCCGCTTGGCCGGCCGCGCCGTCAGTCCGGCGAAGACGAAGTCCAGGTACCCGATGTGATTGCTCACCAGAACCGCCCCGCCGCGGCGCGGAATGTGATCCGTCCCGGCGATGTCGAATTTCAGATCGAGCGCCTTGAAGAGGGTGCGGGCGGCGCCGATCACCGGCGGATAGACGAGCTCTGCCATTGTCCGGAGGACCCCTTTTCCACGCCTGGGGAGGGTTCTCCCGGCGGAAACCTACGCAGCCGTAACTGCGACTTTCGGGAGATCGTGCCCGATGTCGGCCGTGGCGGCCAGCGCGTCGGCCGCCAGGACCAGGAGATTCTCGTCACGTGGAGACCGGTTCGGCCGGCCGCTCCCCACAGCGGACCGTACCTCGCGCACCCCGGGAACGTCCTCGGGCCCCGCCGGTGCGGAGAGCCGCGCACGCCCCGCGGCCCGGCCCGGTCCACCCCGTCCGGCCCGGTCCGGGAATCTTTGCGGCCCTGCGAACGCTGCATCCGTCGATGACGGGAACGCATGGTGTGCCCCGCGGCGCTCGTGGCGACGAGCGCGTGCGGCGGGGACCCACGCCGGAAGGGGAGACCGACGGTGCACGAGCGGGACGACGGCGCGCGGCTGGGCGCCGCCGAGATCGGGGCGGAGCTGGGGGAGCGGGCCACCCTGCTGCAGTTCTCCAGCGCCTTCTGCCAGCCCTGCCGCGCCACCCGGCGCACCCTCGCCGAGGTCGCCGGCATGGTCGACGGGGTGACCCATGTCGAGATCGACGCGGAGGACCATCTGGACCTCGTACGGGAGCTGGCGGTGCTGCGCACCCCGACCGTGCTGGTGCTCGACGCGGACGGCGCGATCGTGCGCCGGGCCTGTGGGCAGCCCCGCAAGGCCGATGTCATCGCGGCGCTGGGTGCGGCCGTTCGTGATTGATCTCCCAGATGCCAGGCGCCCCTTGACGCTGTGGGTCACGGATCGTCACTCTGACGTGATGCGGCCAGGAACCCTTCTCCACGGACGTGCCCACGTCGACCTTCTGCGGACTGCCAGCGCCCGCTGTCCGGGCGCGTGAGCAGCGACGACACCATTGCTGCCGGCCGCCGGACGGCCGTCGGCGGCTCCGCACGGGCTCGTACACCACAGCAGAAGGACAACTCCATGACGGCCTCGCCCGGCCTCGGAACGCCTGTTACCGCCTCCCCCGAGCTGCTGCGTTCGGTCTTCCGGCAGCACGCCGCCGGCGTCGCGGTGATCACCGCGCACGGCTCCCGCCCCGTGGGCTTCACCGCCACCTCCCTCACCTCCGTCGCCGCCGACCCGCCGCTGCTCTCGTTCGGTATCGGCACCGGCGCCTCCAGCTGGCCTGCCATCTCCCGGGCCGGGCACGTCGGCGTCCACATACTCGGCGAGCACCAGCAGGAACTGGCCGCCACGTTCGCGCGCAGCGGCGCCGACCGCTTCGGCCCCGCCACCTCCTGGCGTTCCGGCCCCGAGGGGGTACCCCTCCTGGACGGTGTACTGGCCTGGCTGGTGTGCAAGGTCGTGTCGCGGGTGCCGGCCGGCGACCACCGCATCGTGATCGCCCAGCCCGTCGTCGGCGACCCCGCGGGACAGGGCCGGCCGCTGCTGTATCACCAGGGCGGTTTCCGCGCCTTGCGCGACTGAGGGCCGGTCTGCGTCGTTCCCGGTCAAGGTCGTTGGCAAGGTCACATTTCGGCGGCCTTGATTCGGGGCAGAAGAGTCGATGTACTGGCGAGTAATATGACGGTCGGCGTGGGGAACCGCAACCGACCGGGAGCCGCCCCAACAGGCGCCTATGCTGCCAGCACAAGGCAGTTCTGAAGAGACGAAGCAGGTAGGAGAGCCGGCGTGAGCCTGAGGATCGTTGTCTGTGTGAAGTACGTGCCCGACGCCACCGGCGACCGGCACTTCGCCGAGGACCTGACCGTCGACCGTGACGATGTGGACGGTCTGCTCTCGGAGCTGGACGAGTACGCCGTCGAGCAGGCCCTGCAGATCAAGGAAGCCGCCGACGACGCGGAGATCACGGTCCTCACCGTCGGCCCCGAGGACGCCAACGACGCGCTGCGCAAGGCGCTGTCGATGGGCGCCGACAAGGCCGTCCACGTCGAGGACGACGACCTGCACGGCACCGACGCGCTCGGCACCTCCCTCGTTCTCGCCAAGGCCATCGAGAAGACCGGATACGACCTCGTCGTCTGCGGTATGGCCTCCACCGACGGCACGATGGGCGTGCTGCCGGCGCTGCTCGCCGAGCGGCTGAACATCCCTCAGGTCACCCAGCTCTCCGAGGTTTCGGTCGCCGATGGCAAGGTCACCGGCCGCCGCGACGGCGACACCGCCAGCGAGCAGCTGGAGGCCGCGCTGCCCGCCGTCGTGTCCGTCACCGACCAGTCGGGCGAGGCGCGTTACCCCTCCTTCAAGGGCATCATGGCCGCCAAGAAGAAGCCGGTGGAGTCCCTGGACCTGGAGGACCTGGAGATCGAGGCGGACGAGGTCGGCCTCGAGGGCGCCTGGACCAAGGTCGACGGCGCCACCGAGCGTCCGGCCCGCACCGCGGGCACGATCGTCAAGGACGAGGGCGAGGGCGGCAAGCAGCTCGCCGAGTTCCTCGCGGGCCAGAAGTTCATCTGAGCCGCAGCCCTTTCCACCGCCCTCATTCTTCCCGCAGGAGAACATCCCATGGCTGAAGTCCTTGTCTACGTCGACCACGTGGACGGTGCCGTCCGCAAGCCCACCCTCGAACTGCTCGCCCTCGCGCGCCGCATCGGCGAGCCGGTAGCCGTGCACCTCGGCGCGAACGCCGAGGCCGCCGCGAAGATCCTCGGTGCGCACGGCGCCGTCAAGGTGCTGGCCGCCGACGCTCCCGAGTTCGCCGAGTACCTCGTCGCCCCCAAGGTCGACGCGCTGCAGGCGGCCCATGACGCGGTCTCCCCGGCCGCCGTGCTGCTGCCGTCCTCCGCCGAGGGCAAGGAGATCGGTGCCCGACTCGCGCTGCGCATCGGCTCCGGCATCATCACCGACGCCGTCGACGTCGAGGCCGGCGACGAGGGCCCGGTGGCCACCCAGTCCGTCTTCGCGGCCTCGTACACCACCAAGTCCCGTATCACCAAGGGCACTCCGGTCATCACCGTGAAGCCCAACTCCGCCGCCCCGGAGGCCGCCCCGGCCGCCGGCACCGTCGAGCAGCTCGCGGTGACCGTTGCCGACTCCTCCAAGGGCACCAAGATCGTCTCGCGTACCCCGCGCGAGTCGACCGGCCGCCCGGAGCTGACCGAGGCCGCGATCGTGGTCTCCGGCGGCCGTGGCGTCAACGGTGCCGAGAACTTCCCGGTCATCGAGGCGCTCGCCGACTCGCTCGGTGCGGCCGTCGGTGCCTCGCGTGCCGCGGTGGACGCCGGCTGGTACCCGCACACCAACCAGGTCGGCCAGACCGGCAAGTCGGTCTCCCCGCAGCTGTACGTCGCGGCGGGTATCTCCGGCGCGATCCAGCACCGTGCCGGTATGCAGACCTCGAAGACGATCGTCGCCATCAACAAGGACGCCGAGGCGCCGATCTTCGACCTGGTCGACTACGGCGTGGTGGGCGACCTCTTCGACGTCGTCCCGGCCCTCACCGACGAGGTCAAGACCCGCAAGGGCTGAGACCACCGGGCTCGCCGGAGCCCGCCTCCGGCCCACGCACGAGGCCCCGTACGCGCCGCGCGTACGGGGCCTCGTGCGTGTCGCGGCACGGACGGTCGTGCCGCGCTGTCAGTCGCCCGTCACGCCGTCGATCCGCTCGCGCAGCAGGTCCGCATGGCCGTTGTGCCGGGCGTACTCCTCGATCATGTGGACGTAGATCCAGCGCAGGCTCAGGGTGCGCCCCCGTCGCGCGGAGAAGGTCTCGTCCAGCCCGCGCTCCGCCACGGCCTTGTCACAGGACTCGATCTCGGCACGGAAGGCCGCGAAATCGCTCTCGGCGGCGGCCGGGTCGGCGTCGTCGAAATCGGCGTCCGGGTGGTCCTCGGTGAAGTAGAGAGGGCCGAGCCGCTGGCCGAGGAAGCGCACCCTGAACCAGGCGCGTTCGACCTCCGTCATGTGGCGTACCAGGCCGAGCAGCGTGAGGGTGGACGGTGCGGCGCTCGCGCCGACGAGCTGGTCGGGTGTCAGCCCCGTGCACTTGGCGAGCAGGGTGTCACGGTGGAAGTCGAGCCAGCCTTGCAGCATCTCCCGTTCGCCGGCCACGGTCGGGAGTTCTCTGCGTTCGATTGCGGGTGCGATCCAAGTCATGAGGGCGAGTCTGACGGTGCGGTGGGGTACCCGCCACGGAGTTTCCGGAGTCCGGCCGTACGTCCGTGACCTGCACCGCTCCGGGGAAGGGTGTTGACCTCGGTAAACCGACACCGTTAACTTCGCTATACGGATTGTTGATTCCGTTAAGCGGAAATCGCTCGATCGGCGGGCGTGCGCACCGGGAGGGTATCGGATGGGGCAGCAGGAGACCGTGGCGACGAGCCTCGCGGACACCGTACGCAAGGGAATCGGAGCCGCGCTCGCCCAGGTGGACGCGGATCTGGCGCGGCGCTACCCGGGCGACCCCGGCACCCGCCAGCCGGTCCACACGGTCTACGTCCCCGGCGACGTCTTCGCCGCCGGCACCGTGCGCTCCTGGGGCGACCAGGCCCTCGCCGCGCTCGACGCACACGCCCCCGACGCCGGGGCGCTCGCCGCCGTCCTCGGTATCCCCGATGCACTCGCCGCCGAGGTCCACGACCGCGTCCGCGCCAAGCTGACCCGCGAGCCCGTCGAGGATCTGCGCATCGACTTCGAGGACGGCTACGGCCCCCGCCCGGACGCCGAGGAGGACGAGGCCGCGGCCCGTGCCGCCGCCCTGGTCGCCGCCGCGTACGGTGGGGGCACCTCCCGGCCGGAGGCCGGCGGAGGCACCGTGGCTCCGTACACGGGCATCCGGATGAAGTGCATGGAAGCCGCCGTCCGCGACCGCGGAATCCGCACCCTCGACATCTTCCTCACCGGCCTCATGGCGGCCGGCGGCCTGCCCGGCGGCCTGGTGCTGACGCTCCCCAAGGTGACCTACGCCGAGCAGGTCACCGCCATGGTCCGGCTGCTGGAGGCCTTCGAGAAGACGCACGGGCTGGAGAGCGGCCGGATCGGTTTCGAGATCCAGATCGAGACCACCCAGTCGATCCTGGGCGCCGACGGCCGCGCCACCGTCGCCCGCATGATCGAGGCCGCCGAGGGCCGCGCCACGTCCCTGCACTACGGGACCTTCGACTACAGCGCCTCCTGCGGCGTCAGCGCCGCCCACCAGTCCCTCGACCATCCGGTGGCCGACCACGCCAAGGCCGTGATGCAGGTCGCCGCCGCGGGCACCGGCGTCCGCCTCTCCGACGGCTCGACCAACGTCCTGCCGGTCGGGCCGACGGACCGGGTGCACGCCGCCTGGCGGCTGCACCACGGCCTGGTCCGCCGCTCGCTGGCCCGCGCCTACTACCAGGGCTGGGACATGCACCCGGGCCATCTGCCCACCCGTTACGCGGCGGTCTACACCTTCTACCGCGAGGGTCTGGAGCAGGCCGCGGCCCGGCTCGCCGCCTATGTCGCCAAGGCCGGCGGCGAGGTCATGGACGAGCCTGCCACCGCCAGGGCCCTCAGCGGCTATCTGCTGCGCGGTCTGGACTGCGGCGCGGTGGACACCGCCGAGGTCGCCCGTCTGGCCGGACTCACCCGCGCCGACCTCGACGCACTCGCGGGCCGCCCGGCAGCCACGGCCTGAGAGCGGGGCGGCGCCGCGCTCGAGGGCGCCCTCGTGATCGTCGCGCTGATCGTGCTCGCGCCGGGCACGGTCTTGCTCCCGAAGAAGGCCGGCCGCCGGGGCGCCCCTCGCCGCGAGGACCGGTGACCAGCCGGCCCGGGGGCCGCGGCCGCCAGGTGCGTCCGGCGCCCGGCCGGCGGGGAGTTCAGCCCTGTGGCGGGGGGATCTCGCCCGAGCCGCGGGCGATCAGGCGGGTGGGGATCACCCTGCGCTGCGGCGGGTCCTCGATGCCCTCCAGGCGCCGGAAGAGCAGCCCGGCGGCCGTCCGGCCCATGGCTGCCGGGTCCTGGGCGACGACCGTGATCGCGGGCCGGACGAGATCGGCCAGCTCGAAGTCGTCGAAGCCCACCAGCGCGACCGGGCGCGGGCGTTCGCCGAGAATGCGGACGGCGGTGACGGTGACCCGGTTGTTGCCCGCGAAGAGCGCGGTGACCGGCTCGGGGGCGTCCAGCATGGCGGTGGCCGCGGCGCGCACCCGGTCGGGGGCGGTGGAACCCAGCGACACCCAGGAGTCGTCGACGGACAGGCCCGCGGCGGCCATTGCGGTGCGATATCCGTGCAGCCGCTCGCGCGCGGTGTGGATCCGCAGCTGGTCACCGATGAAGCCGATCCGGCGGTGGCCGTGGGCAATGAGATGGGCCACCGCGTCCCGGGAGCCACCGGAGTTGTCGCTGACCACGACGTCCGCGTCGATCCGGCCCGGCGGGCGGTCCACGAACACGGTGGCTATCCCGGCCGCGATCTCCGGTTCCAGGTAGCGGTGGTCGTCGGCGGCCGGGATGATGACCAGCCCGTCCACCCGCCGTGCGCACAGCGCGAGCACCAACTCCTGTTCGCGGGCCGGGTCCTCGGCGCTGGAGCCGTTGATCAGGAGGGCGCCGTGGTCGCGGGCGATTTCCTCGACGGCGCGGTTGAGCGGGCCGTAGAACGGGTCGGCGAGATCCTCCAGCACCAGGCCGATGCTGGCCGTACGCCCCTTGCGCAGGGTCCGGGCGGAGTCGTTGCGGCGGAACCCCAGGGCGGTGATGGCCTCCTGGACGCGTCGTTCGGTGTCCGGGGTGACGCCCGCCTCGCCGTTGACCACGCGGGAGACCGTCTTGAGGCCGACCCCGGCGCGCGCCGCGACATCCTTCATCGTGGGCCGGGTGCCATAGCGGCGGGAGGTGCCCCGCGCGGTGTCGGTCACGGTGTGCGGTCCTGATTCTGTCGGCGTCAGGTGTGGCGTCGAGCATAGCCTCTAGACAACGTTGTCAATCGCAGGAAGACTGGCGTTCTCACGCCGGGCCGGTACGCTCGGCCCCCGGGCCCACCAGGAGATTCCACACCGATGCAGACGGACCTCAGCGCAGCGCTGGACATTGGCGGCACCAAGATCGCCGGCGCTCTGGTGGACGCCCGCGGCAGACTGGTCGCACGGGCCGCCCGGCCCACCCCGGCCGACAAGGACGGGGCGACGGTGATGCGTGCGGTGGCCGAGGTGGTCGCCGAACTGGCCGCGGGTCCCGGCTGGGCGCGGGTGGCGGCCGTCGGCATCGGCAGTGCCGGCCCGGTGGACGCGTCGGCCGGCACCGTCAGTCCGGTCAACATCCCCGGCTGGCGCGACTTCCCGCTCGTCGCCGGAGTACGGGCCCTCGTCGGGGAGCGCCCGGTCGTGCTGGTCGGCGACGGTGTCGCGATGACCGCGGCCGAGCACTGGCAGGGCGCCGCGCGCGGTCACGCCAATGCGCTGTGCATGGTGGTCTCCACCGGCGTCGGCGGCGGACTCGTCCTCAACGGCCGGCTGCACCCGGGCCCCACGGGGAACGCCGGGCACATCGGTCACATCAGCGTCGACGTCGACGGGGATCCCTGCCCGTGCGGGGCCCGTGGCTGTGTCGAGCGGATCGCCAGCGGCCCCAACATCGCCCGCCGGGCGCTCGCCAACGGCTGGCAGCCCGGCCCCGACGGTGACACCAGCGCGGCCGCCGTCGCCGCGGCCGCACACGCCGGTGACCCGGTCGCCATACGCTCCTTCGAGCGGGCCGCGCAGGCGCTGGCCGCCGGAATCGCCGCCACCGCCACGCTCGTGGAGATCGATATCGCGGTCATCGGCGGGGGCGTGGCGGGCGCCGGAGACATCCTCTTCGCCCCCTTGCGTGCGGCCCTGCGCGACTATGCGACGCTGTCGTTCGTGTCGGGCCTGACGGTCGTACCCGCCCAAATGGGGACGGATGCGGGGGTGGTGGGCGCCGCCGCTGTCGCCGGGCAGCGATCCCGTCCCGATGCCTTCGTCCCCACGCCCTGACACCACCACAGGCCCTGGGCGCCCCTGGTCTGTTGTGCCGACCACGAGGGACGCCGTGGTGTGCAGGTGCGGCGTACGGGCACGGTTGCGGGCGGCGTCAGGGCGGCCGGCGACGGTGACACCGGGGGAGCGTGAGCGGGGCGGCGCGGGCGACCGGCCGGTACCCGGGGCTGCCCACTGGCTGACGTCCCTGCCGGGTACCGGGTGCTGGGCACCGGATCCCGGATGCCGGGTGCCGGGCGGACCGAGGGCCCGCCCGGCACCATCAACGCATCTGGCATCAGCGGAAGTTGGTGTTCAGCACTGGAACTTGGCGTCCGCCCAGTCGGCGTGGTCGTAGTCGATGCCGTCCCCGCCGTCGGTCACCACGAGCCGGACGGTCTGCGCTCCGGCGACCGGGGCGCTGATCGCCTTGGCGGTATCCGACCCGGTCACCGTGGGGCTCGCGGCGACCCGTTTGCCGTCGGCCCACACCTCGAAGCCCACCGATCCCCGGTCACCGGACTCGTCGTCGATGCCGGCCTGGGCGGTGAACACGGAGCACCGTCCGCCGGTGTAGAAGCTCACCTCGCTGGGGGCATGGACCCCGAGGCCCTTCGCGAAGCCGGTACCGCCGATGCTGATCGGTCTGCCGTCGCCGGCCTCGCGCTCCCCGACGCTGGTGTTCTTCTCGACCGGGCCCCAGCCGTTGGTGGCGGTGAGCCAGGGGAGTTCGGCGGCGTATGCGGTCCCGGACGGCGGGGGTACCACGACATGGGCGGTGCCGGGCAGTGTGGCGGTGATCCGCTCGCCGCGCGGTGAGCGATAAGCGGCGGTGAGCGGCAGGTCGTAGGTCCCGGGCGCGGTACCGGCCGGTGCGGTGATCCGCCAGCCGGTGGTGAGCGTTCTGCCGCCGGGCAGTGCGCGGACCCTCGCCGGGGAGGTGGACCTGACCTGCCAGCCCCGCGGGGCCTTCAGCGTGACGGCGACATTCTCGGCGGCGGTGCCGCCCAGGTTGCGGACGGTCGAGCGGAGGCCGGCGGGGGTGCCCGCCTCGACCAGCGGCGTACGGTCGGTGCCGGTCTCGACGGCGGGCGGATAGCCGGCCCAGCGGCGGTCTGCGGAGATGCGGTAGACCGTGGTGCCGTGCGCCGGGACGGTCGCGGAGACGGTGCCGGTGGTGTGGGTGTCCTGATGCCGCCACAGATCGCGCAGCCGGTAGCCGGCGGCCTGCGGGAGGCCCAGGTCCTTGGCGGTGGTGGTGATCCGCTGGGGCTGTCCGGTCTCGTTGAACAGCGCCACCGCCCGCCCGCCGTCGGCCAGTTGCCGCACCAGCGTCCAGCGGCCGGACTCGGACTTCAGCACCGTGGCCTGCTTGCCCAGCGGGTCCTGGTCGACGGCGATGAGGTCCTTGTTGGCCAGGATGTCGAACGTCTCCGGGGTGGCCTTGCGCAGATCGGAGCCGATCAGCAGCGGGGCGGCCATCATCGACCACAGGGAGAAGTGGCTGCGGTACTCGGTGTCCGTCATGCCGCCGTTGCCGACTTCCAGCATGTCCGGGTCGTTCCAGTGCCCGGGGCCGGCGTGCGGGGCGAGCGGCAGATTCTGCTTCGCGATCTCGAGCATGCTCGACCACGAGTCACTGATGTCGCCCGTCGTGCGCCACAGGTGCCCTACGTCCGACGCCCACTCCCAGGGCTTGTTCTCGCCCCATTCGCAGATGCTGTAGACGATGGGCCGCCCGGTGGCCTCCAGCGCGTCCCGCATCGTGCGGTACCGCTGCTTGGCGTCCACACCGAGGTTATTGCAGTTGTCGTACTTGAGGTAGTCCACGCCCCAGTCGGCGAACTGCTGGGCGTCGGACTTCTCATGGCCCAGTCCGCCGGGGAATCCGGCCGGGTTGCAGGTTTTGATGCCGGCGCTCGTGTAGATGCCGAATTTCAGTCCCTTGGAGTGGACATAGTCGGCCACCGCCTTGATGCCGTGCGGGAAGCGCTGGGGATCCGGCACGAGCTTGCCGTTCCCGTCGCGTGCGGGCAGCGCCCAGCAGTCGTCGAGATTGACGTACCGGTAGCCGGCGTCCTTGAGGCCCTTGGCGACGAAGAGGTCGGCGATGCCCTTGACCATCTCCTCGTTGAACTCCGCCCGGCAGTGGGTGGAGTTCCAGTTGTTGAAGCCCATCGGGGGCGTGGCGGCGAGCCCGCCGGGGAGCCGGGGTGCGGGGGCGGTGCGGGCGGTGCCGGCTCCCGGGGCGTCGGGCGTACGGGCGGCGGCGGGCAGGGCGGTCACCCCTGCCGTGCACAGCAGTGCGGCGGACAGCGCTCCGACGATTCTTCGGTGACCTCGCCGGTGGATGGTGCGGATATGAACGCGCATGGTTCGCGTCCTCCGTCTTCGCGAGAGGTGAGTGGGGTCGTGTACCGGTCGCGTGCGAGTGTTTACGGTAGGGCTTGTTGGAGTCTGTTGGAAGAGGAGCGGTAACGGTTCCTGCTTCGCCTGCCAAAACCCTTGACGCGGCCTGCCGTTCGGAGTGAGATCCCACCACTCGCGTTCGGTTCTGTTTGGTTCCACCCCTGAGGAGGGGGACATGGTCCCGTCAACGTTCAGCGGCTTGGATACGCACGGGGAAGCGGCAGGACATCGGATGTCCCGCCGGACGCTGCTGAGGGGCGCGGCGCTCGGCGCGGGGGCCGTGGCCCTCCCGTCCCTGCTCGCCGCCTGTGGCAGCGGGCCGAATGGCCTCACGATGGGTTCGAATGCCTCGGATGCCGTGCCGAAGAAGGCCTTTGCGGAGGCGTTCACGGCCTACGAGAAGAAGTCGAAGAAGACGGTGAAGGTCAACACCGTCAATCACGAGAACTTCCAGGAGAACATCAACCGTTATCTTCAGGGCACTCCCGACGATGTCTTCATGTGGTTCGCCGGAAACCGTATGCAGTACTTCGCACAGAAGGGCCTGCTCTTCGACATCAGCGATCTGTGGCGGGGCTTCGACGGCTTCTCCGCCGCGCTCAAGAAGCAGTCGACGGGGCTGGACGGAAAGCAGTACCTGGTGCCGTACTACTACTATCCGTGGGCCGTCTTCCACCGGAAGAGCGTGTTCCGGGAGAAGGGGTACGACATCCCCAAGACCTTCGACCAGTACCGGGCGCTGGCCAGGCAGATGCAGAAGGACGGCCTGGTGCCGTTCGCCTTCGGCGACAAGGACGGCTGGCCGGCCATGGGCACCTTCGACTACCTCAATATGCGTGCCAACGGCTATGACTTCCATATCGCGCTGATGAGCGGCCAGAAGGCCTGGAACAGTCCGCAGGTCAAGCAGGTATTCGACCTGTGGCGCGGGCTGATGCCCTATCACCAAAAGGGCGCCAACGGCCGCACCTGGCAGGAGGCCGCCCAGACCCTCGCACAGAAGAAAGCCGGAATGACCGTCCTCGGACTGCCGCACCCCGGCCAGCAGTTCAGCGCCGCCGACCGGGAGGACCTGGACTTCTTCCCCTTCCCGGAAATCGATCCCGCCCACGGCCAGGACGCAGTCGAGGCACCGATCGACGGATTTCTGATGTCGAAGAAAGCCAAGGACAAGGACGGAGCGAGGGACCTGCTGAAATTCCTCGCGACGCCCAGGGCGGAGGACATCTATCTGAAGTCCGACCCCAACAACGTCGCGGTCAACAGCGGTGCGGACACCGCCGCCTACACCCCGCTGCAGAAGAAGGCCGTCCAGCTCGTCTCGGGTGCCCAGCAGATTTCGCAGTTCATGGACCGCGACACCCGGCCCGATTTCGCCTCGACGGTGATGATCCAGGCGATCCAGCAGTTCCTGAGCAGACCGGATGACATCGACGGTCTGGTCAATGACATCGAACGCCAGAAGAAGCAGATCTTTTCCGCCACGTGAGCGCCGTCAGACGACCGCTGTGAAAGACGGGGAGCGAACCGCCGTGCCGAACACCCGCGCACGGCGCGCCCGACGACCGGGTCCGCGGCGCCACACCCGCCGCGACCTCGTCGTCCTCGGCGTGCTGCTGGGGATACCCATCCTGCTCGACCTCGCCCTGATCTGGGGCCCGACGCTTGCCTCCATCGGACTGTCCTTCACCACCTGGGACGGCATCGGCGCCATCCGGTGGGCCGGCCTGAAGAATTACGACAACCTCTTCACCAACTACCCGCAGTTCTGGCCGGCGGTCCGCCACAACCTGCTGTGGCTGGCCTGCCTCGGACTGCTCGCCGCCCCCTTCGGGCTGCTGCTCGCCGTCCTCATCGACCGCGGTGTCCGCTTCAGCCGCTTCTACCAGTCGACGCTCTATATGCCGGTGGTGCTCTCGCTCGCCGTCGTCGGCTTTATCGCCCAGCTGATCCTCTCCCGGGACCAGGGCGCTCTGAACGCCGTCATCGGCAGCCGGAATCCCACCGACTGGCTGGGAAATCCCGGTCTGAATATCTGGATGGTGCTGCTGGCCGCCTGCTGGCGGCACACCGGCTATGTCATGATCCTCTATCTCGCCGGACTGAAATCCGTCGACCCCGGCCTCAAAGAGGCTGCCGCGATCGACGGCGCCGGGGAACGGCAGACCTTCTTCCGGGTCGTGCTGCCCACCCTGCGCCCGGTGAATGTGATCGTCGGCGTCATCACCGTCATCGAATCGCTGCGCGCCTTCGACATCGTCTACGCCGTCAACAAGGGCCGCAACGGCCTGGAGCTGCTGTCGGTGCTGGTCACCGACAACATCATCGGGGAGGCGAGCCGGATCGGATTCGGCTCGGCCATCGCCGTCGTCCTGCTGCTGGTCTCCCTGGGATTCATCGTGACCTATCTCGTCCAGGAACTCCGAGGGGAGCCGCAACGATGACCGCACCCGCCGCCACCGCGGCCCCCGCCGTGCGGCCGGCACCGACGCCCCCGGCCCCGGTCCGCCGCCGCGGCAGATTCGGCGTCCACCTCTTCCTGACCGCCGTCTCGTTCGCCTTTCTCGCCCCGCTGCTGCTGGCCGTCTACGCCTCACTGCGCCCCTATGAAGAGACCGCGGCATACGGCTATTTCTCCCTCCCGCGCCATCTCTCCTTCGACTACTACCACCAGGCCTTCGCCGAATCCGGCATGGGCAGGTACTTTCTCAACTCGCTCATCATCGCCGTCCCCGGTGTCCTGCTCACCCTTTTCCTGGCCTCGTTCGTGGCGTTCGCCGTTTCCCGGCTGCGGATCCGCGGCGGCATCATCCTGCTGGTGGTCTTCACTGCCGGAAACCTGTTGCCCCAGCAGGTGATCGTCACCCCGCTCTACGTCCTGTTCAACAAGATTCCGCTGCCTTATTGGATGTCCGACTCCCTGACGATGTACGACTCCCTCTGGGCCGTCATCGCCGTGCAGATCGCCTTTCAACTCGGTTTCTGCGTCTTCGTGCTGGCCAATTTCATGCGCACCCTGCCGCGGGAAATCCTGGAGGCCGCGATCGTCGACGGCGCCGGCGTCTGGGCGCAGTACTGGCGGGTCACCCTTCCCCTGTGCCGTCCGGCGCTCGCGGCCCTGGGCACCCTGCAATTCACCTGGATGTACAACGACTTCCTCTGGGGCCTGGTCTTCCTCTCCGACGGCGACAAACTCCCCGTCACCTCGGCCCTGAACAATCTGCGCGGCCAGTTCTTCACCGACTACAACCTTCTCGCCGCGGGCTCCGTCCTTGTCGCGCTGCCCACGATTGTGGTCTTCCTGCTCCTGCAGCGGCATTTCATCGCCGGACTGACCCTCGGCGCGAGCAAGGGGTAGCGGACCGCAGCACGCGGAACAGGCCACCGGGCGCGCAGGAGGCCGCCGTCATATGCACGTCTCCCGGGCCGGCAGCGGCCCGGGAACCCGGTGTGCGGGTGAGGGTTTCGGTACTGGAGGGGCGGGGGAGCGCTTGTTTGCCGGGGGCTTCGCGGCGGGGGATACGGTGACCGGCATCCTCCCCGCGAGGCATTTCGCGACCGGCGTGTCCTCGGGTACGGGAAACACCCCTGGCCGCGTCGATGGTCGAATGTGCAACGTTCCCGGTAGTGCGCGCGGCCCGTGCCTCCGAGCGTTTCCGTGGCAGGGTGTGGCGGGCAACTCACCTGGGTCTAGGGAAGAGGGGAAACCGTGATCGTCTGGCTGAACGGCACGTTCGGTGCGGGCAAGACCACTACGGCTCATGAATTGCTCGACCTGCTTCCCGGAAGCACGCTCTACGACCCCGAACTCCTCGGCAGCGGACTGCGGTTGATGCTGCCGGCCAAGCGGTTCGAGGGCATCGACGACTATCAGGATCTGCCGGCCTGGCGGCGCATGGTCGTCGACACCGCCGCGGCACTGCTCACCGAGGTGCCCGGCCCGCTGGTGACACCGATGACGCTGCTGCGCCAGGAGTACCGCGACGAGATCTTCGGCTCCCTCGCCGCCCGCCGGATTCCCGTACGGCACGTCCTGCTGCACGCGGAGGAAACGATCCTGCGGAGCCGGATAGCCGGCCGCGAGGAGCCCCCGGCACACGCCGGGGCCACCGCGTCCGTGCGCCGCTGGAGCCTGGATCACCTGGGTCCGTACGCCGACGCGCTGCCGTGGCTCACGGGCGATGCGCATGTCGTGGACACCACCCGGCTCACGCCCCGGCAGACCGCCGAGCAGGTCGCCGAGGCGATACGCACCGGCGCCGGCGCCTGCGACATCGTGCAGACACCCGAACCGACCGCCGAGACGCTCGCCGCCGGTGTCCTGCTCTTCGACGACCAGGATCGGGTACTGCTCGTCGACCCGACCTACAAGGCCGGCTGGGAATTCCCCGGCGGCATCGTGGAACGCGGTGAGCCGCCCGCCCACGCCGGCGTACGGGAGGTCGCCGAGGAACTCGGCATCGAACTGCCCCGCGCGCCCCGGCTGCTGGTGCTGGACTGGGAAGCCCCCAAACCGCCCGGCTTCGGGGGGCTTCGGCTGCTCTACGACGGCGGCACCCTGACCGACGACCGGATCAGCAAACTGCTGCTGCCCGGCGCCGAACTGCGCGACTGGCGCTTCGCCACCGAGGCCGAGGCCGAGAAAATGCTGCCACCGGTGCGCTGGAACCGCCTGCGGTGGGCGCTGCGCGCCCGTGAACAGGGGCGTCCGCTTCACCTGGAGGCCGGTGTTCCTGCGGGGTGAGCCCTTCCGCTGCGCTTTGCCGCCGCCCCACGTTTTCGGCTTTCCCGCCGCTCCGCTGCGCTTTGGCTTCGCACCCACGTTTTCGGCTTTCCCGCCGTGGGGCTTTCTCGCCGTTGCGCCTGCGGCCCTTCCGCTGCGCTGTGCCGTGCCGACGTTGTCGGCTTTGTCGCCGTTGCGCCTGCGGCGGGCGTTGCCGCTGCGCGGGGCTGTCGGGTGCGGTGACGGTCCTGCGGGGCAGGGGTGTGGGACTGCTGCGCTTTACGTCCCACACCC
>NZ_JBSHBP010000091.1:0-26191 GCF_053612065.1 Streptomyces sp. NPDC054765 | reverse complement strand
TCCAACCTTACCAGATCCGTTTCCGTCTCCGGCCCCCTGTTGGAGCGGGGTTGGCCGTTCTGCTTTCGCTTTCCGGCCTTTCCGACTCTAGCAGACCCGATTTCGTTCCGTTGCCGGTCCGAATTCGATTCCGAATCCCTGTCGGAGGGGGTCCGCCGTGGTGCGGCTATTTGGACTGCCGCGCCCTTCGGCGTGATCACTACTTTAGCGGAATTCCTCGTTGACGCATAATCACGTCACGGTCCGAATTTCGGCATGCCGAAATTGTTCCCGGTGAGGAGCCGTGCAGTAGTGGTGTGCCGCGAAGCGGCGGGATGGCTGCCGCGGGGCCTGTCGGCTCCGTGGCAACTCGAAGAACCTACACGATCCTATGGGTGCGGCACGAATTGGGGGCACGTCCGCGGTGGTTCGAGCTACCCCGGACCGCCAGGCTGCCGGACCACCTGGTCACTGGCGCACCGACAAGTCTTCCGGTGATCTGTCCCGGGTCAGCACACCCGCAACGGTAGGCCGCCGGCGAGGGGACCGTGATGGACGCATGGAGCGTGGGTGCTGTCCTCCCACTGCGCTGAAGGTTTCGCCGCTGCCCAGGGGGTGCGCCGAGCGCCGCCGTTGCGGCGGCGGCAAACAGCGCCTCGCCCCTCTCGGCGGCCCCGTCGGAAGGGCTGGAGCAGGCAGACGAGGGCGCCGCCTGAGACGGCACAAGAGCCGTTCCTCATATGACCGCAGGGCGCCCCAGTCCGTGCACCACCCCGGGAAGCGGACCATCCGCCGTGCGTGACCTGCACGATCAGCGATGGGACGAGCCATCAGGCCATCAGAACGAGCGTCAAATGACCGTCGATATGCCTCGGAGAACGTCATTTCAGCGTCGGGATATCGCCCGTAACGCCCGAACGGCACATCGCGCACACCACTCGCACCCGCAGGTCAGGCGCCCTTAGTCGCCTTCTCCAGCACCACGACGCACTCCACATGATGCGTCATCGGAAACATGTCACAAAAGCAGATCACCCCAGAAACCCCAGGTCAGGCGGCCTTTTCGGGAGGGCTTACCTACCCGCCAACCCCCTTTGAGCGTCACGCGTTTCCGTCTAGTACTCCAGCCGTAGATCGTGATCTTCATGTCCGATTCGCGGCTTGTCGGCGGTAATGGCTGACCTGTGCTCGGGCCTGGTGGCGGCGTCGCCAGGCGGACCAGGCGAGCCGGTGGGCCGCATCGCGGATGGGCCGGACGGCGAACGCAGTGAACAGTCGCTGGATCTCGTTGCAGGTGAGCGGGATCAGTCCGTCCGGAGCGGGATGGCTGGCATGTTCGTCAGCGCGGACGACGGCGAGGAAGGCGTGGGCGAGCATGGCCAGGGTGACCCAGCGGGACCACGAGGTGAAGCGGCGGACCTGGTGCTCATCCAGTCCCGCGAGACCCTTTCCGGCCTGGAATGTCTCCTCCACTCGCCATCTCGACCCGGCGACCCGGCGACCCGGCGACCCGGCGACCCGGCGACCCGGCGACCCGGCGACCCGGCGACCCGGCGACCCGGCGACCCGCACCAGCGTAGCCAGGGGCACTGGGGTGGGTGACCAGCAGCTGTAGTAGGCGAGTTCACCTGTGGTGCGGTTGCGGCGGATCAGCAGTTGGTGACTGCCGGGCCGGGATTCGGCGAGGCCGATGACGGCCCAGTGGGAGCAGGGGACGGCGAGGACATAGCCGACCTGGCGCTCCTCCAGTGCGGCCCGTAGCTTCGGGTTGCCGCCGTAGACCTCGTCGCCTGCGACCCAGCCCACGCCGTGTCCGGCGTCGAGGAACCGGCTGATCATGCGGGCGGCCAGTTCCGGCTTGGTGGTGAAGACGGTTTCCTCGTCCAGTCCGGCGGCCCGGCAGCGGTCGGGGTCGGTGGTCCACGAGCGTGGGATGTACAGCTCACGGTCCACCGCCGCGTGTCCGCGGCGGCCTGCGTAGACGAGGTAGACGGCGACTTGAGCGTTTTCGATCCTCCCGGCGGTGCCGGTGTACTGTCGCTGGACACCGACGGTGTGCGTGCCCTTCTTCGCGTCCCCGGTCTCGTCGACGACCAGCACCGCGTCCTCGTCGTGCAGATGGTCCAGCACGTACTCGCGCACGTCGTCGCGCACGGCGTCGGCATCCCACCTGGCCCGGCCGAGCAGGTGCTGCATGCCGTCCGGACTGGTCTCCCCGGCCCACTCGGCGATGCTCCAGCAGTTCTTGCGCGGCAGGTCCGACAGCAGCCCCAGCACCAAGTTCCGCACCCGGCGGCGCGGTTCGACCCGCGCGAACCGGCTGGCTGTCCGGCCCATCAGGACCTCGAACGCCTCCTGCCAGCGGGCAGGTACCGCATGATCTTCAGTTTTCACAGACGGTGGGCGGCTGGTCGTCGACGTGGTCGGCGAGCGCACGCAGTTCGTCGGCGTAAGTGGCCCAGATGTCGCCGACGAGGAAGTGTCCGACGCCTGGCAGCACGCGCAGGCGGGCGCCGGGGACGGCAGCGGCGATGTCACGTGCGGCAGACACGCGCAGCAGCGGGTCTCGCAATCCGTGCAGCACCAGGGTCGGTGTGGTGATCCTGGCGAGCGGGCCGCCGTGCCACTTCGCACCGATCTGGCGGCTTTGTGCCTTCTGGTCGCGGAAGCTGACGACCTGGTGCGCGGCCTCTTTGTCCACGAACTCACGCACGTCGTACTCGTCGATGTCCTGGCCGGGCGCGGCCAGGATGCGGGCGACGGCTAGGGCCAGGGCCAGGTTGCCCTGCGGAGTCTCGGGGTGATGCAACCTGGCGAAACGGGCCAGGGATGCCAGGCGCAGGTAGCGCAGGACACTCAGTCCCTTCACGTCGCTGGGCACGGCCGAGGATGTGGTGAGAGTGTGCGCGCGTTGTGGATGGCGGATCGCGATGCGCTGCGCCACGAGCCCGCCCATGGAGTGGCCGAAAAGGTGGGCGCGCTCCCAGCCGAGCGCGTCGAGAACGGCGACCGCATCGTCGGTCAGGTCCTCGGCGCTGTAGGCCGGGGGTGCGTGGCGCAGTAGGGCTGCAACCGGCGGGCCCTCACGCCGGCCGGTGAGGTGCGTGGACTGGCCGGCGTCGCGGTGGTCGTAGGCCACGACATGGAAGCCGCGGTGGACCAGTTCGTCCACCAGTCCGTCCGGCCACCAGAATCGCGAGGTTCCCAGTCCCATGACCAGCAGCAGCGGGTCGCCGCCCGCCCCGCCGAGGTCTTCGAAGGAGATCTGGACTCCGTCGTTGTACGCGAAGCGCGGCATTGCGACTCCCTCTAATCGATCGCAAACGTCGTTCGCGAACACCGTACTTGGAAATGTAGAGTGGCAGCAACGCGGGAGGTGACAGTGGCGGAACAGCGAGAACCAGTGATCTGGCTGCGGCCGGAGCAGGCATCGGTCGGACGGCCGGCCGAGCGCAGCCGCGCCGAAATCACCGCCACCGCAGTGGAACTGGCCGACCGGGAGGGCCTGGGTGCCGTCTCCATGCGTCGCCTCGCCGCGGCCCTTGGCACCGGTGCCGCCTCGCTCTACCGCTATGTGGCCACCCGCGACGACCTGCTCGACCTGATGATCGACAGCACCGCCGGCGAATACCACCTGCCCGCCCCAAGCGGCGACTGGCAGGCGGACCTTCTGGAGATCGCTCACCAGGCCCGACGGATCATGCGACGCCACCCCTGGCTGCCGATCCTGGTCGTCACGCGCCCTACCCTCGGCCCGCACGGGATCGACCTGCTTGAACACCTACTCGACGTACTTGCCGACCATCCGGCCGAGCCCGCCTACAAACTCGAGGCATTCGCCGTACTGAACGCGCTGACCGCGCTGTTCGTCCAGAATGAACTGGCTGCATCGGACCCCGGTGCCCAGCGCCAGTCCTCCTACCTGCGTCACGCGGCCACCACCGGCTCCCACCCCCGTATCTCCGCAATGCTCGCCGCCACCCAGCCCGAACGCACCTCCCACGACCGGTTCGCCACCGTACTCGCCCGCGCCCTCACCGGAGTGCTGGGCTGACTCCACCACAGCCTCAGCGCGCGACCGAGGACCCGAGCACAGGCGCACCGACCGTCCTGGCTCACATCAAAGCGGCGAGATCGGCAGAAACCAGACACCGCTCAACTTCGCCCAGGGCCTGGCGCCGCAGCCGCCGCACCTACCCAGACCGGCAAGATCACGATCTACGGCTGGAGTACTAGACAGCCGCGCATGGCGTGTTCCACCACAGTCCCCACCGCCGAATCGATGGACGAGACAACAAAGGAGCGGCACAAACGCAACCACGCACGCGGCTACGACAAGCACCTGGCCAAGAAGGCACGCCGCATTCAGTCCCGAGAGCCCGGGGATGGACAAGAGCCGCTGTGCGGACCGCGAGACGGCATCGCTGCCCGGCCGCAGGCGGTCCTCTGCCGCCTGCCGTTGTCGCACTCACTTGCATCCTCACTGGCCGCACGCCACCCACAGGTAGCCCGCGCCGCGCCGAGGAACCGGCATCCGATCTGCCACCTGCCTGCAAAAGGGCGCGCACAGTCCACGCATTCGCATCGGGCGACGGCTATGCGACGAGAGTGAGGGGGGTCTCCATGGTGTCCCAAGCACCGAGAACAGCCTTGTACACCCCTGGCTGCAGGTGTGCATAGCGCTCTGTCGTCTGGTAGTTCGCGTGCCCGAGTAGATGCTGAACCTCGTAGAGCGAGACCCCCTCTGAACGAGCCACGAGGCGCACGTGTGGCGCATGGTGTGTGGTGGGTATCGGGGCACAACCGCGTGCTCGCCCTCAGCGTTGAGGTAGTAGGCATTGTCCACAGGCGGCCACCAGGTCTGTCGTCGCCAGTTCCCGTCGCTGAGTGGACGTCCGGCTCGGCCACTCGTGACAGTGGTGAAGACGAGAGCGTCGGGAGCGAGACCGTGTATGTGGCGCTCAAGGCTCTCTGGCACGTGGAGCGGGAGCGGGACTTCTCGTCGGCTCTTGACTGTCTTCGGATATTGCTTGATGCCGTTCCTGGTGTTGACCTCGGCCACAAGCAACCGTGACCGGTGGCGGTCGACCCTGCGGCAGTGCAGACCGGTAAGTTCACCCCACCGCAGTCCGGTGTAAAAGCCCAGCAAGCACATAGTGCGCCAGACCGGAGGAAGGCTACACAGAACGCTTTGCGCCTGATCGAGCGTGAACCATTGGGGCGCGCGAACCGGAAGAGCCGGCAGGTCGATTCGTCGGCATGGACTCACCACCAGCATGCCGTCATCAACCGCCGAGCGCATCAACGACGACGTCAGGCTGTAAGACCGCTTGATAGCGGACGCGCCAACGCCTTCGCCAGTGAGCGTACTGATCCACGCCTGCACTTCGATGCACCTGTATGTTGCACAACTGCCAGTCTGCCCAGTACGGCATGACGTGATTCTTAATGGCGGACGCATCACCTCGCAGGGTATGCGGCTCAACCATTCTCGCGTTCCACCACCGGTCGTGCCAGTCCCGGAACCTGACCGCACCCGTCATCCGATCACGAAGGCCGACACGACCAAATCTGGCCTCCCCTTTGACACCCCAGGCACGGGCCTGCGCTTTGAGTGGAAAGGTCAAGCTGAAACGCGCACCCCCGCAATTTCTAACCGTGGCCTGCCAATTACCTGAGTTCAGTTTGCGCAGGTACAGATCTACTCCCTCCATCGCGCGCACGCTTGTGAAGTTCCCGCCGAACAGCAAGGAAGTCTCCAGAAGCGCGAACCCTCACAACTCCGCGTCACGGGCTCCCGGGGTAACCTGTTTTCCAGATCTAATGGGGCTTCCGCGAATCCTCTGCAGGACCAATGCGTCAACGGCCGCTGCCTCAGATAGGACATCCCTCCGATGTCCGTTCAAACCACTCTCTTCAGCGTCGCGGGATCGCCTGGACTGTCTGGGGCAAGCGTGTCCATCAGGAGTCCCTTCTGAGCAGGTGCCCACCTGATCCATGACATTCCCCGGCCCGGCAGCCCGTGACTGGCGCCGCCGCCTGCGTACGAGCCGATGTACTACCCGCTCATGCCCCACCAGTTGATGTTCAGCGCCGCCGAGGCGCTGTTCGCCTCGAAGCGGAATTGCCGGCCGGCGAGCTCGTCGAGCGGGTAGTTGAATCAGACGGATCCCCAGCTGTCGCCAGCGCCCGCGGCGAGGCATGTTGGTCTCCGGCAGCAGCTCACCGGAGGGTCACTCACGGTCCTCGGCCGCCCTCCGCGAAGCGGCAGCCAACACATCGGCTATGTCCCTCAGCAGACGTTCCAGCCCACGCACACCCTGCTGCGCGCCCGTGACCTGGTGCGCCTCGGGCTGGACGGGCACCGCTGGGGCCCGCCGCTCGCCCGCCGCGCGATCCGCCGCCGGGTGGACGAGCTCCTGGATGCGGTCGGTGCGATGTCGTACGCGGACGTTCCGCTCGGCCGGCTCTCCGGCGGCGAGCAGCAGCGCGTCCGCGTCGCGCAGGCGCTCGCCACCGACCCGCGGATCCTGCTCTGTGACGAGCCCCTGCTCTCCCTCGATCTGCAGCATCAGCGCTCCATCACAGCGCTGGTGGCGGAGCGACGGCGCTCGGCCGGTACCTCCGTGGTCTTCGTGACGCATGAGATCAACCCTGTTCTGGGCCTGGTGGACCGCGTCCTTTATCTGACCCGGGGCGGGCACCGGGTCGGGCCGCCGGACGAGGTGATGACTTCCTCGACGCTGACGGAGCTGTACGGAACGCAGGTGGATGTGGTCCGTATCAGGGGCCGGGTAGTCGTGGTCGGTGCGCCTGATGAGGGCACCGGCCACACCCACGACGACGCGGCGGAGGAAGGAGAAAGCCAGTGATCGGGGTCGAGGCCGGGCTCGGGCTGCTCGCCGACGGCGAGGTGGACACCGGCATCTGGCATCAGATCTTCAACTTCGACAACTACGGCGAACTGCTCGCACTCGTGCAGAATTCGCTGCTCGCCGGGGTGCTGCTCGGCCTGGTCGGCGGACTGGCCGGGGTGTTCGTGATCATGCGCGATCTGCCGTTCGCCGTGCACGGCATCAGTGAACTGTCGTTCGCCGGCGCCTCGGCGGCCCTGCTGCTCGGGGTGAACATCGTCGCCGGGTCCATCGCCGGGTCCCTCATCGCGGCCGCGGCGATCGGCATCCTGGGGGTCCGCGCCCGGGACCGTAATTCGGTGATCGGCATCATCATGCCGTTCGGGCCCGGCCTCGGCGTGCTGTTCCTGTCCCTTTACAAGGGCCGGGCGGCGAACAAGTTCGGCATCCTGACCGGCCAGATCGTCGCCGTCAGCACTCCCCAGATGGCCTGGCTCCTCGGTACGTCAGTGGTGGTGCTGCTCGCCCTCGCCGCCGTCTGGAGGCCGCTGATGTTCGCCAGCGTCGCCCCGGAGGTGGCTGCGGCACGGGGTGTACCGGTGCGCGCGCTGTCCCTGGCGTTCATGCTGGTGCTCGGTCTCGCGGTGGCTCTGTGCGTTCAGATCGTCGGAGCGCTGCTGGTGCTGGCGCTGCTGGTCACCCCCGCGGCCGCCGCCGCGCGCGTCACGGCGTCCCCGGTGCTGCTGCCGGTGCTGAGCGTCGTATTCGCCCTCTGCGCGATGGAGGGCGGCATCCCGCTCTCGCTGGGCAGCACCATCCCCATCAGCCCGTACGTCACGACCCTCGCGTTCGTCATCTACTTGGGATGCCGCCTGGCGGCAGCGCGGCGGGCCTCCCCCGCGCCGGCACCGGCGTTCGGCTCGCCCCGGGACTCCGTCCGGACACACACTTGGGCACGCGCACGCCCTTCCGGAAGGCAAACTTCAGCTGATCCGCGACCTCCAGGCCGAGGGCCACACCGTCGCCATGGACGGTGACGGAACCAACGACGCCCCCGCATTGGCCCTCGCCGATGTCGGCATCTCCATGGGCGCGCACTCCTCCCGCGTCGCCCTGGAAACCGCCGATATCGCCCTGCCCGGCGACGACTTGAGACAGGTCCCCGCCGTCGTCGAACTCAGCCGCCACACCCTGCGCGTGGTCCGCCAGAACTACGGCCTCGCCATCGGCGTCAATCTGCTGGGTCTGGTAGCCGGTGCCGGCGGGTCGATGAACCCGGTGCTGGCCGCCCTGCTGCACAACACCAGCAGCATCGCGGTGGTCGGGAACTCCGCCCGGCTGGTCAACCACACCCCGCACCTCCCGCTCACCGAGGAGGACGTGCTGGTGGCAGCCCCGCTGGAGGACCGGAGGGTGCGCTGAACGCCATCAACCGGCCCGGCCCCGAGCGCGGGCGCCGTGGACGTCTCCTTCACGGGGCCGGCGGTCCCCCCAGCAGGCGTACTCACCTGCGCGCCCTACTCCTGCGGCACTGGCCAAGAGTGGGCGCCCCTGGGATCACATCGGGCGCTCGGGGCACGGCGCTGCTGGAGCCGGAAATCCATGTGCCCCTTCCTCGGGGGCTGGGCTACCGTCCGCTGCCATGACCTGGCTACCGAAGAACTTCCTCCATCCCGTGCGCGTCGATGTGCCCGGCGGGTTCCACCTGAGGCCGATCCGGGGCGCCGACACCGACCTCGACTACCCCGCGGTGATGGGGTCGCGAGAGCGCCTGTGGTCGACCTACGGTCAGGCGTGGGGCTGGCCGCTCGCCACGATGACGTACGAACAGGACGAGGAGGACCTGGAGCGGCACGAGAGGGAGATTGCGGCGCACGAGTCCTTCAACTACGCCCTGTTCGACGATGCGGGCACCGCCCTGCTCGGCTGCGTCTACATCGACCCGGCGCGCAAGGCGGGCTTCGACGCGGAGATTTCCTGGTGGGTCGTGGACGACCGCGTGGGAACCGCGCTGGAGCACGCCCTCGGCACCTTGGTCCCGCGGTGGATCACTGACGAGTGGCCCTTTGAGCGTCCATGCTTCGTCGGCCGGGACCTGTCCTGGCAGGAATGGCTGGCACTGCCGGACGCCGTCTGATTTTCCATGCGCGTGACCTCGGCGGTGGGCTTCACCGGGCTCCCGGCGGGGCAGCCTCCGCCGCCAGGCGTGCCGTCGCCTCCATGAGTGAGACGGTGAACGGGTGCCGCGGCTCGGTCAGTATCCGGTGGGCCGGGCCCTGTTCGACCAGCTCGCCCGCGTCCAGTACGGCGATACGGTGGGCCAGACGTGCGGTCTCCAGGTCGTGGGTGATCAGCATGAGGGTCATGTCCGAACGGTCGCGGAGCAGATTCGCGAGGGTGTCGAGGATGCCGCGGCGCGTGACCGAGTCGAGACCGGAGGTGATCTCGTCGCAGATCAGGACCCGGGGCCGGGCCAACAGGGCGCGGGCCAGGGCCGCCCGCTGGAGTTCGCCGCCGGAGAGCTCCGAGGGGAGGCGGTGGGTCGTTTCGGGCCGGAGGCCGAGGCTGATCAGTGTTGTCAGAGCTTCCTGAGTGGCTGACAGATGGTCGGTGCCGCGCAGGCGTACCGAGGTGCGGGCGACCTGGTCGAGGACGGGGCGGTGCTCGTCGAAGGCGGCCCGCGCGTCCTGGAAGACGTACTGCACGGCCGCCAACTCTGCGCGACTGCGGTGCCGTACGCTGCGCGGTAGTGGGGTGCCGTCGAGGTGGACCTGGCCGTCGCGGTCACGATGGAGCCCGGCCAGGCAGCGGGCGAGGGTGGTCTTTCCGCTGCCTGAGCGGCCGACGACGGCCAGCGACTCACCAGGGTGCAGGGCGAGTTCAGGGGTACGCAGCGCCACAGTGGCGCCATGGGCGCCGTCGCGGTGGCGGGCGGTGAGGTGACGTACCTGCAGGACGGGTCGTCCAGCGTCGGGCGGGGGCTCATTGCCAGTCGGCGACGGCCGGGCATCGAGCAGTTGTCGGGTCCATTCGTGACGCGGTGCGAGCCACAGCCGCTGGACCGGGCCCGATTCCACGACCCGGCCCGCCCGCATGACGAGGACCTCGTCGGCGAGTGCGTGCACCACGTCGAGGTCATGGCTGAGCAGCACGACCGCGATGCCGCGTGCCGCCAGCGCTGCCAGCTGATCGACGATGGCACTCTTGGTCAGCGCGTCCTGGCCGGTGGTGGGTTCGTCGGCGACGATGACGCGGGCACCGAGCAGCAGGGCCTGGGCGAGGACGACGCGCTGCTGCTGGCCGCCGGACAGCTGGTGCGGATAGCGCGACAACAGCGCCTCGGTGTCCGGGAGCTGGGCGTCGGACAGGGCGCGCAGGATGCGTTCGCGGGCGGCTGCCCGGCGCTGGTTGCGGGGCAGGCTACGCACCTGGGTGCGGGCGATGTCGTTCAGCAGCGCCGAGACCCGGCGGGCGGGGTTGAGGACGGACGCCGGGTGCTGGGGCACGTAGCCGACCGGGCCGTCCGCCGCCACGCGGACGTCGCCGGTGACCCGGGCACCCGATGGGTACGCGCCGAGCAGGGCAAGGCCCGTGCTGGTCTTGCCGCTGCCGGAGGCTCCGACAAGCGCCGTCACCTGGCCGGGCAGAGCCCGCAGCTGCACGCCGTCCACGATCGCCCGACCGTCGATCTCCACACGCAGGTCCCGGATCTCCGCGACGGGGGGCGGCCCGGCATCGGTGCCTGCGCCCGTCGGTGCAGTTGTATCGTTCCGGTCGGTCACGGCCGTGGTTTCCTCTCCCCCCGGCGCCGGCCGGGCTTGTGCAGTGCCGCGTCGAAGAGCAGGTTGCTGCCCGTGGTCAGCGCGACGATCAACAGCGCGGGCACGACCACGGCCCAGGGCTGGACGAACAGTCCGGTGCGGTTGCGGTCCACCATCACCGCCCAGTCGGCGGCGTCCGGCGCGACGCCGACGCCGAGGAACGCAGCAGTGGCCACGAGGTACAGCACGCCGGTGAGCCGGGTGCCGGCGTCGGCGGCCAGGGTGCGCAGTATCGAGCGGCCGACGTAGCCGACGGCCGTGCGCCACCATGTCTCGCCCTGCATGCGCAGCGCCTCGACCGCGGGGCGCGCCGCGGCCTCGGCGGCGGCAGCGCGCACGATCCGCGCCGCGTCCGGAACGTTGACCAGCGCGACGAGCAGGGCGAGCCCGGCGGCGCCCGGTGTGAGCACGGACGCCACGAGAAGGATCAGCAGCAGGGACGGCACCGCCAGCAGCACGTCCAGCGGCCGCATCAGTGTCTCCTCCAGCCAGCGGCGGTGGGTGAGCGCGGCGATGAGGCCGAGGGGCAGCGCCACGAGGTAGGCCAGGGCCGTCGCGGCGAGCGCGGTCAGCATCACCGGCCGGCCGCCGAGCAGGACCTGACGCCAGACGTCACGGCCCACGAAGTCGGTGCCGACCCAGTGTCCGTCGCCGAGTGCGAAGGACGCGGCCCGCGCGCCCGGGTCGCCCGCGAACACCGGTCCCAGGACGGCGAGGACGAGGGGTGCGGAGATGACGGCGAGCCCGAGGGCGTAGCGGCCCGCGCGGCGCGGCCGTACGGACGTGCAGAGACGGGATACGAGCGTGCGAGTCACGCGGCTGCCCCCGCCCGTGGTGCGAGTCGGTGGGCGACCAGGTCGGCTCCGAGGTTGAGCACGACGGTCAGGACGCCGAACACCACGGCGAGGCCCTGCACCACCGGTACGTCGCGTTCGGCGACGGCGTCGAGCAGGACGGTGCCGAGCCCGGGAATCACGAAGAGAGCCTCCACGACGATGACGCCGCACAGCAGCCAGTCGATGGTGCGGGCGAGTTGCTGAACGGCCGGGGCGAGGGCGTTGGGCAGGGCATGGGCGTAGCGGACGCGGGCACCGCCGACGCCGTAGCGGCGGGCATGCACCGCGTACGGCGCGGCCAGCGCGTCGACCATGCCGGCGCGGACCAGGCGGGCCAGCGAGCACACGGGGCGGGAGAGCAGTACGAGGACGGGCAGGAGCAGCGCTGCGGGATGCGCGAGCAGGTCGGTGCCGTAGCCGACTGCGGTGGGTGGGAGCCAGTCCAGCTGGAGGGCGAAGACGGTCACCAGCAGCACTCCGAGGGCGAATTCGGGCACCGCGTAGACCGCGAGCGTCAGCGAACTGATCAGCCGGTCGACGAGTCGCCCTTCATGCCGGGCGGCCAGTACGCCGAGGCCGAAGCCGGCCGGGACGAGCAGTGCCACGGTGAGGGCGGCCAGCAGCAGGGTGGGCCCGAAGCCGTCGGCCAGGTACTGGCTGACGGGCCGTCCGGAGGTCACGGAGGTGCCGAAGTCGCCGTGCAGCAGACCCGCCGCCCACTCGGCAAGCCGCTCGTACGCCGGCCGGTCGAGGTGCATGGCCTCGCGGAGGGCCGCGATACGGGCGGGGTCGGGCTGGTCGCCGGCGAG
The DNA here is from genome assembly GCF_053612065.1 of Streptomyces sp. NPDC054765. Taxonomy (NCBI): domain Bacteria; kingdom Bacillati; phylum Actinomycetota; class Actinomycetes; order Kitasatosporales; family Streptomycetaceae; genus Streptomyces; species Streptomyces sp. NPDC054765. Next base: position 13,892 of record NZ_JBSHBP010000091.1, on the reverse strand, counting down.
GGCGACGGCGGCGTCGCCCGGCAGTGCCTCGGTGAGCGCGAAGACCAGCAGCACCACGGCCACGGTCTGTGCGACGCCGAGGAGCAGCCGCCGGGCGACGAAGGAGCGCAGTCCCCTCACGCCAGCCACACCTTGTCGAAGCGGGCCCAGTCGAGCGTGTTGGCGGGCGCCTTGCGGTCAACCCCCTTCACCTTGCGCGCCGTTCCCAGGATCCAGTCGGCGAAGCCCCAGATCAGGAAGCCGCCTTCGGTGTACAGGCGGCGCTGCATGCGCGCGTAGACGGCTGCGCGGTCCTTGGTGTCGCGGGTGGACTGCGCCTGCTGGTAGAGGGCGTCGAAGTCCTTGTGGTGCCACTTGGTGGCGTTGGTGGTGGAGTCGGTCAGCAGCCGTTGGGAGAGGTGGGCCTCGATGGGCATGGCTCCGGAGCGGTAGCAGCACAGGGTGCCGGAGTCGAGGATGTCGCTCCAGTACGTGTCCTTGCTGCCCGTCTTGACGTCGAGGGTGACGCCCGCCTTGGCGGCCTGGTCGCGGAAGATGCTGGCGGCCTCGGTGAATCCGGCGGCGACGGCCGAGGTGTCGAGGGTGACCTTGAGCTGCTCGGCGCCGGCCTGCTTCAGCAGGGCGCGGGCCCGGCCCAGGTCCTGCTCGCGCTGGGGGAGGCCGTCGGCGTAGTACTCGTAGCCCTTGCCGAACAGGTCGTTGCCGGTCTCGCCGGCGCCGGACAGGGCGCCGGCGACGAGCTCCTTGCGGTCGGCGATGAGGAAGAACGCCTGACGCACCCGCTTGTCGTCGAACGGCGCCCGGTCGGTCTTCATCGCGAAGCCCTGCATGGCGCTGTTGCGCAGCCGGACGATCTCGATCTGGCCCTTGCCCTCGTGCGCGCGGGCGGTGGTGGGGTCGAGTTCGTGGGCGTACTCGACCTGTCCGCCGAGGAGTGCGTTGACGCGTGCGGACTCCTCGTTGGCGACGACGAATTCGATCTCGTCGAGGTGCGGGGCGCCCTCCCAGTAGTCGTCGTAGCGGCGGAAGACGGCCGAGCGGCCGGGGGTGAAGGAGACGAAGCGGAAGGGGCCGGAGCCGATCGGCTTCTTGTCGAACGCGGTCGCGTGCTCGGGGACGATGTACGCGCCGAACGCGGCCAGGATGTTGGGGAATTCGGCGGTGGGGCGCTTGAGGACGAACTCGATGCTGCGCTTGCCGGTGGCGTGGCTCGCGTCGAGGTCGATGGGTTCCAGGGAGGCCTTGGCGCGGAATCCCTTCTTCGGGTCGGCGATCCGGCGGTAGCTGTACAGGACGTCCTGGGCGGTGACCGGCTTGCCGTTGTGGAAGGTGGCCTTGCGCAGGGTGACCTGCCAGCGGTCCAGGGTCTTGTGCGCCTGCCACTTCTCGGCGAGGCGGGGTTGCGCGGACAGGTCGGCGCCGTAGTCGGCGAGCTTGTCGAAGAGCGCCTTGGCACGGGCGACATCGGCGAAGAGGTTGGCCAGGTGGGGGTCGAGGGTCTCGCTGGCGCCGCCTCCGGCGAAGGCGGCGCGCAGCCGCCCGCCCCGTCGGGGCCGGCCGTCGCCCTTGCCCGTGCCGTCGTCGGAGCCGGGCCCGCCGCAGCCGGTGAGCGCGAGTGCGCCGAGCGAGGCGGCGCCCGTGGCGGCGAGGAAGCCGCGGCGGCGCAGGCCCGGGAAGGGCTGTTCGGCCGGGGAGGGGAGGAGGCGGGCGGTTTCTTCGTTCATGCGGGTGTCCTCGTGGTGTGGATGGTCACGGTGCCGGCTCGGTGAGCCGGGCGACGACGTGCAGCCGGTCGGCGTCCGTCGCCTCTCCCGGGGCCATGCCTTCTCGCCAGGGCGGCTCGGTGCGCGGGCCCGGACCGTCGTGCAGGTCGAGGACCTCGAAGCCGTGCAACGTCAGAAGACGGCGGAGTTCCAGCGGGAAGAGCAGCCGCCATGCGGAGCGCTGTTCGACGGGCGGGGATCCGTCGTCCGCGGTCCATACGCGGGTTCGGCACAGGAGTTGGGCGGTGCGGTCCACGGTCAGCGTGGTGGTGGACCGGTAGGCGGTGCCCCGCCAGGCGAACTCGTGGACGGTGGGGGTGTCGAGCAGGTCGGTACGGCCCAGGAAGTAGGCGCCGTTACGCATCTCCGCGACGAGCAGGCCGCCCGGGGGCAGCGCGCGACGGCAGGAGGCCAGAAAGCCGTCGAGCTGGGCGTTGGTGTGGCAGTACAGCAAGGAGCTGTCCAGGCAGACGACCGCGTCGAACGCGCTGTGGCCCAGGTCGAAGCCGTGCAGGTCGGCACGGACGTACGTGGGCCCGGGGTGGTGGGTGCGGGCGTGGGTGAGCATCGTCTCGGAGAGGTCGGCGCCGGTCGCCGTCCGGCCGTTGCCGTGCAGGTGGGCGGCGTCACGGCCGGTGCCGCAGCCCATGTCCAGCACCCGCGGGCCCGCGCCGTAACGCCGCAGGCAGTCCTCCGTCCAGCGGCCGGCCAGCCGGTCGGCGTCGGGGAAACGGGCCTCGTACAGCTCGGGATTGTCGGTGAGCAGGTTGTGCATGTCCTCGGTGGCGGTGCGGGTCATGTTGTCTCCTTCCTCAGGCCGCCACCGTCAGGGCCGGCTTCGGCGTCGTCGGCAGCGCGTTGCGCCGGTGCAGCCAGGCCACGCCGCACGCGGAGGCGAGACCGAACAGGGCACAGCACGCCCAGGGCAGCCAGGAGGCGCCGCGTTCCCCGGTGTCCATGGCCCAGCCGACGGCGGTGTTGCCGGCCGCGGCGGCGATGCCGGAGACCACGTAGAAGATCCCGTAGTAGGTGCCGGTCAGCTCCGTGCGGCCGAAGCCGGGGATGAGCTCCAGCACGAAGGGCTGGGCGATCATGACGCCGAGGTAGAGCAGGAGGGCACCGAGCAGGACGGGCAGCGTGCGCAGCACCGCGTCGGCGGTGCCGTCCGGGGCGCCGGACCCGCCTGCCACCAGTGCCGGCGGCAGGAAGGAAAGCGCCATCACCACAAGCCCGATGGAGATCCAACGCGACCTGGAACCACGACCTTTGAGGGCGCGTGTGATGCGCAGTTGCAGGGTGAGGTTGGTGACGGTGCCGACGAGGAAGACGAGGCCCGCCGCGCCGTCCCAGCCGGTGGTCCGCCGGGCTCCGTCGGGCAGCAGCAGGTAGAGCTGGTTCTGCAGGGTGAACATGCCGACCATGGCGAACGCGAAGGCCAGGAAGGCGCGGTTGCCGAGGACCTCGCGCCAGTCGGCGAGGACGCCGCCCTCGCTCGGCTCCACCTTGCGCGCGGGCAGGACGACGGCCTGGGCGACGGTGAGGACGGCGAAGATCCCGGCGGCGGTGAGCGCGGACGTGCGGAAGTCCACGAGCAGCAGTGCGCTGCCCAGCAGCGGACCGATCAACGCGCCGGTGGTGGCGAAGACGTTGAACAGGGCGAACGCCTCGGCCTTGCGCTCCCCCGCCTCCTGCGCGAGATAGGCACGCACGGCGGGGTTGAACAGGGCGCCGGCGAGCCCGCTGAGCACGGAGGCGGCGAGCAGCACGGCCAGCCCGTCGCCCAGCGCGAACAGCGCGAACCCCGCGGTGCGCAGCGCGCAGCCGGCGATGATGACGCCGCGCGCGCCGAGCCGGTCGGAGGCGGAGCCGCCGATGAGGAACAGGCCCTGCTGGCTGAGGTTGCGGACGCCGAGGACGATCCCCACGACGGCCGCCGACATGCCCAGGTTCTGGCTGAGGTGGGTGGCGAGGTAGGGGATGAGGAGGTAGAAGCCGGTGTTGACACCGAGCTGGTTGGCCAGCAGGAGGCGGACGGCCAGGGGGAATCGGCGCATCTCGTGCCAGATCTTCATGCCGTCTCCTCCCCCGGGCTGCGCCGGACTCCCAGACCGGGCAGATCGCTTGCCCGTACGAAGCCGTCGGTGCCGCCGATCCCGGTCCACGGGTCGTGGGCGAGCAGCAGGTGTCCGTCGAGGTCGGCCCAGCGGGCGCGGTCGGCCAGGTGGACGGCGGGGGCGAGGCCGAGGCTGCTGGCGGTGAGGCAGCCGAGCATCAGCGCGGTGCCGCTGCCGTCGATCGCCTCGGCGATGCGCAGGGCCGCGTGGACACCGCCGCATTTGGCAAGCTTGACGTTGACACCATGCACGCGTCCGGCCAGGCGGCGGGCGTCCTCCAGGCTCACGGCGTCCTCGTCGGCGATGACCGGCAGAGGTGAGCGTGCGGCGAGCGCGGCGAGCGCCTCCGGGTCGCCGGGAGCGAGGGGCTGTTCGACGGCCTCGACTCCGAGTTCCGCGAACCGGGGCAGCAGGGCGTAGGCCTGGGCCGTGGCCCAGGCGCCGTTGGGATCGAGGAGCAGCCGGGCCCGGGGCGCGGCGTCACGGATGACGCGCACCCGCTCCACGTCCTCCTCGGGGTCGGGTGCCCCCGCCTTGACCTTGATGACCTCGAAGCCGCTCGCCGTGAGGCAGCGCGCCTCGGCCGCGGCCCGCACCGGCGAGGTGATGCCGATGGTGCGGGCCGTGGCGGCCACCGGAGCGGCGGCGGCCCCGAGGAGCCGGTGGACGGGGCTGCCGGCGCGCTTGCCGGCGAGATCGAGGAGCGCGGCCTCGACGGCGGCGGTGACGGCCGGCGGGGTGCCCTGCCCCGCCAGTTCGCCCGCCCGCAGGGCGTCCAACGCGCTTTCGGGGTCGCGGAAGCGCAGGAGGTCGGTGGCGACGGCCGCGAGGAGCCGTTCGAGGGTGCCGGCGTCGAGGCCGTAGTAGACGCTGGTGACGGCCTCGCCGTGGCCGCGCAGCCCGTCGTGTTCGACGGTCAGCCACACGGCGTCGCGGGTGGCCATGGTGGAGCGGGAGATGCGCAACGGCTCGGCGAGGTCGAGGCGTACGGTGCGCTGGGTGGCCTTCACAGTCTCTCTTCCGAAGAATGCGGGGACACGGGTGCCCGGAGCGGGTCGGTGACGCGGGTACAGCGGACCCACCCGGCGGCCTCGGCCGCTCGGGGGTGCGGTATCTCGACGGGCCGGACGGCCGCGGCGGACGGGGCGAGGCCGTGCGCGGCAGTGAAATCGTCGTCGTAGACGGTGCCGAGGTAGCGGTGCGGGCCGTCGGGGAAGACGGTGGCGACCTCCGCCCCGGGGTGGACACGGGCCGCCCACGCGGCGACGCGGGCGACCGCGCCGGTGCTCCAGCCGCCGCTGACGAAGCTGCCCCGGGCAAGCCGCCGGCAGCTGTCCACGGCCTCGGCCGGGCCGACCCAGTGGACCTCGTCGAAGGCGTCGTAGGCGACGTTGCGCGGGTGGATGCTGCTGCCCAGTCCGCGCATCAGCCGGGGCCGGGCGGGCTGCCCGAAGATCGTGGAACCGGTGGCGTCGACGCCGATGAGCCGCAGGGCGGGCCAGCGCCGCCGCAGGGGACCGACGACCCCCGCGCTGTGGCCGCCGGTGCCGACGCTGCACACCAGGACGTCGAGGTGGTCGAGCCGGGCCGTGAGTTCGGCGGCCAGTGAGGCGTATCCGGCGGTGTTGTCGGGGTTGTTGTACTGGTCGGGCCAGTAGGCGTCGGGCAGTATGGCGAGCAGCTCGCGCAGCCGGGCGAGGCGGGCGGCCTGCCAGCCGCCCTCGGGGGCCGGGTGGTCGACGAGTTCGAGGCGAACGCCGTGGGCACACAGCAACTGCCGCATGGACGGCTCCAGTTCCCGGTCGCCGACCAGCACGACCGGGTGCCCGAGCGCCTGCCCGGCGAAGGCCAGGCCGATGCCGAGGGTGCCGGAGGTGGACTCCACCACCGGTGCCCCGGGCCGCAGTTCGCCACGTGCTCGGGCGCCCCTCAGCATCGACACGGCAGCCCGAGCCTTCATCCCGCCGGCGGCGAGCCCTTCGAGCTTGGCCCAGAATCCGGGGTGGGGGTCCGGCAGATCAGCGGTGATACGCACCAGTGGCGTACGGCCGAGCAGGGCGAGCAGCTCCGGGCGGGCGACGGGGCGGACGGCGGTCGCGGTCATATGTGGCCTCCCTGGCAGGAGTTGCCGTACGGCCCCCTATAGCGGTGGACGGCTCCGGCCCCGCCGTCGAGCCAGAAGAAGGGGTACGGCTCGGCGCACACCGCGCTCACACCATGGCCGAGAAAGCGGGGCAGCACGGCGCTGCCGGTCTGCGCGAACATCACCAGCTGCTTGTCGTGCTGCTGCGCGTGCCGTCGAAGCGGTTCGAAGGTGCCGTTGCCCAGCGTCATTCCGGAGACGAGCAGCGCATCGCAGCGGTCGGCCGCCGCGAGCGCATCGGTGACGACCGGCTCCCCCCACTCGGTAACGCCGCCCTTGAGGTCGCACGGGACGTACTGCAGGCCGCGTGCACGCAGCGCCTCCAGAAGGGAGTTGACGACTCCGATCACCAGCACGGTAGCCCCGGGCGGCAGGTCGATCAGCTCGGCAACCGCCTTCGCCCGCACCCGGGACTTCTCCAGCGACGACCCGATGGGCAGCGGGACGGGACGCGCCCCGCTCTCCGGGCTGTGCGGGGTGACGTGCATCAGATAGGCGTCCAGGGCGGCCACTCGCACCGGCAGCAGCGGATGCTCCAGAAGCCGGGCCACCTCCGCGCCCACGCAGTCGTCGAGCGCGCTGTCGGGCAGCGAGCCGGGCTCGACCGCACAGGAGCCGACCGCCTCGGCCAGGCGCAGGCTGAGCACTTCGTTGCGGTAACCGGTGCCGCGCCCGTCGTGCCGTACGGCCTGGCGGGTGGTGAAGGCCACGGCGATCCGCTGGGTGGCCGGGTCGGGGCCCAGCCCGCCCGTGCGGACGCGGTCCACAAGGTCGGCGTACGTCCGGCACGTCTCGTACGCCACCGCGCCGGCCGCGCCGGTGACGGCGGTCATCGGATCACCAGCCCCGCGCGCAGCCCGGCCAGCAGGGCCTCGACGCGGTCGCGGGCACCTGGCCGGTCGGCGTCACCGGCCATGACGTGCCCGAGGTACTCATTGTTGCTGCCCGCCGCCTTCACCACCTTGCCGGGTTCTGCGAGCTGCACCTCCAGCACGCCGGGCGCGTCCCGCAGTTCGCCGCCGTCCAGCGCTTCGAGCGTGCCGGCGGCCTGCGGCACCAGAAATCCGATAGCGGCGCTGCGCAGTCCGGTGTCCGTGCGCCGCAACTCGGGTGGGCGGCCCAGCGCGACCTCCACGAAGGCCGCCGCGAGGTCGATGCCGGTGACGTGGCGGATCAGTTCGGTGATGCGGTTCCCGGCGGGACGCGGGTTGACCTCGACCACGCGCGGCCCGTCGGCGGTCAGCTTGATCTCGGTGTGCGCCACGACGCCGTCGACGAGTCCGAGCGCCTCCAGGGCGTGCAGCGCGGTCTCTTCGGCGGCCTCGGCGTCGGCGGGCGTCAGAGCCGCGGGGAACATATGGCCGGTCTCGATGAAGGCGGGCGCCCCGCCGATGCTCTTGTCGGTCACGCCGACCACGTGGACCGTTCCTGCACACGAGACGGTCTCGACACTCACCTCGGGACCCTCCAGCAGTTCTTCGAGCAGGACCACGGGGGCGCGCCGCTGTCCGCGCGCATTGACCGGGACGTCCACCAACGTCCGGTAGACGTCGGCGAGTTGTGCTTCGTCATCCACACGCCGTACGTACATGCTGGCGCACAGGTCAACGGGTTTGGCCACCAGCGGGTAACCGATCTCCCGGGCGGCGCCCGCGAGGTCGGTCCATTCCTCGTGTACGGCGAAGCGCGGGCCGGGCACTCCGGCATCGGCGAGGACGCGGCGGGTGGCGTCCTTACGGCAGGCGATCTCGACCGCTTCGGGCCCGGGGCCCGGCAGGCCGAGCCGCCCGGCGATCCGTGCCACGGTCGGCAGGTAGTAGTCGCAGGACGTGATCACTCCGTCGAACCCCAACACCGCATGCAGTCGCTCGACTTCGGGCAGCAGGGCCTCGGTGTCGTTGGTCTCGGCGGTGATGATGTTGCGGGCGCCGAGCAGCGGGTGCGCCGTCCCCTCGGGCGCGGAGCGCAGGTAGTGGTGCAGGTCGCGGGTGAGGAAGGTGAACGTGTGCCCGCCCTCCCGTATCGCCCGCGGCAGCAGTCGGCTCATCGCTCCGACCCAGCTCTCGACCACCAGCAGATGAGCCACAACTCCCCTTCCGGGCTTGGACTTCGGGTACTGGGCAGCCGAGTACCCCTCCGGAGGAAGGGGGTCGGGTTTGCCCGACGCACACTTTAACGATAATCATTTTCATTGTCATCTCGTGGGCAGGCCTTTGCCGCCCCCTTGTTCGCCCAGCCTCTCTGGAAGGCCCCGTGCCCCCTCCCCTACGCCGCACCGCCGTGCTGTGCGCGTTGCTGGCCGCCGCCACCCTCGCCCCCGCCGGCCCGCTCCAGGCAGCCGCCCCGACGCCCTCTCTACGCTTCGGCGCATGTCCTGACTCCCTCCCGAATCCGCCGGCCCCGGCACACGTCGAGTGCGGACGGCTCCGGGTCCCGCTCGACTGGAACCATCCGCGGGGGCCGCACATCGAGGTGGCCGTGTCACGAATACGTGCATCGGGCTCCCACGGCGAGCGGCGCGGCATCCTGCTGGTGAACCCGGGCGGACCGGGCGGCTCCGGACTCTCCTACGCGGCCACGAAGCGGGCCAAGCTCCCGGAGAGCGTGCGGCGGGCGTACGACGTCATCGGCTTCGACCCCCGTGGCGTCGGACAGAGTGCCCCCGTGAACTGCGGACGGATGGGCGGCCTCTTCACAGACCCGGGCACGAACCCCGTACCCGTAGGCAGGACGGCGGAGAAGAACTACCTCACCTCGCTACGGAACATGGCCGACGACTGCGCCGCGGGCGCCGGCGAAACTCTGCCCCACCTGTCCACGGAACAGACGGCGCGGGACATGGACGCGATCCGCGCCGCACTCGGCGAACGCCGAACGAGCTTCCTCGGCGTCTCCTACGGCAGCTACCTCGGCGCCGCGTACGCCGCGCGCTTCCCGCACCGCGTGGGCCGCATGGTGCTCGACAGCGTCGTGGGCCCGTGGGACTGGTACGACTTCGACGTCATCCAGAGCCGCGCACTGCTGCGGCAGCGCGGCACGTTCTTCACTTGGGCCGCCGCCCACGCGGAACGCTTCGGCCTCGGCGGGAGCGCGGCCGCCACGCGCCGTGCCTATCTGCGCGTGCGCCACGGTCTCACCAGGCACCCCGTGGACGGCTTCGGGCCGGCCGAGTTCGACCGCGCCGTCTACCGCGCACTGGGCCGCACCGAACGCTGGGCCGGCCTCGCCGAGGGCCTGCGGGACTACCTGCACGACGGACGCCCCGACGGGCTCCGCCCCACCACCGCCTTCGACACCCCGGATTCACGCAACTACGAGGCGGCGAACCGCGTCGTCAAGTGCGCCGACTCCCCCGCCCCCACACCCCACCGGATCTTGGCGGACATCCACCGCATCCGCCGGCTCGACCCGCAGCCGGTCCTGACCGGCATGGAGGCGTCCACCTGCGCCTACTGGCACCACAAGCCTGCCCGCCGCACCCCGCTCGGCAGCCCCGACGCTCCACCCGTACTGCTGGTGGCCTCCGCGCACGACCCCGTCACCCCCATCGAGGGCGCACGCCGACTGCGCCGACTACTGCCCGGCTCGCGCCTGGTCACGCTCGACAACGACTATTCGCACGGCGTGTTCGCCAGCCGGGGCAACGCGTGCGTGGACGACACCGCGGCGGCCTATCTCGTCAACGGCACGGCACCGAAGGCGGACGTGAACTGCATCGGCCCCGGGCTGCCGGACGTGCCGTGAACGCGGGAGCGAAACAGCTTCCTGAAAATCGTTTTCATAAATTTGCTAGGGTGGCGTGTGCCGCGACGACAGTGCCACCACGCACACGACGCCAGCCGCACAGACGCATGCGCAGCACAAAAACGCATGCCGGACAGGAGAAACCGTGAGCGAGACCGCACATTGCGGATACACCGTGCGCCCCGCGACACCTGCCGACGTGGACCCCGCACGCCGCATCATGCTCGACACGCTGTACCACGAGTTCGGATACGGCTACGTGCCCCGCTGGCACCACGACGTGCTGGACATCGAAGGCACCTACCTCGACGACCCCCGCCATCTGCTCCTCGTCGCCGTCCACGACGGCGAAGTGGTCGCCACGACCGGGGTACGGTCCGCGGGCCCGGCCCACCCCCCGCACCCGCGCTGGCTCGCCGAACGCTACCCGTCCGGAACCACCGCCCAATTGGTCCGCGTCTACGTACACCCCGAACACCGGCGCCGGGGCCTCGCCCGCACCCTGGTCCACACAGCCTGCGACATCATCGCGAACATGCCCGGCTACAAAAGCATCTACCTCCACACCAACGTCAACGTCGAGGGCGTGGAAACCTTCTGGCGGAGCATGGCCGAGGAGGTGTTCGACGCCCGGAGCACCGGCGAACACGGCCCGGACGTCGCCACCGTGCACTTCGAGATCCCGATGAGGCGCCGACCAGCCGGCGAAGCGGCGCAGTACTCGACCGCCGGCCACATCCCGTAACCTCTCCGGCTCCTCACTCTCCCGCCACGAGAGCGACGAGCACGCATCACCGATTCACAAGGCCGGCGCGGGTTCGTGGAACAGCGTGCAGGCCGGGGCCGTAGGCCGCACGCGGCTTCGTCCAGGAGCTGGGCGACATGTTGTCGCCAGAGGCTGTGGACGATACCGGTGCGGCGGCCGGTGACGAGTCTGAGGGCGCGCAACAGACTGAGGCGGGCGGCCCCGACCCGTGCGGAGGCGCCGCCCGTCATGTCACCGGCGTGCGCGGCGTCCGCGGGCACGATTGCGGACACCCGCCTGTGTCTCACCGGGGGCCGGAACGAATTGCAGCTCCAGGGCGGGCGGTGGCTCGGCCACTCCTGGCCCGCCGGCCATCGCCCAGGTGAGGATGTCGTCGATGCTGTCGTCGCGCAGGGCCCAGCCGATCCAGGTCGCCCGGCCGCTACGGCGCCGGCCCTCGCCGGAGGGCTGCACGACGACGATGTTGGCCTGCCCGCACGGCCCGAGGCATTCGCTCGTACGGACCGCCAGGCGCCCGCCCGACTCGGCCGCGGCGGCGCGGAGTCGGGCGAGCTGCCACTCGTGCACCGGAGAGCAGGCCCGCGCGCACCAGGGGCACGGCGGCGCCCCGGGCCGGTCCACCACGGACCACGGCTCCGCCCACGGCACGCATCTCCCGCTGACCCAAGCCCGCCGGTGTCCGGCTCCCTTGTCCCGGCCACCGGCAGGGAGCTGATCGCCTCAGGAATCGCCGTCGAGATCACGCCCCGGCTCCGGCCACCGAGGTTCACGAGCCGGACCGGACACTCACCTTGATGGTCTGCGCGGCCGGCAGCACAGGCCAGTGGGGCTGCCTGGATACCGACACCGGCGAGCGCGTCGCCACCAACCCCGACCCGGACTTCGTCAACCGGCTGCGCGCCCTCAATCCGCACAAGAGCGATTGAGTGCCAGGGCCGTCAGCGGCGCTCGGGGTGATCGCGGTGCGACTGGCGATCAGCCGGCGCTGCCCTGGCGGTCACTGCACCGGTCCGGCGGCGACGATCACTTCGCGCATCATCTCAACGGAGTCTTGCCAGGGGTGACCGTACCCTTTCACAGGGGAGACACGGCCGGTCGAGGCACGCCACAACAACGCTGTGTTCACAGCGCACTTGAGCCCGCATCGGCCGGGTGCCTCCATAACAACAGGGCCTACGGCGTGCCCAAGGCGCCGCTCGTCCACGCGGCGCGCAGCGCCTTCTTATCCACCTTGCCGACCTTGGTCGTCGGCAGCTGGTCAAGCAGCACCGTCTTCCGGGGCGTGTACAACTCCCCCAACTCGGCGGTCACCGCCACGCCGACCGCCTCCGGGTCGACGTCAGCGCCCTCGGCCGTGGCCAGGAAGATCTGCACGGCCTCCCCGTACTCCTCGTCCGGCACACCCAGCGCCGCCGCATTGCGCACACCGGGCAGCGTGAGCAGGAAATCCTCCAGGACCCTGGAGTAGACGTTGTCGCTTGTGCTGCCGGTGACGATGATGTCCTTGGCCCGGTCGACGAGATAGAGGTAGCCCTCGGCGTCGAGATACCCCATGTCCCCGGTGCGTAGCCAGCCGTCCTGCAGCGCCGCCGCGGTCCGCTCCGGGTCCTCGTAGTAGCCGCGCATCACCGTCTCGCCATGGACGCAGACCTCGCCGACCTGCCTGACGGGCAGTGCCGCCGCGCTGTCCTCACCGCGGATCTCGATCTGGACGTCGGGTATCGCGCGACCGCAGCTGCGCCAGAGCTCGGGGCGCCGGGGGCCCTCCGAGGCGAGCTCCTCCGCGGCGAACGCGGTGATACCGAGCGCCTCCGACTGCCCGTACGCCTGGCTGAGCACGGGCCCGAAGACCTCGACCGCCTGCTGCAGCCGGCTGGGCGAGGTGGCCGCGCCGCCGACGACGATCCGCCGCAGCGCGGGCAGGACGCCCGGCTTGCAGTCCGGGTGGTCGAGCACCGCGTACATCATGGGCGGCACGAACATGGTGGCGGTGATCCGCTCCTCGCGCAGCACCGTCAGGGCCGCGCCCGCTTCGAACTCGGGCAGCACGACCAGGGCGGACCCCGTCACCAGGGCCTGGATCGAGGTGATATGGCCGCTGCCGTGCGTGAGCAGCGTGGCGGCGAGCACCCTGTCCGTGCTCGGGTCCATGGTCGGGAAGAACGCGGGGCCGGAGTCCTCCGCGGCGTCCGTCACCAGGTCGACCAGCGTGTCGTAGAGCCGGTGGGTGTGCGCGGCGAGCTTGGGGCGGCCCAGGGTTCCGCCGGTGTAGAAGACGGTGACTGCCTCGTCCGCTTCCGGGGCGGGCACGCCGTCGGGGCGCGTGTCCTGGCACTCGGCCGCCAGGGCCAGCAGGTCCGCGCACCGCTGCTCACAGGGCCCGAGGCCAAGCAGTGCGGGGGCGTGGACGCTGCGGCCGGCCGCGTCGACGGCCCGTTCTGCGAAGAGCGGGTCGGTGACCACGGCGCGCGCCCGGGACTGCTCGACGAGCGCGGCGAGCTCGCCGGGCCCCGGCTCGGGCGGCAAGAAGACGACGCGGCAGCCGATGAGATGGACGGCGAGCTGCACGAGGACCGAGTCGACACGGTTGGCCAGAAAAAGCCCCACTCCGTCGCCGGGCGCGAGCCCCTGCCCGCGCAGCGCATGCCCCAGCCTGAACAGCTTCCGCCGGGCCTCCCCTCTGGTCAGCCGCTGCGTCCCCTGGACGAGCGCCTCGGCGTCCTCGTCCTCGTTCCAGTGCTCCAGAATGCGGTCCACGTACGTCCGCGGCTCAGATATTTCCTGTGCGTTAACGATCACCAATACATGCAAACATGCCGCTCAGCAGCCTTGGCCTCACGGGGGCCACCTTCGGCCATCGCCCGGCGGAGTACCATGCCCCGCGATGCAAATTCGGTATTCGCAGGTCAGTTGAGCGTCCGAGAGAGCGCACCGGACGCCCGCCATCATGGCGGGGTATCGCTCCCCGTGGTGTGGTCCCAGCAGGCCCTTGCACGGAGACCCCCGGACCGACAGCAAGGTTGGCCCGACGCGCCGCGTGAACCACAGGCCGCTGCCCTGCGGGGGTGAAGCTCGCCCATGACCAGCATCTCCACAGACGGCCTTCCTGGCCCTGCAGGACGCACAGGCAATGCTCACGCGCGCTTCAGCAGCCGAATCTTCATCCACGTTTTCATCAGAGCCCCCACAGTCCCAAGGTCATCGACGCCCGCGGCACCCTCAACACGGACAAGGGCGCGAGGCTGGCTGGATCACCCGGGTCCTCGGCTGCCCCTGACCAAGCACGCGCTCGAACTTGCTGGGATAGTCAGCGGCCATGACACGAACGCCGCCAGCGACACCGCCTCGACGCGGTGTCGCTG
>NZ_JBSHBP010000090.1:21197-27128 GCF_053612065.1 Streptomyces sp. NPDC054765 | reverse complement strand
ACAGCGCGCCCGCGGCCAGCAGCTCGGCCAACTGCCCGAGCGAGACGACCTGGTTGATCAGGAAGCCCGGCACCGTGTCGGGCAGCCGCTCCGAGGAGGCGACCGCCCGGTACTCGTACCGCACCTTGAACTGCGCCGACGGCGCGTAGGTGCGCAGCCACTGCTGGCGGTTGTGGGAGAGGGTGAGGGAGGTGGAGTGGGAACTGTTGGAGGAGAAGGACGCCGAGGCCCCGGCACTGCCCGTGTTGTCCGTTCCGGTCGCGACCGCGAAACCGCCTGACGGGTTGAGGCCGAGGGTGAAGGTGCCCGACCTGGCGGCCCCGCGCGTCACCGAGCTGGGTGCCGAGGAGTAGATGTTCTCCACACCCGACTTCGGGCGCAGCGCGCCGCGCACCTCGCCCAGTTCGAGGTCCGGTGCCGGGCGGGCGTTGACCGCCACCGTCACCAGATGCAGGCCATCCCAGCCCTTGTACACGAAGACGATCGGCCGCTGCCACTTCTCGGCGCCCGTGCCGGGCAGTGCCCGCAGGCCGGTGGCCGAACCGACCTCCGCGATACGGGAGTCCAGGCCGGGGACGTAGGTGCTGCTGCCCGGGGTGAGTGAACCGGGGGCCTCGCGCGTCACCTCGGCGCGGAGCGCCTCGACGAACGCGTCCAGCGGACCGTCCGGGAGGGCTTCCGGCACGGTGGCGGGGCCCAGGGCCCGGCCGTTCGAGCGGACGAAAGACGGCGGCAGGAGCCGGTCCAGCTTCGGCACCGCATAGGGGAGCCCGGCCAGCGCCGCCAGCCGCGGATTCTCCCGGACGTCGGTCTCGGAGACCCAGAAGACCGCGGCGCCCGGCACCCGCACCGCGAGGGTCCGGTCACCGCGCGGACCGAGTCCGACGGCGTTGGCCGGCGCGTTGCGGTAGCCCTGGGCCAGGGCGAAGACGTAAGTGATGTCAGCGCGGAACTCATGCAGCGGTTCCCTGGCGTCGACGTTCATCCGTATGTTGAACACGGCGTCGGTGTCCGTCTCGCTCCACGACACCGAGAAGCTCTGGCCCGCGCTGCCGGTGACCGTGCGCGAGGTGTCCCCGCTCGTGCGGGTGGTGCCCGAACCGCTGAAGCCGAGCTGCACGGTGCGCTTGCCGCGCTTGCCCCGCCAGGCCGAGTCGGCGGCGGTGACGTCGCTCTCCATCCAGTCTTCCCCCGGTGGGGAGCCGATCCCCTGGTAGACCACGTTTTCGTGGAGGAAGCCGCGCACCTCCCCCTGGACGTCGGTGCCCAGCAGGGAGCCGGCCGAGCCGGCGTCGAAGACGTAGACGCCGCGCAGGATCTGGTGGGACCGGGCGTGGACGACAGTGCTGGACAGGGCGGCCCGGACGGCCTCCTGGGCAGAGCTCTCAGGGGACGTCAGAGACTCGCCGAGCGTGACGTCCTTCAGCCACTGGGCGGGCTGGGTGACGAACGACGGCAGCATCCGGCCCACCTGGCTGCCGTGCTCGGCGGTCCAGTTCAGGATCCGGGCCAGCGCCCCGGGCTCGGGGCTGCCCTCAAGGTGGCCACCGGCCAGGAGCTGCTGGAACGCCGTGAACAGCTCAGCGCTGCCGAACGCCACGTTGATGTGCGCGTCGGCCGGGAGCAGCAGCGCCTCCTGTGGCCGGTTGCCCTGCTCGTCCGGCTGCATCCGGGCCAGCCGGTAGTCCTCGTCGGTGGCGGGCCGGCTGGTGGGCGCGGGGAGCGGGGCCGGCCGCTCGGCGAGGGTGCGGGCCAGCGGGAGGGTCACCGCGAGGTTCCCGTTCCGCGGGGCGGAGGTCCACACGGGCTCGGTGCCCTGTCCGAAGTAGAGCTCCGCGGAGTGGGTGACCGGGATGTCGAACTGGGCGAGACCGGGCTGGGCGTACGCGAGCATGTCCAGGCCGAGGCCGGAGGAGGAGCCGGCCGTGTTCCCGCGCTGCCCGCTGACCGAGGCGCTGGAGGGGGTGCCGCCCTTCATCGTCGTGTCGTCGGAGACCGGGCCGTGGGCCTCCCCGGAGAACTCGCCGGACAGCGTGTGCGTGGCGGTGAACGACTCGCCGCCCCCCGTGTACATGCCGTTGCCGTTCAGCGACGACCAGTTCGGGAAGTTCCTGCGGTGGAGCGGGTAGGTGTCCTCCTGCGGCTTGGCCCGCACCACCGCGCAGGCCCGCCAGCTGTCGTACTCGAAGGGCAGGTCCAAGTGGATCGTGCTACCCGCGCTGATCATGTCCCGCGAGGCGCTGCGCAACCCGATCTGCGAGCGGGCCAGGGACAGCTTGCGCTGGTTGGCCGCCCATGCCTGGAGAGTCTTCTTGCGGCTCACCTCGTCCATCCAGGACAGCGACCGGCGTTCGGCCGGGGGCAGCAGTCCGACGGTGCGCAGCTGGGTCGCCAGCTCCTCGAACTGCTCCTCGGTACCGGTGACCTCCAGCGGCGTGGCGAACACCTCGAACGAGCGCAGCTCCAGCATCTCCGGCGGCAGGTGCCGCTCCTGGCCCGGCAGGACGGGGACGCCGTCGACCTCGGCCTGGCTCGGCACCCGCAGGAGGTGGCCCGCGGGCCGGCTGAAGGTGAACGCATCGGAGCGGCCGCCCTCGGCGAAGACCAGGACGGCCTCGAACTCGATGTCCGCCTCCGTCAGGAGGTGCGGGTTTTCGCTGACGAGACCGAACCAGTCGTACGCCGTCCCGCCCGAGTTGAAGGCACGGTCGCGCTGGTACTGGTAGGCGGCGGAGAAGGCCGGGCCGCCGCCGACGCCCGAGCCGCCGGGGTCCGCGAAGGCGGGGGCGAAGGAGAAGCCCGGCTTCACGGCATTGGACACCGTGTGCGAGCTCTTGGCACCCACCGTGTAGAACAGGCTGTTCTCCAGCACCACGTTCTTCGACCTGGCCAGCACATCGGGGCTCAGCCACTTCAGCCGCGCCCTGACCTCCAGGAAGCCCAGCGGGTCTCCGGCGCGGTCCTGGAGCACCGGTGACGGGTAGGCGTGCGCCAGCATCAGCGGCAGCCCGGAACGCTGGTTGTTCTCCGAGAGGAACTCGCCCAGCTGTTCCGCCGACTCCGGCGACATCCGGCGCAGATGCGGGCGCAGTTCATCGGCCGCGACGATCGCGTCGTGCAGCGCGGCCGGGTCGCGCACGGTGTCCATGCGCATCGGCAGCACCCCGCCGGCGAGGGTCTGCGGATCAGCCGGCAGCTCCTCCGCCGACGCGAAGAGCGAGCCGAACGGGCGCGGCTCCGGGTCCTCGGTGAGGTAGTCAGGGAACCACGCGGCGAGCCGGCCGGGGGCGGACACGGGCACGATGTCGCCCCAGCCGTCGTCTTCGGCCGCCTCGTCGGTCACGGGCGCCTCGTCGGCCACGGGAGCGGGGGCGGTCACCGGAGCGGGGGCGGGGGCCGGGAGCACGCCGTCGAGCGGCTCAACCTTGATCTGCGACGCCATGCCGTAGTCGTAGACGCGCGACGGTTCGGCGGCGAAGGCCAACGCGGACGTCGCCATGTACTCCTTCACGACCGTCACCGAGGTGGCTTCCTGGTTGTGCGTGAGCGTCAGCTTCGGGGTGATGCCCAGGGAGGCCAGGGACGCCAGTACGGGGTTCCCCGAGGCGTTCATCGCCCAGGTGCGGCCGTAGGAGAGCGGGATGCTCCGCACCGTCTGCCGTCCGCTGGTGTCACTGGACGAGACGGTGGTCTTGTTCCGCTCCTCGATCTGGACCCGCCGCCCCTCGGGCACGTCGGAGGCCATCGCCGGCGCCGGCCGGGCATCCCCGAGATCGAGCCGCCAGGCCACCTGGTACCGGCGGCCCCGATAGGTCACGATCCGGACCATGCCCGTGGCGCTCAGCGCATACGGCAGCGCCTCCAGCACCGCGTCCTTGGCGTACTCGTCCGCCACCTCCTTCTCCAGCGCCGCACTGCCGCGCTGATCCTGCGCCTCCAGGTCCTCGGCCGACCCGCCCTCGGCCGCCTGGTGCATGGCGCGGACGGCGGCGCTGATACGGGCGCGCTCCCACTCCAGCATCTCGTCCGGGAACGGCATGACATGCACCGAGCCCTGGAGCCCGCGATGCCCGTGGCCGAAGTTCGCGACGATGGCGTAGAGGCCGTCGGGCTCGGACAACGTGTCCGGGTCGGTCACGTAGGGCTCGGAGTCCGACTCGGACTCGGTGTGCGCGTCGTCCGTGTCCGATTCCGTGTCCGATTCCGTGTCGGAGCCGGCGTAGGAGTCGGCGTCCGAGTCGGATTCGGATTCGGATTCGGCGTCCGATTTCGCGTCACTGTCGGACTCAGGCTCACTGTCCGGATCGCTGTCCGGGTCCGGGTCCAGCGCCGGTTCGGTGTGCTGCTCGGCGGGCGGCGACGTGCGGCCGGACGTCTCTTCGGACTCGGACTCGGACTCCGGCGCGGACTCGTCGCGCGCCCCGTCGCCGTCCTCCACCGTCGCGGGGGCAGCGGACTCGCGTACGGGAGACGGTACGGACAGCGAGGTGGCCTCCCTCACGGGGACCGTCGTCAGCTGTCGCGTCGGCGGGGCTTCCAGATCGGCGGTGGCGCGCGGGTCCTCTGCCGTCCAGGCCCGTTCTACGGCGGACCCGTCCTTCCACCCGGCCTCCGGGGCGGTCTTCACCGGCTGATGCCCGGCGGTGACGTCGGCGCTGTTGCGGGGCCCCGGCAGTGTGGCCGCGGCCCGCCCCGGTGTGGCGTCGTAGGCAAGGGCCGGGATGTCCGGGATGTGGTGGGCGGACTTCGGGCGGCGGAACAGCCGCCGGAGGCGCGACATCCACTCGGACCTGCGCCCGGTGGTGGCGCCCTCCGGCAGGACGGGCGGGGCGGGGATGCCCTCGTTGGTCGGTCCGAGGCCGAAACTGCCCGGTTCGAGGTCGAGCTGCTTCGTGAACCGCGATGGCCGCGGCTGCTGACCGACCTCTTCACTCGACGAAGCCTCGGCCGCAGGCGCATTCTCCTCGTCCAATGCGCTGTCGATCAGCTCCTCGAACGACGACGTCTGCGGGGCCTGACCGGCCGTCTCATCCGACGCGGCCCTTGCCCCCAGCGCCTCCTCCGCGGCCAGCGCATCGCTGATCAGCTGATCGAGGCTCGGCGCCGCCTCCGGCACGGGCCGGCTGACCGCCTCGCCCGACGAAGTCCCGGTCGTGGGCGCGGTGGTGGACGCGGTGGTGGACGCAGTGGTGGGCGCGGTGGTGGTCTCCACGTCCTGGCCCTCGGACTCGGTCCAGGTGCCGCGCGGCCACGGCAGACGCACCGCCGGAGTCGACGTGTCGGCGTCCACCGGCACCAAGAACAGGCCGCCCTCACCGGACGCCGCGCCCTCCGTCATCAACCGCGGCGGCACCACATGGAGCCTGTACGACGGCGCCCCGGGCTCCACCGCCAGCGGGTCCCCCGCGATCGGGGCCGCCGAGAAGTCGATCTCACCGGTGTCCGCGCGCAACCGGCCACCGCGGTCGTGCACGAAGTCCAGCCCCTGCTTGAGCCACCCCCCGGCATACAGCGGCTCCGCACCGGAACGCGTGATGTCACCATCAGCGGTTATCTCATACCGCAACGGCTCCGACCGCGACGACGACGCCCCCACAGGCGGCCACGGACGGGGCCGCACGACCACGAGCCGCCCCGACTCGCTCTGCGGCACCTCGGGCACACCGGCCGCATCAACCTCGGTGACCTCGCCCCTCGACCGGCTTCCCACGTCCCCGGGAGCCCCACCACGCAACCTCGCCGGAGCACCCGACACGATCGCCTGCGCGATCGCCGCACCCTGAACAGGCAACGACTGGCCACGAATCCAACCCGGCAACGCGTCACGGAACTGCGCGACCTCGTCCCGCGACGGCCGATACCACCCCTCCCCCCGCAACTCATCCAGCTCCCGCTGGACCTCCAGCCTCAAATACTCCAGGTACTGCTGCC
>NZ_JBSHBP010000090.1:0-21099 GCF_053612065.1 Streptomyces sp. NPDC054765 | reverse complement strand
CGGACGAAACCCCTCACCAAAAATCACCTCCGGCGGACGCGAATCCCACCGGAACAACGGCTCCAAATCCCCACGATAAGCAATCCGAAACGCCCCAGCCCCCGTACCCGGATCACCCAGAGGCTCCCCACTCCGCGCAAGCGGAATATCCTCCGGACGCGGCCCATACAGACTGCCACCAAAACCAACCGTGGGCTGCGGAGTAAAAGTAGTCTCCCGCGGGAACCGCGTGTACTCCTCCTCGAAAAGCTCCGTACTCACCGGATTCTCATCATCCGACGAATACCACTCACTCGACACCGACGGAGGACGAGAAAACTCAGGACGCCCCGACACCCCCGACACACCCGCACCCGACGGACCCGCCTCCGACGGACCAAACAGACCCGCACCCCACGGCGCATACGCACCACCCGCCGGCGCACCACCACGCAACCTCGCCGGAGCACCCGACACGATCGTCTGCGCAATCGCCTCACCCCGTGCTCGCAACGGCCGCCTACGAATCCAACCCGGCAACGCGTCATGCAACTGCACGACCTCGTCCCACGACGGCCGATCTCCCCCCTTCCCCCGCAAATTGTCCAACTCCCGCTGGACGTCCGACATCAACCCCCCCAGCTCTGGCCGGAGCCGCCCAGATGCACGTCCCGGCGGCATCTCCCCCACCGGACCGGACGGCACCGCTCCCACAGTCGAGGACGGGTCGTCGAAGACATCGTCGATGGCGTGCTCGATGGAGCCGGAGGTCTGCTCGGCGGGGGCCTCCGCGGCGGCCTGGTCCGGGTCGTGGACCTCCGTGGCGGTCCGGCCCGCTGAGAACTCGGGCAGGTCGGCCGGCAACACCTCCGAGTCGGGGTGCGCGGGCGCCACCACCGTCTCCTCGGGCACGTCCTCGATCGCCGGCGGCTGGTAACCGTGCTCGCCGGCCGAGGCGTCGGCCTCCGCACCGTCCTCCCACGTGAGCCCGCGCTCGTCCGCGAACTCCTCCTGCCGCACCCGCTGCTGCGTCTGAGCCGGGTCGATGCCCAGGCCGGCGCCCTCCGACTCGGGCGCGGGCTCCCGCAGACCCTCGAACGCGGCCTCCTGCGCCTGCTGGATTTGCCGCGTCACCTGCTCCGGGTCGACACCGAACCCCTGGAGCGTCTGCTCAGCCCTCCTCAGGTCCGTGACCGCCGCGTGCGGCAGGAACGCCGCCCGTGTGCGCTGCCACGTCTCCGCCGCATCCCCCAGCTGCCGAACCTCCTGCTGGAGGACCTGGGCCTTCCCGATGTTGTCCGAAGCCTGCCGGTACTCCTGCCACGCCTCGATCCACTGCTCCGACGTACCGGACGTGCCCGACCGCTCGACGATCCCCTTCTCGGTCTCGCCCAACTGCGGTCCCAGGTCCGGCTGCGGCGCGGCGACCGCCGCCTCTTGCTCCTGGACCGGCGCCTGGAGCACCGCGTCGATCCCCGGACCGGCCGGCTCCGGCGCGGGCTCCCGCAGACCCTCGAACGCGGCCTCCTGCACCCGCAGCACCTGCTGCGTCACCCGCTCCGGGTCGATACCGAACCCCTGGAGCGTCTGCTCAGCCTTCTTCAGCCCCGTGGTCGCCAGGTACGGCTGGAACATCGCCCGTGTGTGCTGCCACGTCTTCGCCGCATCCCCCAGCTGCCGAACCTCCTGCTGGAAGACCTGGGCCTTCCCGATGTTGTCCGAAGCCTGCCGGTACTCCTGCCACGCCTTGACCCGCTGCTCCGCCGTACCGGACGTCCCCGACCGCTCGACGATCCCCTTCTCGGTCTCGCTCAACTGCGGCAGAGCGTTGGTCTTCTGCTCCTGGACCTGCTGGGGGCTCTGCTCCTCCTCGGGGCCGCGCGAGGTCCGCACGCCGTCGCCGTGGGTCACCGCCGTGGTCTTCGGCGGCGCCGCGGGACGGTCCTGCAGCTGCTGCAGTTGGCCGCCCTCCGAGGCGCCCTGACCCGGCCGCTCCGCGCCACCCGTGGGGGCGGGACGGTCGCCGGCGGCCGGAGCCCCCTGTCCCTCGGGGGCGTCGGAGCGCTCCGCGCCACTCTCCGGCGCCGGGGTCTCCCCCGTCTCCGGCTCGCGTGCCGGGGCGGGGGTGTCGCCCGCGGGGCTCGCGTCCGCACCGCCCGACGGCCGCTGCTCGGGGGCGGGCAGCGAGTCGAGCTTGCTGCCGAAGGCGTCCCCGCCGTCCTTCTCGTGCTCCAGCCACGCCTCGATGTTGTGCTCGTGCGGGGCGTACAGGTCGTCGTAGGTCTTGACCGTCTCCTTGCGGAAGTCGTCAGCGGTGTCCTCGGCGACCTTCTCGTCCAGCCGGCGCTCGGGGTCCGCGTCGTACCGCAGCGGGTGGTATGCCTCGGCGCTGCGCTCCAGCTGTTCCCGCAGCATCACTTCGTGGTCGAAGCGGGCCTCCAGGGTGGAGTCGATCACCGCGAGGTTGTCCTCGTAGGAACGCGCGGGCCGCGACGCGTCGCCGTCCCACCTGCCGGGCTTGTACCCGCGGAAGTCCGGGCCCTGGAAGCTGTGCCCCTCGCTGTTCTCGAAGAAGTGCTCGTCCACCGCCTTCTCGTTGACGTTCCGCAACTCGGTGGACAACCGCTCCCGGGCGTCCTGGGGAAGGGCGCGGAGGCCGAAGGACTCGTCCTCGAATTCCTCGAACTTCTGCTGGAGCCGCTGGTCGAGCCGCTCGTTCCTGAACTGCCGGAACTCGGCGTGTCCGACGCGACTGTCCAGGGAGCGCAGCTGCTCGTCGACGTGCTCCCGCCACTGCCGCCCAAACTCGTGCGCCTTCCGGAGGGACTCGGGGTCGGGACGGTCGTTGAGTCCGGCCCGTTCGCGTTCGCCCTGGTAGTAGCGGTGCAGGTCCTCGTCGAGCTCGCGGCGCATCCGCGCGAGGTTCTGCTCGTCCAGGACGGTGGAGATCTTCTGGTCCTGCCGGTTACCGGTCCCGCCGCCCGGCGCCTCCTCGCCGCTGGTCCGCGGCGACGCGGGCGACTGGTCGGGGTCGGCCTTCCCCGCCCCCGGCTGCGGCGTCGCCTGCGACCCCGACGGCAGCAGCGTCGGCTCTTCGGCGTCGCCCTCGTCCCAGCGCGGTCCCCCCGGCGCGTCGTCGACGTGGGCGTCCGACCGCGCTCCCGACGGTGCCGGCCCGTCAGCGGCCGGGTGTTCGTCGGCGGCCGGGGGCTCCTCGGTGAAGTGCGTCACGCCCCGGGGGGCGTCGTCGGAGGCCGGGTCGAAGGCGGAGAACTCGTCCTCCTCCGCCAGCCTCCGGTCCACCTGCCGGTTCACCCGGTCGACCTCGCTGGTGGCGTCCCACAGCGATGCCAGCCGCTTCGGCAGGTCCTTGACCAGCGCGCCGGCCTGGTCGTCGATCAGGCCCTCGCGGGCCGCCGTGTCGCCCGGGTGCGCCTCGTACGCGCGGTCGACGATGCCGCGGATCCTGGCGAGGTGGTCCGCCCGCAGGTGGGACAGCGAGGTCGGCACGTACCCGTCCTCGCCGGGGCGCGGCCTGCCGTTGTCGGTGTCGTACGTCGGGTCCTTGAAGTGCTCCGTCTCGTAGTGCGCGAGGTCCGTCGGGACGTCGTCGGACTCGCGCAGGAAGTTCTCGTCGCCGAGGTCGCCGCGGTCGCGGAACGTCTCTACCGCGCGGTCCAGTTCGTCGTTGAAGTGGGTCATCTCGCGATGGCGCCCACTGGCGTGGGCGAAGAACCGGTCGGCGTGGTCGGCGATCTGCCGGTAGCTCTGCTCCCAGGTCGCCTTGTCGAGCCCTTCCGGGCCCCGCGCGTTCCACTCGTTCTTGAACTGCTCCAGGACCGCCCTGTGGAAGTCGTGCTCGGCCTGCGCGTAGCCGACGCTGTCCTTCGGCAGCCCCCGGCCGCCGAAGAGGTCCTCCCGGGCCCAGTTCTCATAGCCCCTGAGCAGGTCCGCACTGCGGTCGTTGTCGCGCTCGAACTCCAGCAGCCGTGCGGTGCGCTCGTCCCGGTCGGCCTGGTAGGCGTTCCAGCCCTCCCGTCGGGCGATGCTCTCCGCGACCGGGTCGGCGGCCGGCTCCGGCGACTCGTGCACGGTCTCGTGCGCGGTCTCGTGGGACAGGTTGTGGGACAGGTTGTGGGACGGGTTGTGGGACGGGTTGTCCGGCGTACCGCCTTCGGCCGGGTCGTGGGCCGGCGCGGCGGGGCCCGCGGCCCCCTCGTGCTCCTCCGAGGCGACCGAGGACGCGGGCGTCGCCGGTCGCCGCCCGAAGGAGTCGACGGTGCTCTCGGACGCGCTCGACCTCGTGGCGCCCCCGGAGCTCACCGACATCTGGTCGTCCGACGGCCGGTTGGCCGACAGCCTGGGGGCCCCGGCCCCGGCCCCGGCCCCGGCCTCGGTCACCGGTCGCTGCGGCTCCGTCCGCCCGGCCCTCCCACCGGGAGCCTCCCGCACCAGGCCCTGGCTCGGAAGCTGCGGGCCCGTGAGGCCCGTCGTGGTCTCCCGTGTGCCGTCCACGGACCGGCCACCGGCAGGCGCGCCCGGCCCGGTCGGCCCGGTCGCCGTCGGCTCGCCGCCGCGCCCCGCCACCGGCTGCCACGGCCGGTCGCCCGTCTCGAATCCGGGGTAGCGCTGAATCTGCGGCCCGGCGGCCGAGTTGGTGCCGTCCTCGGACTTGTGGTCCCGGGTGGTGTTCGGCTCGGCCCCGGTCCTCGGCGCCGGCTCGGCCGACCGCGGGCCGCCCCCGGTGCCGACGGGCGCCCCGCCCGACATCCCGACGGGCGCGGCTCCGCCTTCCTCCTGGCGCGTCCCCTGCGGCACGCCATGATCCGGGCCGACTTGCTCCGAAGGGCGCGACGGCCGGCCCGGCACGCCCTGGTCCGAGGTGTGCGGCCGGCCCGTCAGGTTCTGGGCCGGCCCGCCATCCTCCGCAGACCGCGACGGCTGGTCCAACCCCTCGTGCTCCGACGCCTGCGGCGTGCCCTGGTCCGAAGAGCGCGGCGGCTGGCCCGGCCCGGTCTGGTCCGACCCGTCGTGGCCCTGCCGCGAACCCTCGAGGGGGCCGCTGTGCCCGGAGGTCTGCGGTGTGCCCTCGTCCGTTGCGTGCTGCCCCGGCCCCGGCCGCGCACCTTCCACCGGTGCATGCCGGCCCGGCGCGTGCTGCTCCGGCCCTTGCTGCGCGCCGTCCACCGGCCGCGCACCCTCGGGCGGCGCGTCGGGGCCCTGCCGGCCCGCGCCGTGCGGGGGCTGCGCGCCCTGTCCGTCGGTCGTCGCGAAGTTCGGCTGCTCCGGCGCCGACTCGTGCGCCGGCGGCCTGTCTTCGAACCCTCGCAGGGGGGCCTGCTCGGCCGGCGGCATCCCCGCGTGCGAGCCGGTGCTCCGAGGGGGCTCGGGGGCGCCCGGCTCGACAGCGTTCCGCCATGACTCGACCCGGTCACTCGGGGATGCCCCGGGGTTCTCCAGCCTTCCCGGGTTCTCCAGGTTCTCCGTGGTCAACCGCGCCCCGCCGGAAACACCCTCCGGCCGGGACGGCGCGTCGGTGCCGGACGTCTCGGGCACCTGCCGGGTGTTCGGCGCCTCACGGTCGTCGATCCCCGAAACCGTCACATCGTCGCGGACCGGGCGGCCCGACATCGACGAGACGTCCGACTCGCTCGCGCCGTCCCCGCGCCCCGGGGCCGTCCCCCGGCCGCCCTGGCCTCCCGGAACGGAGGACCTGCCCGGCTGCGAGGCGAGGCCCTCCGAAGGGGGCGGGTAGCCGGCCGGCATGCCTTCGCCGTAGGACGATTCCGCGGCGCTGGAGCCGCGGGAGGAGACGGGCCCGTCCACAGAGAGGCCGTCCGCAGAGAGGCCGTCCCCGTACGCGCCGCCGTCCCTGGCGCCCGAGCCCAGCAGCGGGGTGCGGCTGTCACCGGAGAACAGCGAGGGACTGTTGTACGGACCGTCGCCGAACGCCGAGCCGCTGTCGCTGCCCAACGACCGGTAGCCGCCGCGCGCATCCGGCGGGAGCCCGTCGCTCTCCGGCGGAACGCCCTTGTAACCGCCCTTGTCCGACCCGTTCCCCAGGTCGGGCAGGTTCAGACGCGGCGGGTTCTTGAAGTCGGTGTCGAGGTCCGTCTTG
Source organism: Streptomyces sp. NPDC054765 (assembly GCF_053612065.1). Lineage (NCBI taxonomy): Bacteria > Bacillati > Actinomycetota > Actinomycetes > Kitasatosporales > Streptomycetaceae > Streptomyces > Streptomyces sp. NPDC054765. The sequence continues at coordinate 15,002 of NZ_JBSHBP010000090.1, read as the reverse complement.
GCCTCGGCGGCCGCTTTGCCGGCGGCGCGGCTTGCCTTCCACGCCGGGATGTGACCGATCGCGCCGCCCAACGCGCCTGCCAGGAAACCGAGTCCGGGGGAACCCTCCATGTCGAACGCCGCGTCGGAGGCCGCCATGCCCGCCGCGCCGCCGAGGCCGCCCAGTGCCATCTTCCCGAGCAGCGAGGCGAGGATCCGCTGCCCGACCTTGCCGCCGAGGCCCACCGCGCCGAAGAGGCCGCCGGTGATCGCACCGCTGATCGCGCCGGACCCCGCGGCGATGCCCACTTCCTTCCAGTCGAGCGAGTGGCGCCGGCCCAGGGCCTCCTGGATGCCCTGCACCGACAGCGACAACCCGGCGCCGACGGCCGCGTTGACACCGGTGGCCAACGCCAGACGCCGCAGGATCATCCCTATCGCGAGCCGGCCCTGGGCATAGATCTCGGGCAGCGCCTCAGGGGCCCACCAGGCGAAGAAGGCGATCTCGGCCGCCATCCACCCCAGCATGGCGATCGTCATGATCTTGCCGTACTGGACGTTCAGGGCGAACTCGTCGAGTTTGTCGGCCAGTTCGTCCGCGGACTTCGCCACGGACTCGAAGTTGTTGATCATCTTCTGCAGGTACGCCTCGAACTGCTCCGACGCACCGCCCGAGATGCCCGCCCGGACGTCGGCCAGCACGGACTTGAGCTCCGTCGCGGCCGACCGCATCTGCTCGGCGTAGTCCTTGTGCTTCTTGGACAGTTCCCAGCACTTGTCCTCGTCGGCCTTGGGCCATTGACCGCCCGCCAGAGCAGCAACCCACTCCAGCTCCTTGGGCATCATGATGCTCATGCCGCCGCACCTCCCCTCGGCACGGCATGCCTCATCACATGCCCAGAGGGCGCCAGGACCGGACCGACCATGTCAGGAAAGCTCCTGTGAGGAGCCCCGCGCCGCCCCGCCGTCCACCGAGGTCTCCGGCTCCGCCGGTCGCGCGGCCGGCAGGATGCCGTCCAGCGCCCCCAGCCAGTCGTCCTCCTCGTTCACCGCGCCGGCGGCCTCGACCGCCTCCCGCAGCATCCCCGGCTCCACGGTCATGCTCACCGGGCCGGAGGCGTTGAGGTAGACCACGTGGTCCTCGGGCAGCCGGTCGAGCAGTTCGGCGGCCCGCATGGTCTGGAAGGACAGCCGGCCCGCGGCGTGCAGGTGGTCCGGGGAGGTGAAGACGGGCACGATGGCGGACTCGTCGTCCGGAGCCACCGCGGACAGCAGCGTTCCGCCGGGCGCGACGAACGCGGCCACCTCGGCGGTCGCCAGCGCGCGCGTCACGGCGTCGGCCGGGCCGTAGCCGGTGGCCGCCAGCTGCAGGGCGGCGTCCACCGGATCCTTGGCCTCGGGCCAGCCCAGCGCCGGGGGCGAGGGGCGGTACTCCGGGTTGTCACGCCACTCGGCGATCTCGCCCTGAAGGTCCGAACGCCACTGACCGACCACGGCCCAGACCGGCGGGGCCCCCTCGCCGGACCAGGTGGGGTCGATCATGCCGAACCAGTGGTCGGGGGCCGACCGGGCGGCCTCCCGTACGTGGTCCGGAACCGGAGGCAGGCCGGCGTCGGTGGTCGCACCGTCCGTCGTTCCGGCGGTGGACGCACCACGGCCGTCCCGGGACGGCCGCTCCCCGGGCGCCGCGGCCGAGCCGCCGGCCTCTGCCGTGACCGGCACCATGGGAATGACCGTAGAGGCGGCGGGACGTGCGGCCGCCGCCTCCTCGGATGTGCTGCTCATCGACTACCCGCCGTTTATCTCCGGATGCAGCCGCCGACCGGTCTCGGCCGACTGCTGCTCGACGTTCTCCAGTGCCCTCACCAGCTGGTTTATCTCGCCAGTCGTCCTGTCCAGGAGCTTGCCGGCGGTGTACCCGGCGGTGACGGCGTCCTTGTGAGGGCCCTCGTACTGGCTCTTGAACTTCTTGCCGTTCTTGTCGTCACCGATCACGTCGCCGTACGCGTCGCAGTCCTCGCGGAAGTTCTCGGCGACCGACTGCATATGTGTGGTCAGCTGCTCCAGCTTGCGCGCGGCTTCCTGCAGCTTCTCGGTGTCGACCCGCACCTGGCCGTTCGACGATCCGCTCATGACCGCGCTCCTCCTTCACGCTTCACACCGAATCCGTGCTCGACGTACTCCCGCACGGCGTCCGGCAGTTCAACATCCGGTGGGAACAGGTCACGCGGGTCGAAGTCGCCCTTCACCATGTCGACCGGCGTGATCCCCTCGGGCAGCCGCCCGACGGCCACCTCCATCACCTGCGACAAGGCCTTGGTCCTGGCCTGGTCGAGGGTGGCCTGGATGACCCTCGACAGGTCCTTCGGCGCCATGTTGCGGTAGGCGCCGGTGGGGAAGTCCAGCGCCAGCACCTGGCCCTGGGCACCCACCGTCGCCTTCACCACCTGCCGGGGCGCGGTCACCGTGGCCTGGATCTCGTTGATCTGCCGGCGCGTGTCGACGGACTGCTCACGCGCGTCGCGGTACTCGGCCAGCAGATCCTCGATCTGCTGATCGTACGGAGTCGACATTCCCTTCCCCTCAACGCTCTGTGCTGCGCTCATTCGGCCGGTCGTCACCCAGTGAACCGTGCGTGACGGGCCGAACCGACCGGCGGACACACGATCTTGACCGCACGGACAGCCGGTTCTGCCTCCTTGGCCACACCCGACCTGTCCCGCCGCGCCCCGGCCTCACTTGAAGCCGCCGCCGCCCCAGATGTCGTCGCTCTGTCGCAACAGGTCGGCGACGCTGCTCCTGCCGTCCGCGTCGCCCTCCTTGCCCTTGCCCCTACCCCTGGCCTGGCCTGCGGAGGAGCCGTCCTTCTCGGACTCGGCGGACGAGGTGGCGGCAGTCTTCGGCTTCTCCTCCGGCTCGATCCCCGAGCACGACAGCTCCCTGAGCATGCCCCCTTCGGAGGAGGGCTTGGGGCGCCAGGCGGGCCGTGCGGGCTCGGCGAACGCCTGCTCCGAGCCGGCACCACGGGCAACCATGTACGCGCTCGCGCCGACCACGCCGGCGGCGCCCACCGCCTCTTCCGCGCCGGTCACTCCGCCGGCGTGGCCGCCCTTCGCACCGAAGAGGGGCAGGAGATCGGCGTCCCATGCCTCGGCGTCGTCGGCCACGGACGCGCCCTGAGGCGCGGACGCCGAGGCGGGGTCGGCCGCCGGGGTCGTCGCGCGTGCCTTCGCCGGTACGGAGGCGGGCGCGGACGCGGCGTGCGCGGACGCCGGTGCCGGGGCGGGCGCCGTGGCCGGTGCCGCGGCGGGGGCCGGGGCAGAGGCCGAGGCCGGGGCCGGGGCCGCGGCGGGCATCGAGCTCGGTGCCGCGGCGGGTGCCGACGCCTGTGCCGAGAGGGGCCCCGAGGTCGGGACCGTCACCGACGCGGCGGGGGCCGACGCCGGTGCGGTCCCGGTCGCCGGGGCGGACGCGGGCGCGGGGGTCGAGTGGACCGCCTGCTGCGGTGCCGGCGCCTGCGGGGCGGGGGCCGGCGCCTGCGGGGCGGGGGCGGGCGCCTGCCCGGCGACCGCGACGGCCGGGGCCTGCTGAGGGGGCGCCATGACCGGGGCGGGCTCAGGCTGGTGAACGGCCGCCGGTGCCTCCCGGCTCGTCAGCGCATGAGTCGGCAGACTCTGCGCCGCGGGCGCCTCCGCGGGCGCCTCCGCGTGCTGCGGTGCGGACACCGGTTCCCCGGCGGCCTCCGGCGCGGTCTCGGGCGCTGCGACGTCCGGCGTTGCGACATCCGGCGTTGCGTGCGGCGCGGGGGCGACGTCCGGCGCGGCCTGGGTCACAGCGGTCGAGACGGGCGGCGCCACGGCCGGCTCGGTGCCGGCCGTGCCAGCAGTAGCAGCAGTGGCGTGGGTGCCGTTCGGGGTGCCGGTCCGTGGCGCCTGTGTGCCCGAACTTCCGGGCGCGCTCCAGGTGTTGGCAGCCGCTGGGCTCCCGTACTGCCCCACGGTGCCGGTGCCCCACGTCGACGCGAGGAACGGCAGGCCGTCCAGCGTGCCCATGGCGAACGCGTCGGCGTTCGTGGTGGCCGGGGTGCCCGTCTCGGCGTTCGTGGTGGCCGGGGTGCCCGTCTCGGGCGCTGCCGCTTCCTGCTCCGACGGCGCATCCGCCGGCAGCCCGTCGGAGGGCAGCCCGCGCGGCGAGAAGTCCAGCCCCGCACCGCCGGTCCCGGCCCCACCGGTCGCCTCCGGCGTGGAGTCCAGCCCCGCACCGCGCCACGGCGTCGCATCGCCCTGCAGCAGACCGGAGGCATCGGACGGCGCGCCCTCCGAACCACTCCCGCCGGCGCCCATACCGCCGCCCATACCGCCCATCGGCATCATCGGCATACCGGAACCGCCGCCCTGGCTCGCCGTGTTCGCCCCGCCGGAGGCGCCCGACGACAGTCCGTCGCCGTAGGAGTCCGAGGAGCCTCCGCTGCTGTCCAGCGACAGCCCGTCGGACGGCAGTCCGTCACCCGTGCCCGACGACAGCCCGTCGGACGGCAGTCCGGTACCGGAACCGTCCAGCGACAGTCCGTCGCCGTCCAGCCCACGCGGCGAGAAGTCCAGTCCCTCGCCGCCCCGCACGGCGCCGCCGTTGAGGTGGCCGGTGTCGTCCAGCAGGCTCGAACCACGCCACGGCGTCGCATCGCCCTGGAGCAGACCGGAGGCGTCGGACGGCGCCCCCTCCGCACCACCCCCGCCGGCGCCCATACCGCCGCCCATACCGCCCATCGGCATCATCGGCATACCGGAACCGCCGCCCTGGCTCAGCATGTTCGCCCCGCCCCCGGTCCCCGGGGACATCGTGGTCCCTTCGGGGCCCGCGGACGCCAGGCTGGTACCCGCTGAGGGGTCGGACAGGCCGGTGTTCGGGTAGCTGGAGAGGCCGCCCCCGCCGGCCGAGGAGCCCAGCCCGGAGGGGTTCGCGCTGGAGAGGCTGGTGTCGGGGTAGCTGGAGAGCGGACTGGAGGTGGGGGCCTTGATACCGGAGGTGTCCAGTTTTGGGATGTTCGCCCCCGAGTACGGGGTGGTGCCGGCGTTCGGGCCGGCCCCCGAACCGCCCCCGAGTTTCCCGGTGTCATCCAGACCCAGACCGCCCGTGTACGGCTTCGGCGCCACGTTCGCCTTCAGGTTCGGGGTGCCGGCGTTCTTGTTCGTGGGGCCGCCCAGTCCGAGGTCCGGGTAGCGCATGTTCGGGATATTCGACGTGGCCGGGTTCAGGGCGGCGTCCATCGAGGGGTCGAGGGCGCCGCTGTTGGGCATGTTGGTGCCCGGGGTGTCCAGGCCGGTGTCCGGGTACGCACTGGGGTTGGCGTCCCGCGCCCCGTTCTGCGACGAGAGGCCCTTGCCGAGGACCTGCAGGGGGATGTTGGCCATGTTGGGGGTGGCGCTCCCGCCGGACAGGGCCGTGCCATTGGGCGCGTCCGTGCCACCCAGGTCCCCGGCGTTCGGGTAGGGGGTGGGGCTGCCGGTGTCCGGGGCGTTCGTGCTGAGGTCCGGGGACTTGGCGTAGTCGGGGACGTTGCCGGCGCCCGGCCCCGCTCCGGTGTCGGAGTTCGGCATCGCCTCCGGGGAGTTGCTCTGGTGGAAGTCGGGCAGATTGCCGTTGCCGGTGTGAGGGGCACCGGTGGGGCTGTAGTCCGGAATGTTGGGGGAGTTGTAGCCCGCGAGGTTGACGCCCCCGAAGTTGGGCCCGTTCGGCGAGTACCCGCCGATGTTGTTGTACGGGTTGGGCACGCCGGAGCCGGTGTTCGGCGGGGCACCCGCCATGGTGGTCGGCGACTTCGGCTGGGCGACGTTGTCCTCGGTGACCTTGTAGTGCGAGCCCAGGGTGCTGACGACCTTCTGCATGTCCGAGGTCATCATGGCGACGAGCTTGGGTTTGGCACCGATGTGCACCGAGCCGTTGTCCATCATCAGGCTCGGGTCCTGCGCCAAGGCCTGTTTGGCGTAGAAGGAGTCGATGTCCGTGATCTTCTGACCGGCCTCGCGCAGGTGGGCCGCGTTGTTCGCCAGCTGCTGCGGGATGTTGTAGTCCCCGGTGATGCCTCCGGACAGCGTGTTGCCCAAGTCCTTCACCTGCTTGGACAGGGTGCCCATCACCCGGTTGAGCGCCTTTGCCGCGGAGCCCTTCCACGGTCCGTTCTCACCGGTCAGCGCCTGCGCCTGGTCACTGATGCTCTCAGCGGCCCGCTGGATCACCTGCTCCGCGTACCAGAAGGTGTCGGCCGCGTCCTGGATGGACTGCGGGTCGGCTATGAACTTGGCGTTCCCGTCGTTCTCGGGGTGATCGGGGTCGTGGCCGGTGACGTGTTTGACGACCGCTTTCCAACCCCACTCGGAGTAGTCCCCTTGATCGTTTTTGTCGTCGGACATGCCGCCTCCGCTCCCCTCCCCCTGAACGTTGATGCCGCTGTGCCGTGCCGCCGCGCGTAGTCCGCGTGCGGCGACACGGCATCCAGCCCAGCCGGTGCTGCATAACAACCCGGCAGCCCCGTCACCGTATTCCTGTGTAGGTGCCAGCCATCCAGAGTAGGCGTTGCGGGCGGCGCCCTCAGCACATGGTCACCGCTCTGAAACAAACTCGTTCCCTTCGCGGCCGTTACCACTGAATGGCGCAACCCGACGGACACCTTCTGTTGACAACTCGCCTGCCAGGCAGTCATGTTGCCCCTTCCTGGCAGGCGCCCCGGCACTCATCGCCGGGCCGTCGAGAAGAGTGTGCGGCGCGCAGTCACCACACCCTGGCGGATCAGAACCCGGGCAGCCCGGCGTCCTGTTCGGTGTTCTGTGCCGGCACATCCCGCACCGCTGCCCCCCGCAACTGGTACTGCGGAGTCGTGTCTCCCGCCGGCACAGCGGGCACCTGCCGCTGCAACTCCACCGGCTGAGACTGCTGGTCCGTCATCCCCGCCGGCACCGCCAACGAACGACTCAGCATCCTCGGCTCCAACTCCGCCGGCTCAGACCCCTGCTCCGCCGACCCCACCGGCACCGCCAACGAACGCCTCAGCACCCTCGGCTCCAACTCCGCCGGCTGTGACTGCTGGTCCGTCATCCCCGCCGGCACCGTCGACAAACGCCTCAGCATCCTCGGCTCCAACTCCGCCGGCTCAGACCCCTGCTCCGCCGACCCCACCGGCACCGCCAACGAACGACTCAACATCCTCGGCTGCAACTCCGCCGGCTGAGACTGCTGCGACGCATCCCCCGCCGGCACCATCACCGAGCGACTCAGCATCGTCGGCTGCAACTGCGTCGGCGGCTGCCCCGTCGACGAGTCAATCGGGGCCGACCGCGACAGATACTCCGAGGGCGGCATCCCCGTCACGGGCGACATCGTGCCCCGCACCATCGGGGTCACCTCCTGCCGCTGGAGCGGCGTTCCGAGGCTGGTGCCATCCGAACCGAGCGGGCCGGACAGGCCGCTGCCACCACCGGTCATCGGGTTGGAGAAGGTGGCGTGGGGCACGCTGTCGATCGTGACCTTGTAGTGCCCCGCCAAGGCGATGAGCACCTGGCGCATGTCGCTGTCCAACATCGGGGGGATGGACTTGACCTGGCTCACCGCGATCCGGCCATCGTCCATGACGATGTCCTCGTCGAACTCCGAGGGGTGCTCGTTGTAGTAATTGATGGCCTGATTGGCATACCAGACGTCGATGTCCTGCAGCTTGGCTATCGCCTCCCGCAGGTGCTGGGCGTTGTTCGCCAGCTGCTGGGGGACGTTGTAGTCACCGGTGATCCCGCCGGTGAGCACGTCGGTCAGGTTCGAGACCTGCTGGGACAGGTTCTGCATCAGCTTGTAGAAGCCCTGTGCTGCCGGCCCCTTCCACGAGCCGTTCTCGCCGGCCAGCGCCTCGACCTGGTACCCGAGGTTCTCGTCGACCTCCTTCAGCACCTGCCCCGCATACCAGAGTGTGTCCGCCGCGTCCTGGAGCGTCTGAGGGTCGGAGGTCATGCTGCCGTTCACGCCGGGGTCATCGGGCTTGGACCCGGTGACGGCCTCCATGACCTGCTTCCAGGTGTACTCGGAGTAGTCACCGTTGGCGCTGCCGGAGCTGCCGGACCTGCTGGAGCTGGAGTCCGAGTCGGAGCTGGAACCGGAGTCCGAGTCGGAGCTGGAATCGGAACTCGAATCCGAGCTGGAATCAGAGTCGGAGCTGGAGTCGGAGTTCGTGTCCGAGCCGGTGCCGGACCCTCCGCTGCCGGAACCGTTGGGACTGGATCCGTAACTCCCCGTGCCGTAACCCCCGTCACCGCCGGTCGGGTCGGTCCCGTAACCACCAGTGCCGTAACCACCAGTGCCGTAACCACCGGTCCCGTAGCCGCCGCTACCGCCGGTCGGGTCCGTCCCGTAGGTGCCCGAGCCGTACCCGTCCGTGCCATAACCGGTGTTGTAGCCGGTCGGGTCCGTCCCGTAACCATCGGAACCGTAACCCCCGCCACCGCCACTCGGGTCCGTCCCGTAGGTGTCCGAGCCGAGTGGGCCGCCGTACACGCCCTGGATCGGGGCCGTCCCGTAGGCGTCCGTCGGGTACCCCGTGGAACCGTCCTGGCCCGCGGGGACGGTGTTTCTCAGGGGGTACCCGGCATAGCCTCCCGAGCCCGAGCCGCCACCGTAGGAGCTGGGGTCCAGGCCGTAGGAGCCGGTCCCGTACCCGTTGGTGTAGCCATCCGGGACATCCTCGGTGGCGGCACCCAGGCGACCCTCGGAGAAGCCGTAGCCGGCCGGAGCGGCCTCGTACGTGTACCCGGAGCCGTCGTTACCGGTGCCGCTGTTATAGGAGTTACTGGTCTCGGTCATTACTGGTAGGCCCTCCGCCCCATGCCCACAAGGCGCACCGCCCCTCGCGGGCGCTGCGCCTTCGTCTTTCTCTCAAGCCCCCATCGCATCTCGGGGCGTCTGTTTCCTCTCGGCCCCCGAAGGGCCGCCGCAACCGCCTGCAAGACCGCGTGGTCCGATAGGTGTCACCGGACCATCGCGGTCTTGGCGTTCCCGTCCGCTCCCGCAGTGGCGCCGAACACGGGCGGACCCTGACGACCGCTACGTCACCTACGCGGTCGTGGTGGTGGACGAGGGCGTCGGGGCCGACGAGTGGGACCCCAGTTCCTGGCCCAGCCCCGCGCTGTCGCTCTGGAACTTCTGGAGGTCGGTCTGCGCCGTCTGCATGAGCTGGTGCAGTTCGTTGCCCGCCTTGCCGTTGAGCTCCTCCAGCGTGGAGTACTTGTTGGCCATCGTCCGGATCCGGTCGGCGACGTCCATCAGCGACTGGCGCAGGTCGTGCATGGACTTGGCGAGGCCGTCCTGCAACCCCCCACCGCCGCTGCCGCCGCTGATCTTTTCCTTGAGCGTGGTCGCCTCGGTGAACGATCCGGGCCGGATCTGCTGGAGGTTGACCACGCGATCCCTGGCGCCGCCGACCGCCTCGGCGATGGTGTCCAGGTTGTCGGCGAACTTCTTGAGCGCCGTGGTGTCGACGGAGACGTCACCGCCGCCCGAGGACGTGGCCGGGATCACCGGCATATCCGGCAGTGCCTGGCTCGCGTCGACCGTGCCCGTGCTGGTGTCCTGGTAGTCGCCACCCTGGTAGTGCTGCGGCTCGTCGGAGGACGAGTTGGACGACGAGCTGGACGACGAATTGTTCATGCCGTAATTCGTGTCACCCTGACTGACCACCGCGCGTCACCTCCCCGCCCTGCGCACGGAGTTGCTCTCGGTCATCGCTCACTGGTCCCAGAGGTTGACGCCGTACTTCTCACCGCTGTTGTAGTACTCGCCGATGGTGCCCAGGCCCTTGGCGGCCTCCGCCGACTGCTGCTGCATGGCCGCGGCCGCCTCGTCCCACTTGGCCTTCGCGATGTTGTACGCGTCACGGGCGTCGCTGGACCAGTGGGCGAGGCTCGACTTGGAGCTGGCTTCCAGCTCGGACAGCGTCTGCTGAATCTGGCGGGCGATGGTCTGCATCTCGCCCTCGACGAATGACATCTGCTCAAGGCTTACCTGGTAAGTCGTCATATTGCCCTCTCTTGGCAGGTGCTCGGCACCCATCGCCAGGTCGTCGGCGGAAGGGTGCTGAGCAAGGTCTCCGCGGAACCGGGAATCAGAAGCCGGGCAGCCCGGCGGCGATAGCGCTGTTCAGCGAGGTGGCCGCGTCGCTGGTGCTGGCGTGGACGTTCTGGTAATTCCCGGTGGTGGCCGCGAGCTTCTCGATGACGTTCGAGAGCTGCTGGCTGACGGTCTTGCAGTTCTCCAGCCACTGGTCCAGGGCGTGGGTGAAGGACGAGGCCGCGTCACCGGTCCAGTTGCTGGCCAGGGCGACCCGCTGCTCCTCCATGGACTTGTAGGCCTGCGTGGTCTCGTTCAGCGCAGACTCGAAGTGCGGCTGTGCCGCCCGCATTCCTGCGACATCAACATTCGTCGGCTCGCCGGCCATGGGCTGTCCCTTCGCTCAGGTGGTTCCGTCGTGCCACCAGCCATGGCACTGTGTCGTGTTCAATTCTGTCCCGCGCCCTCACCCGCGAGGAACGGTGCGCGGGTGTTGTTGCCTTCCGATACAGGCGCCATTGTCTGGTTGTGCGGACCGGCTGCCCGTGCGGCCGGAGCAGCGGCCGGTTCCGGCCCGGAACGCGGGGCCGCCGGGGCTGCCGTGGTCTGTGTCCGGTCCGCGATGCGGTCCGCGAGCCGGTGGGCGCCGCGCGCCCCGTCGCTGGGCATCTGTCCGGCGATCCGCCCGCTCAGCGCGGTGTGCGTCGCCTCGTTCACGGCGTGGCCGCGGGCGGCGAGCCGCCGGCACATCAGTCCGGCGAGGTCCTCCGCCGTGTAGTCGGGGAAGCGCAGGTACTCGGCGAAACACCGTGCCACGTCCGGCCGTTCACGCAGCGCCGCGCCGAGCCGGGCGTGGCTGCCGCGCAGCACGAGCACGGTCTGCGGATTGCGGACCGCGGAGCCCACCACGGCCTCCCACACCGCGGCGCGCTCCGCCTCGGACCGCGCGGCGAAGGCCGCGTCGAGTTCCAGGTCCAGCACCCCGCCGTCCGCCTCCTCGAACAGCCACGCCGCGAAGGCGCGGGCCTCCTCCGGGCGTCCGGCGTGCACCTGCGACAGCGCCACGCGGTGCACCGCGCCGTTGCGCAGCACGCCGGTCTCGGCCAGGCACTTGGCGTACAGCGTGGCCACCGCGCGGCGTCCGCTGCCCTGTTCGCCGGCCAGCACGACGTTGGCTCCCGGTGCGGGTGTCTCGCCCCGCTGGACCCCGGCCACCAGCTCGTTGGTGCGCCTGAGCAGAGCCGTGCGGATCTCATGCAGTCCGCACAGCGCGGCCAGTCGCCGCATGGCGGGCGGTGGTTCGGCCGGCGCCCTGGGGGCTGCCTGCTGCGCCGGCTCGGGTTCCGGGTCGGGAACCGGGGCCGGGGCCTGGGCCTGGGGGGTCTCCTGGGGCAGTTCCTGCGGAGGCTGCGCCCTCTCCTCGGCCACGGGGTTCTCGGGCTCCGGCAGCGCGCCGACGTCCTCGGCCACCAGACGGTTCAGCGCCTCGTTGTCGCCGGAGGAGGTGGCCAGCCGGGACGCCTGGTTGCTGATCATGGTCTCGAAGATCGACCGGGCGACACGGCCGTTGCCGAACGTGGCCCCCTTGGGGATGTCCACGAAGTACCTGGTGAGGGCCTCCAGACCGGAGTCCTCAAGCTCGTAGTAGTGCTTGGCGCACAGGCCCTGCACGATGGTGACGAGCTCGTCGACCTCGTAGTTGGGGAACTCCACGGTGCGGGCGAAGCGGGAGGCCATGCCGGGGTTGGACTCCAGGAACTGCCCCATCTGCTCGGAGTACCCGGCCACGATCACCACGATCTCGTCGCGGTGGTCCTCCATGAGCTTCATCAGCGTCTCGACGGCCTCCTGGCCGAAGTCGGGCCCGCTGCCCCCGGACTGGTTGGTGAGGGTGTAGGCCTCGTCGATGAAGAGCACGCCGCCGAGCGCCTTCTCGAAGACCTCGGTGGTCTTGATCGCCGTGCCGCCGATGATCTGCGCCACCAGCCCGGACCGGGAGACCTCGACGATATGGCCCTGCGTGAGGATGCCGAGTTCGGCGAGGACCGCGCCGTAGAGCCGGGCCACGGTGGTCTTGCCGGTGCCGGGCGGCCCGGCGAAGACCAGGTGCCGGCTCATCGGCGGCATGGGCAGGCCGAGTTCCAGGCGCCGCTGGGCCATCTTGTTGACGTTGATCAGGCCGGTGACCTCGCGCTTGACGCTGTCCAGGCCCACCAGGGCGTCGAGTTCGGCCAGCGGTCCGGTGCCGCCGGCCGGGGCGCGGCGCTCCTGCGCCCCGGAGCCCGCGCTGCCCGTGTCCCGTGCGCCCGCCCCGGCCCAGGCCGGCTCGCCCGCCGCCGGCCGGGGCCGCTGCTCGTCCTCGTCGCCGCGCAGCCGGTTGAAGCCGGTGCCGCCGTTGTCGGTGACCTCGCAGCGCTGGACGGTGACGGGCTCCTCGGAGTTGCTGCGGACGCCGTCACCGATGTTGCCGGTGATCGTGCAGTCGCTGAGGTCGGCCCGGCCGGACGCCTGGACGTTGACGCCGTGGCCCTTCGCGTCGTGCACCCGGCAGCCGCTCGCGGTGAGGGTGCCGCCGCCGAGCACCCGCGCGCCGTCGCCGGAGGAGCCAGCCAGTTCGCTGCCGCGCAGCACGACCTCGCCGTCCGTGCCGACGAGCACGCCGGCGCCGTCGACCGTGGAGGACTCCACCTCCGCGCGCGCCCCGCCGGACACCGCCAGTCCCCACTCGCCCGCCGCGCGCAGCCGGACGTCCTCGAAGGCGGCGATGGCGCCCTCGGACAGTTCGGCGCCGACACCGTGATCGACCACGAGGTCGGCGTGGTGCAGGTCGATGCGGGCGGACCCGGACAGGCGCAGCCCCGCGCAGTCCTCGGTGACCGACAGGTCCCGGAACTGGGCGCGCGACTCGCCACGGAGCTGGATCGCGGTGCGCTTGGCGCCCTGGATGCGCAGCCGGTGGAACTCCGCCTTGCTTTCCTCCTCGATGAGGACGGCCAGCGGTGTGCCGGTGATCTCGCAGTCCTCCAGCCGGGGGGCGGAACTCCCGACGACCTGGAGACCGCCGGCGTTCGCCGAGGTGAGCCGGCAGCCGCGCAGCAGCGGCCCCGCTCCCCCGCTGACGTGGACGGACTGTTCGCCCGAGCCGCTCAGGGTGCAGTCGGTGAGGGTGGTGAGGCCGGTGCTGGTCAGGTAGGCGTCGAGGCTGGCGGACTCGGTGACGGTGACCCGCATCAGCTCCGCCCTGGCCTGCTGCTCCACCACGATGGCCGGCTTCTGGCTGCCGGTGACGGTGGTGGTCTCGACGGTGACGCTCCCCTGCCCGTTCACGCAGATGCCGTTGCCGCCGACCCGCTCCAGGGTGCAGTCGCGCACCGTGAGGCGCCCCTTGTCGGCGATGACGACGGCGGAGGAACCGAGGTCGGTGACGGTGGTGCGTTCCACGGTGTTGTCGCTCTCGGCGGTCACCACGATGCCGGCGCCGCCGGGGTTGGTCACCCGGCAGTCCCGGGCCGCCAGTTGACCGTCCTGCCAGGAGATCACCGCGGCCCACGCCTGGTCGCCGGTCACCGTGCAGCCGTCGATCGCCGCCTGGCCACGGCGCACGTCCAGTACGGCGGCGTTGGCGTCGGAGCCGCCGAGGGTGAGGCCGGTGAGCTGGACCGCTTCGGCGTCCACCGTGACCGTGCTGCCGACCGGTGACTCCAGCCGCACGGTGCCGGGGTCGCCCTCGGCCGAGAGCGTGACCGCCCGGGTGAGCGTGAGCGCCTCGGTGTAGGTGCCCGGCGCGATGGCGATCAGCGCGCCCTCACCGGCCGCGGCCAACGCCTGGGAGACCGTGCGGTGGGCGCCGCTCTGGGTCGCGGAGACTCTCAGGACCTGACGGTTCAATGGTTCTGCCCTTTCTGCGGCCCGGGACCGTTCGAGGCAGAGGGCGGCCGCGGCCCGGCCGGCCTGTCCCGGTGGGACTGCAGCAACCCGGGAGCGGAACGGAAGGCGTCCGCGTACTCGTCGGGGAGCGGGTCGCCGGCCGGGACCTCGGTGTCGTGCTCGGCCTGCTTCCACAGGGTGTGGAGCTGGTCGAGCCCGGTCAGGGCGATCTCGTCGAGCGGCACCCGCTCCTCGCGCAGGTTACCGGCCTCGTCAACCTCGGGCGCGGCCAACTCCCTCAGCAGGACGGCCGGTCGGTCGCCGTCCACCGAGCGCAGCACCTTGAACCGGGTGCCGGGGGTGAACAGCAGGCGGTCGGGGACCTCCGGCGCCAGCAACCCGGTCCGGCGGGCCGTCAGCGACCAGAACAGGATGTCGGTGTTGCCCGGCAGGCCCCGGCGGAGGGCGGAGAGGGCGGAGAGGAACGAGTGTTCCGTGACGAGCCTCCCCTCCTGGTACCAGGCGCGTTCGGCGTCGCTGAGCGTGGCGCGCAGGATCGCGCCGCCCCGGTAGGACGGCAGGCGGCGCATCCCGGAGGTGGCGCAGCGTGCCAGCGGGACGTGCGGGCCGGCGACGGCGGACCGGATGGCGGCGTCGATGTCCGGGGTAGAGCCGGACAGGTACAGCCGAACGGCCGCCAGGTCGGTGAGCGCGTCGCCGGCGGAGCCGCGCGGCCCGCCGGCCAGCCCCGGTGACTGCGAGAGCACCCGGGCGACCAGGGCCGCCGCGGTGTCGTAGCGCTCGCCGAGGCTGCGGCGCACCCAGTCGCGTTCCTTGTCGACACCCTTGGAGGGCGGCAGCACTACGGCGGCGGCCGCGGGTTCGGGCTGGACCCGGACGGTGCCCGGGACCGCGCCGGCGAGCGGCTGTGGCGGCGCTGCGACGGCCTTCTCCGCCGGTCCCGCGGCGGCGGCCGGTGGCGTGGCCGGGGCGGGCCGCGGCGGCTCGGGCTCCGGCGCCGGGGACGCCGGGGGTGCCTGGGGGCCGGCGGGCGGCTGCGGGGCCGGCGGGGTG
>NZ_JBSHBP010000089.1:21661-27887 GCF_053612065.1 Streptomyces sp. NPDC054765 | reverse complement strand
TTCTGCGCCGGGCGTGCGCCCTCGGTGCCCCCCTCCTCGTCCTCCTCCCCGGTCTCCCCGCGCGGGGGGCCGGCGTGCGCGCCCCGCGCGCCGCGGGCCCCCCCGCCCCCGGCGCCGGCCCCCCGCCGGCCCCGGACGGCAGGCACCGGGACAGCAGGTCAACTGGTCAGCAGGGCAACTGGTCAACTGGTCAACAGGGCAACAGGACAGCAGCCACCGGGCCGCAGGCACCAAGGCAGCAGGGCAGCAACGCCGAAGCCACCCGGCACCCGGCACCCGGCACCCGGCACCCGGCACCCGGCACCCGGCACTGAGAAAGGCAGTCCACCGCCATGGACACCGTGCTCCGCGACGTACGTGTCATCGACGGGTCCGGCGGTCCGTCCTACCGTGCCGATGTCGCCCTGGCCGGCGGCCGGATCGCCACGATCCACCGCGAGACGGACGGCGGCCCGCGCCCCGGCGCCGCCCGCGTGGTGGACGGCCAGGGCCTCGCCCTCTCCCCCGGCTTCATCGATATGCATGCGCACAGCGACCTTGCGCTGCTGCGTGACCCCGCGCACGAGGCGAAGGCCGCCCAGGGCGTCACCCTCGAAGTCATCGGCCAGGACGGCCTGTCGTACGCGCCGGTCGACGACCGGACCCTTGCCGAGGTCCGGACCCAGATCACCGGCTGGAACGGCGGTGCGCCCGGGGACACGTCCGTCGACTTCACCTGGCGCACGGTCGGCGCCTACCTCGACCGCCTCGACCACGGCTTCGACGGCAACGGCATCGCCGTCAACGCCGCCTACCTCATCCCACAGGGCACCGTCCGGATGCTCGTCCTCGGCTGGGACGACCGTGCCGCCACCGCCGACGAACTGGCACGGATGAAGCAACTGGTCGCCGACGGCCTGGAAGAGGGCGCGGTGGGGCTGTCCTCAGGACTCACCTACACCCCCGGCATGTACGCCTCCGACGCCGAACTGACCGAACTGTGCCGGGTCGTGGCCCGCTACGACGGCTACTACTGCCCGCACCACCGCTCCTACGGGGCCGGCGCCCTCCAGGCGTACGAGGAGATGGTGACCCTCACCCGCGAGGCCGGCTGTGCGCTGCATCTGGCGCACGCCACCATGAACTTCGGCGTCAACAAGGGCCGCGCGCCGGAGCTGCTCTCGCTCCTGGACGACGCGCTGGACGCCGGCGCGGACATCACCCTCGACACCTACCCCTACACCCCCGGCTGTACGACCCTGGTCGCGATGCTGCCGAGCTGGGCGAGCGAGGGCGGCCCCGGGGCGATCCTGGCCCGCCTGCGGGACGACCCGACGGCCGAACGGATCCGCCAGGTCATGGAGGTGGAGGGCGCGGACGGCTGCCACGGCGTGCCCATCGAGTGGGACACCATCGAGGTCTCCGGCGTTTCGGACCCCGCGCTGGCCGGCCACGTCGGCAAGACCCTCGCCGGCACCGCGGCGGAGCGCGGCGAGGAGCCGTGGGTGACCGCCCGGCGGCTGCTGATCGACGACCGGCTGGGCTCGACGGTCCTGCAGCACATCGGCCACGAGGACAACGTCCGCCGGATCATGCGCCACCGGGTGCACACCGGCGGCAGCGACGGCATCCTCCAGGGCCACCAGCCGCATCCGCGCGCCTACGGCACCTTCCCGCACTACCTCGGCAGGTACGTCCGCGAGCTGGGTGTGCTGCCGTTGGAGGAGTGCGTCGCCCATCTGACCGGTCGCGCCGCCGCCCGCCTGCGGCTCCCCGACCGCGGCCTCCTCCGTGAGGGCTACCGCGCCGACCTCGTCCTCTTCGACCCCGAAACGGTCGCCGCCGGGTCCACCTTCGACGCCCCGCGCACCCTGCCCGCCGGCATCCCGCATGTCCTGATCGACGGCCGGTTCGTGATGGAGGACGGCCGGCGGACCGATGTTCTGGCGGGGCAGTCGGTACGACGGGCGGCGGGGCGGTCGGTACGGCGAGCGGGAGGGCGGTCGGTACGGCGAGCGGCGGCGGGCCGGGGCTGAGGGTCAGGCGGACCGGGACGGGCCCGCCTCGGCCGCACGCAACACCAGCCGCTCGATCTCGGACCCGCTGCTCGTCAGGTGCGCCCTCAACTCCCTTGCCACCGCCTTGCGTTCGGGGGTGACCCGGCCCGCGTAGAAGACGACCGGGCCGTCGTAGCGGCCGTCGCGCCGCAGGCGCGCGATGTGCTCCAGACCCTCGCGCGGATTACCGTCCCGGTCGATATCGGAGATGATCAACGTCGGCCGCTCGACGGCGAGAGCGGCGTCCGCGGCGCCGGAATCCTCGGCGATCCGCACCACCGCACCCGCCGCCCGGAAGTCGCCGGTCAAGGACTCGTTGTTCCGCGGGCAGTCGTCCACCCAGAGGATGTTCACGTACCGCAGCGGCGCGACGACCGCGCGGTACGCCTCCGCCGACGGCACCCCGTACACCCCCGTCGGCACCGCGCCGTATGCCCCCGTCGGCTCCGCGCCGTACGCCTCCGCCGACAGCGCGCCGTACGCCCCCGCCGGCGGCGGTTCCCGAGGCGGGAGCGGCTGGAGGTACGGGGCGGGCTCCGGCTCCGGGAGCGCCGCCCCTTCCCGTAACCGGCGCAGCAGTTCCCCGGACCGGGGCAGCGCCACCAGGCCGTCGATCAGCGAGGTGAACTCCTGGTCGGTGACCATGTCCGGGAAACCGCTGGGAAGCTGGCGCTCCAGCCGGCTCAGCGTCGGGCCCGGGGCGTCCACGTCCTGTTCCGGAAGATCGTGTTCCCGCAGAAAGCGGCTCACCGTCTCCCGCTCCGCCGCGGGGATCGGGCCGGGTGTCCGCAGAAGCCACCGCACCTGCCGGTAGGTGCGGAACTCGGCGATCACATCGCCCGAGCCGGACCCGGCGGCCCCGGCCACCATCCGGTAGAAGTCGGGGTAGAAGTACTGCAGCAGCAACGTCCGCACCACCGCCTCGGGCGCGAAGTCGTCCCACATCGGATTGAGCGTCGCCTCCAGCACAAAGCCGTTCACCAGCCGTTTGATGCGGCGGGGGTTTCGGGCCGAGCGTTCCGCGAGCATCGTGGTCAGCCGCTCGTCCAGGAGCTGATCGATCCCGGCGGTCCGGGCGCAGTGGTCGATGTACGCCCGGACGCCCTGCTGGTCCGCCACCGGAATGCGATAGCTCGTCTGAAAGATCTTCTCCATGAACGCCGAAGCGGCCGGGGACAGATCGCGTAACAGGCCGTTGGGAGCCAGCGCCGAACGGTCGCACCCGATGACGAACTCCAGTCCCGGCACGTCCAGATAGGCCTTCACCGCCGCACAGACCGCGAGCACCGTCTCTTCCGGGCACCGGTCGAGGTCGTCGATGAAGATGACCAGCAGCCGGCGCGGCCGGAAGCCGTCGGTCTGCGACCACTCCCGCACCACATCGCCGAGCGCCCCGCGCATCTCGTTGCGCGCCTGGGAGTTGACGGACAGGCTCTTCCACAGCTCGTCGACCAGACCGGCCACCCCGAGCGGCCCGGCAGCGACGGTCGTCACCGCCCGTACGGCCCGCAGCAATGCCCGTCGTTCGGAGATCCGCTGCAGCGCGCGCCGCAGCACCCGCCGGTCGAACTGCATCAGCACGGACTTGATGAGGCCTTCCAGCGCATCATCGCCCCGTGAGGTCCAGGCGTTGTACCAGACGGTCTCCACCTCGGGAGCCTGCGCCAGCTCCGCGTCGACCAGCCGCATCAGGCTGCTCTTGCCCATGCCCCAGCCGGCATCGACGGCGAGCGTGAAGGGGGTGGAGTCACGGGAGGCGACCAGCAGCCCGGCGAGCTGGCGGGCGGCCCGGCCGGCGCCGAGCAGATCCGCGCCGGGCTCGGCCACCGGTTCGTCGTTGAGCAGCGCGAAGGGGCCGCGCGACGAGGGCGCGGGCGTACCGGGGGGCGTGGGGGCGGACGGGGGTAAGTGCGCCGAGGTGACCATGCGCCCGGAGCGTACCGAGCTGCGCGCCCGCCCGCCGGTCACCCGCGAAATCAGCGGCGCACGCGGGAGCGGCCCGCGCCCCCGGCCACAGGACGTCACTATGCGTGACGCACCCCACACCGTCCGCTGACCAACGTGGGGAAAAACACCCGGCGGCCGCCGATACGCGCCCGTAAGGTGGCGGACATGCAGGTGATCCAGTCAACGAAGCTCGCCAACGTCTGCTACGAAATCCGTGGCCCGGTGCTCGAGGAGGCCATGCGGCTGGAGGCTGCGGGTCACCGCATCCTCAAGCTCAACACCGGCAACCCGGCGGCGTTCGGCTTCGAGTGCCCGCCCGAGATCCTGGAGGACATCCTCCGGTCGGTCGGCACGGCACACGGCTACGGCGACGCCAAGGGCCTGCTCTCCGCCCGTCGCGCGGTGATGCAGCACTACCAGACCAAGGGCATCGAGCTCTCCGTCGACGACATCTACCTCGGCAACGGCGTCTCCGAGCTGATCCAGATGTCGATGCAGGCGCTGCTGGACGACGGCGACGAGGTGCTGGTGCCGGCCCCGGACTACCCGCTGTGGACGGCGTCGGTCTCCCTGTCCGGCGGTACGGCCGTGCACTACCGCTGCGACGAGCAGGCGGACTGGATGCCGGACCTCACCGACATCGAGCGCAAGGTCACCGACCGCACCAAGGCCATCGTCGTCATCAACCCCAACAACCCCACGGGTGCCGTATATGACGACGCGCTGCTGCAGGGCATCGCGGAGATCGCCCGCCGGCACAACCTGATCGTCTGCGCCGACGAGATCTACGACAAGATCCTCTACGACGGCGTCACCCACACCCCCTTCGCCTCGCTCGCCCCTGACCTGCTGACCCTGACCTTCAACGGACTGTCGAAGTCGTACCGGGTGGCGGGCTACCGCAGCGGCTGGATGGCGGTCTGCGGCCCGAAGGCGCACGCCTCCTCGTACATCGAGGGGCTGACGATCCTCGCCAATATGCGGCTGTGCGCCAACATGCCGGCCCAGCATGCGGTCGCCACCGCGCTCGGCGGCCGGCAGTCGATCAACGAGCTGGTACTGCCCGGCGGCCGGCTGCTGGAGCAGCGCGATACGGCGCACGAGCTGCTGACCCAGATCCCCGGCGTCAGCTGCGTCAAGCCGAAGGGCGCGCTGTACGCCTTCCCCCGGCTGGACCCCAAGGTCTACAAGGTCAAGGACGACCGGCAGATGGTGCTCGATCTGCTGCGCGCCGAGAAAATCATGATCGTCCACGGCACCGGCTTCAACTGGCCGGAGCCGGATCACTTCCGCCTGGTCACGCTGCCCGGCAAGGACGATCTGACCGATGCCGTCACCCGCATCGGCTCCTTCCTCGACGGTTACGGACAGTACTGAGCCGGAGCGATTTCTATACGGATCACAACTTTAGACAGTGTCTAAGCTAGGATGGTCTCCTGACGCTTTCAGGAGGCCGTCCCATGTACGAACCGATCCGCACCAAGTCGGTCCACACCATGGCCGCCGCCCCGGAGATCCCGCACCGCTCCCGCGAGGAGGAGCTGGAAATCCGGCTCGCCGGGCAACTGACCGCGCTGCTCACCGTCACCGACGAGCTGCATGCACGGGCTGTGCGAGAAGGCGGCGGCGTAGTGAACGACGACGCAGTGGCCGGCGGCGCAGTGGCCGGCGGCGCAGTTGAGGGTGCCGCGCCGGGCGGCGGCGCGCTGGACGGTGCCGCGCTGGCCGCCGCGGCCGAGCGCATCGCCGAGCAGGTCGCGCGGCTGAGCGGCGGCCACTACCCCCTGCGCGCCGAGCCCTCGGACAGCGGCAGCGCCGCCCGTATCGAGGCCCTGCAGCAGCGCGCCCACACCCTCGCCGGGAACGCCCTGGCGGTCGCCACCTCCCGGGGCGACGCCGCCGCCATGGCCCTGGCCGCCGAGCGCATGCAAGCCCACACCGCACCGCTCCGGGATCTGGCCCCCACGGCCTGAGCCGCGGGCGGGGCGGAGGGCTGGAGGAACCAGAAGGGCCGGGTGCGCAGGCCGGTGCCGCACCGGCCGCCCCCACTACCGGCTACCGGCTACCGGCTACCGGCGTCACTCCACTGGCCCATCCCGACGGATCCACTTCATCCGTCCGGCCGGGGGCCCCCCCCCCGGGCGCCGGGCCGCCGCCCGGGGGGGGGTGGGGCGGGGGGCAGCCCGCGCCCGGGGCCCGCGCGCGGGCCGCCTCCCACCCCACCATCGGGGCGGGGTAAGCCC
>NZ_JBSHBP010000089.1:0-21651 GCF_053612065.1 Streptomyces sp. NPDC054765 | reverse complement strand
CCGGACTCCGGCCGACCCCCCCCGGCCCACCCCCCCCCTACCCACCACCCCCGGCCGGCCGGCCCCCCCCCCCCAGCGGGGGGCCCCCCGGCCGGGCGGTGAGTGGCGCGGCGGCTAGCCGAGCCGCTGGACCAGCGCGCGGTACTCGTCCCACAGCTCCTTCGGTGTGTGGTCACCGAAGGTGTTGAGGTGCTCGGGGATCAGCGCCGCCTCCTCGCGCCACACGTCCTTGTCGACGGTGAGCAGGAAGTCGAGATCGGCGTCGTCGAGATCCAGGCCCTCGGTGTCCAGCGCGGCCTTCGTGGGCAGCACGCCGATGGGGGTCTCGACGCCCTCGGCCTTGCCGTCCAGCCGCTCGACGATCCACTTGAGCACCCGGCCGTTCTCGCCGAAGCCCGGCCAGACGAAGCGGCCCTTGTCGTCCTTGCGGAACCAGTTGACGTAGTAGATCTTCGGCAGCTTGGACTGGCGGCCTTCCCGCGCGGCGTCGTTGCCGACCTTGACCCAATGCCCCATGTAGTCGCCCATGTTGTAGCCGCAGAACGGCAGCATGGCGAACGGGTCACGGCGCAGCTCGCCGACCTTGCCCTCGGCCGCGGCGGTCTTCTCGCTGGCGACGTTGGCGCCGAGGAAGACGCCGTGCTGCCAGGTCAGCGACTCGGTCACCAGCGGTACGGCGCTGGCGCGACGGCCGCCGAAGAGGATCGCCGAGATCGGCACGCCCTTGGGGTCCTCCCACTCGGGCGCGATGATCGGGCACTGACCGGCCGGGACGGTGAAACGGGCGTTGGGGTGGGCCGCCGGGGTCTCGGACTCCGGGGTCCAGTCGTTGCCCTTCCAGTCGGTCAGGTGGGCGGGCTTGTCCTCCGTCATGCCCTCCCACCACACATCGCCGTCATCCGTCAGCGCGACGTTGGTGAAGACGGAGTTGCCCCACATCGTCTTCATGGCGTTGGCGTTGGTGTGCTCGCCGGTGCCGGGCGCCACGCCGAAGAAGCCGGCCTCGGGGTTGATGGCGTAGAGGCGGCCGTCCTCACCGAAGCGCATCCAGGCGATGTCGTCGCCGACGGTCTCGACGGTCCAGCCGGAGATCGTGGGCTCCAGCATCGCGAGATTGGTCTTGCCACAGGCACTCGGGAAGGCGGCGGCGACGTACTTGGCCTCGCCCTGCGGCGGGGTGAGCTTGAGGATCAGCATGTGCTCGGCGAGCCAGCCCTCGTCCCGCGCCATGACGGAGGCGATACGCAGCGCGTAGCACTTCTTGCCGAGCAGGGCGTTGCCGCCGTAGCCCGAGCCGTAGGACCAGATCTCGCGGTCCTCGGGGAAGTGCGAGATGTACTTGGTGGAGTTGCACGGCCACGGCACATCGGCCTCGCCCTCGGCCAGCGGGGCGCCGAGAGTGTGCACCGCCTTGACGAAGAAGCCGTCCTCGCCGAGCTCGTCGAGCACCGGCTGCCCCATGCGCGTCATGGTGCGCATGGAGACCGCGACATAGGCGGAGTCGGTGATCTCCACACCGATCGCGGAGAGCGGGGAGCCGAGTGGGCCCATGCAGAACGGGACGACGTACATCGTCCGGCCCTTCATCGAACCGCGGAAGATGCCCTTCTCGCCGGCGGAGCTGCTGTCTCCACCGGTAAAGATGGCCCGCATCTCGGCGGGGGCCTTCCAGTGGTTGGTCGGGCCGGCGTCCTCCTCCTTCTCGGAGCAGATGAAGGTGCGGTCCTCGACGCGCGCGACGTCCGAGGGGTCGGAGGCCGCGTAGTACGAGTTGGGGCGCTTGACCGGGTCGAGCTTCTTGAACGTGCCCTTGTCGACGAGCTCCTCGCACAGCCGCTCGTACTCCGTCTCCGAGCCGTCACACCAGACGACCCGGTCGGGCTGGGTGATCGCTGCGATCTCGTCGACCCAGGAGATGAGGCCCTGGTGACGGGTGAGGGTGGGGGCACCCCCTGCACGAAGCGTGTCGGAGTGCTGGGGGGAGGGAGCCGCGTTGTCGCGCGCCACGATCGCTCCTAGATGAGGGTGTGGACGAATTCCTGCCCGGCCTGCCGGGAAAATCCGCTTCTTTTGTTTGCCTGCCCCTTGGGGGCCGCGACCCGGATGCTTCGTGACCGCTCATCCGGTGCCGAACGCACTCATTTGATCATCCGACTCGGATGGAGTTCTGTCCAGAGGGCGCCTTCGTGACCGTCACCACTTCGGCATGCACCGGTAACTTACGGTGGCGTAGGTAGCATTGCGCCATGACTTCCGCGCCCGACGCCGCCGAGAGCCAGCCCCCCTCCGCGCCGCCCGCGATCGCGGCGGTCGCCGCCGCGGCCGCGCCACTCAAGCCCAAACTGCGCGGCTGGCTGCACGCCGGAATGTTCCCCGCCGTCCTCCTCTCCGGCGTGATACTCACCGCTCTGGCCGACAGCCCCCGGGGCCGTCTGGCCTGCGCCGTCTACACCCTGAGCGCCTGCCTGCTCTTCGGGGTCAGCGCCCTTTACCACCGCGGCAATTGGGGACCACGGGCCGACGGTGTGCTGCGTCGTCTCGACCACGCCAATATCTTCCTGATCATTGCGGGCACCTATACGCCGCTGACCATGCTGCTCGTGCCCGGATCCCGTGGTCAGGCACTGCTCTGGGCGATCTGGGGCGCCGCCCTGGCCGGCATCCTCTTCCGGGTCTTCTGGGTCGGCGCACCCCGCTGGCTCTACACCCCCTGCTACATCGCCATGGGCTGGGCCGCGGTCTTCTTCCTGCCCGACTTCCTGCGCACCGGCGGCATCGCGGTCCTGGTCCTCGTCATCGTCGGCGGGCTGCTCTACAGCGCGGGCGGCGTGATCTACGGGATCAAGCGCCCCAACCCCTCACCCCGGTGGTTCGGCTTCCACGAGGTCTTCCACTCCCTCACACTGGCCGCCTTTGTCGTGCACTACGTCGGCATCTCCCTGGTGGCCTATTCGCACCCCTGAGGCAGCACCCCGGCCCCGAACGGACCGATCCCCCGACTCCCCGCGCCACCGTGGCCGCGACCCCGAGGTCGCGGCCATGCGCCGTCCCGGGTCCCGCACGCCCTGTCCCGGGCCCTGCACTCGCCGCCCCGGGCCCCGCACGCCCCGTCCTGGCCCCTGCACGCCCCACACCCCCTTGATATTCACTGAGAGTAATCATTCCCATGCCACAGCGTGACACACCCCACTGACATTCCGCGTTCCCGGGCACGGCAGAGCTCCGTCCGCGCACGAACGCGGCCGTGGCCCCGGGGGTGCCCGATGCCCGACAATGCTGCCCATGGCCGCACGTACCTCCGCCACCACGCCGCCCGGGGCCCCGAAGGCCGGGCTGCGGGAGCGGAAGAAGATCCAGACCCGCCAGGCGATCCGGCGGGCCGCCTACCGGCTCTTCGACGAGCAGGGGTACGACGCGACCCCCGTCGACCAGATCGCCGCGGCCGCGGATTTCTCGCCGAGCACGGTCTTCCGCTACTTCCCCGCCAAGGAAGACATCGTGCTCACGGACGAGTACGACGCCGTGCTGGAGACCGGGATCCGGGCCCGTCCCGTGGACGAGCCGGTGGTCGAGTCGGTGCGGCAGGTCAGCATCGAGGCGCTGCGCCGGATGACCGCCGAGGACCACGGCGAACTCGTGCAGCGACTGCGGCTGATCCGTGAGGTGCCCGCCATCCGGGGCCGTACGGCGGAACACACCGCACAAAACGCCGCGATGCTCACCGCGGTACTGGCGGAGCGTTCCGGCCGTCCGGCCGACGACCTGGAACTGCGCGTGATCAGCGCGGTGATCCTGGCCGCGCTCCAGGAAGCGATGCTCCACTGGGGCGAGGCCGGCCGGACCGCCGGTGCGGAGGCGCACATCCACCGGGCCATGGACGTACTGGCGCGGGGTCTCACGCTCTGAGGGCGGGGGTGTCCGGGGGCGGGGCGGCAGCCAGCCGGAAGATCGGGCCGCTGTCCGGCCCCGCACGGGCTGCCGTGACCGGTCCGGACCGCTCCCCCGGCCCGGACCGCTCCCCCGGCTCCGGTGTCTCCGGCTCCCGCGCCCCGGGCGCCGGTTCGCCCAGGCGGGCCGCGAGCCGCGCCCGCAGGTGCGACAACCGCTCGATACGGGCGTCCAGGTCGGCGAGCCGGCGCCGGGCCACCACTTCGACGGCGGGACAACGCAGCGAATCCGGGTACCGGGGCATCAGGTCCGGCACCCCGCCGTCCGGCATCGTGTGCAGCAGATGCGCGAACGCCCGCACATCACCGACCGTCAGCCCCGCGTCGCGCAGTTCGCGCACCGCTCTCAGCCGACGGATGTCCTCCGCGTCGTACACCCGGTGACCGGACGGTGTCCTCCGGGCCGTCACCAGCCCCTGCTGCTCGTAGTAGCGCAGCGCCCGCGGTGTCATACCGGCAGCCGCCGCGGCGTCCCCGATGCGCATTTCCCCTCCCTCTCCGGCGTGTTTCAGGCTCTCGGCGCCCCGTCCGGACGGCCCTCCCCGGGCCGTGGGCACGCGGCGTTCAGTACCCGCTCGATCCCTGCCGCCCCGTACAGCAGGTCTTCGTCCGCGCCGAAGCCGCCGACGAGTTGGAGCCCGAGCGGCAGCCCGTTGGCGGCGTGACCGGCGGGCAGGCTGACGGACGGCAGCCCGGCATTGCTCCAGGGCAGGCACATGACCGAGGTGCCCGTGGTGGCGAGGCCGGCAGGCGCGGGGCCCGTGGCCGCCGGGGCGATCCACAGGTCGACACCGGCCGCGGCGCGGTCCGCCGCGAGCCGGGCACACAAGGCCCGGCGCCGCTCCCGGGCCGCCTCGTAGGCGGCGGCCCCGATCGTGTGCCCCTGGCGGATGGCCGAGGTGGTCTCCGGCCGGTAGCGGTCGCCGAACCGGGCGAACCAGTCGGCGTGGGCCCGAGCGACCTCGTAGCGGTTCATCGTGAACAGCTGCTCCACGATCTGCTCGAAGTCCTCCATCACCGGTACCTCGTGGACGACGTACCCGGCGGCCCGCAGCAGCTCGCGTTGCCGCGCGAAGGCGTCCAGCGCCTCGTTGTCGGCGCGCTCCAGGTAGGGACCGGCCGGCACCCCCAGCACCGGGCGCGGCGCCGGCCCCGCCGCCTGCTGGGCCCGCCACCCGTCGAGCAGCACCGATGCCGCCAGGGCGACGCCTGCCACCTCCGTCGCGTAGCACCCGAGGGTGTCGAAACTCGCGGCGTTGGGGATCACCCCGTCCATCGGTATCCGCCCGTAGCCCGGCTTGAATCCGACCACGCCGCAGTACGCGGCGGGCCGGATCATCGAGCCGACGGTCTGCGTCCCGATGGCCAGCGGCACCATCCCGGCGGCGACCGCGGCCGCCGACCCGCTGCTCGAACCGCCGGGGGTGTGTGCCGGGTTGTGCGGATTGCGGGTCGGGCCCGGGGCGGTCACCGCGAACTCCGCGGTCACGGTCTTGCCCGCGATCAGCGCACCGGCGGCGCACAGCCGGTCCACGACGGTGGCCTGCGGGCCGCCGAGCACCTCGGGCGGCAGCGCCGAGCCCGCGCGGGTGGGCAGCCCGTCGGCGTGCACGATGTCCTTGATGCCTACGGGGACGCCGTGGAGCACGGGCCGGCCGGCCGCCTCACGCGGACCGGCTGCCGCCCTCCGTCCCGCCGCCTCCAGCAGCCGCGCTCGCCGCCCGGCCTCGGGCACAAAAGCCTGCACCTGCGGATCGACCGCGTCGATACGGTCGCACGTGCGGTGCACCGCGTCGACGGGGTCGTCCGTGCCGGCCCGCAGCGCCGCGGCCTCCTGGACAAGGGATCGCTGCCCGAGCAAGGTCATCACCCGTGCAGGCTACAACCGGGCACTGACAGTGGTGGGTGCACCGGCCCGCCGCACGACGACCCGGTGCCGTGACCTCACAACTCCACGATCACCGCGCCCAGATGACGCCCCTCGGTCAGCTCGCGCAGTGCCCGCGGCGCCTGGCCGATCCCCTGCAGCCGGGAGTGCGGGAAGGTGAGGGTGCCGTCGCGCAGCCCCTCGCCGAACCGCCGGTTCCACTCCGGGATCAGATCCAGGTGCTCGTACAGGGCGACGGCGCGCAGGGTGATGCAGCGGGAGAGCAACGAGAGCGTGTCGATCTCGATGGTGGAGGCCTTGCCCTCCTTGGAGAGCTGGCCGGCGAGCGCGCCGACGATGGCGCACCGGGCGCCGCGGTTGGCGAGGGCCAGGGCGGCCTGCAGCTGTTCGCCGCCCACGTTGTCGAAGACCGCGTCGATGCCTTCCGGGGCGGCCGTGCGCAGCTGCTCCTCGATGGGGCCCGCGCCGCGGATCACCACGGCGTCATAGCCGAGTTCCTTGATCAGCCGGTCCGCCTTCTCCCGCGAGCCCGTACTGCCGATGATCCGGGCGGCGCCGCGCAGCCGGGCGATCTGGCCCGCCAGGGAGCCCACACCGCCTGCCGCTCCGCTGACGAAGACCGTGTCGCCGGGGCGTACTTCGGCGCCGTGCACCATGCCCATCCAGGCGGTGGGGCCCTGGGAGAGGTAGGCGGCCGGGTCGGGCAGCAGGCCAGGGGTGAGCCGGTGCACCTGGTCGGCGTCCACCACGGAGTACTCGCGCCAGCCGAGGCGGTGTTCCACCAGGTCGCCGGGCTCCAGGCCGGTCCCCGGGGCGGCGACCACCTCGCCGACGGCGGCCCCGTGCAGCGGTTTGCCGATCTCGTAGGAGGGCATCGGCACCACGCTGGTCTCGTCCATCAGTGTGCGCATCACGGCGGCGACGCCCATCGCGGTGTTGCGGACCAGCACCTGGCCGGGTCCGGGTTCCGGGACGGGCACCTCCACGATCTCGAAGAGGTCATCGGTGACGGGCCCCTGGGGGCGGGCGGCCAGGCGGACTTCGCGGTGTGTGCGCTGTGTCATGCCCCGAGGCTAAATCCTGACGCGCGCGTCAGGGTCAAGCCGTCGCCGGTCGCAGGACTTGCGGCCAGGCCTGTTCGGGGGGCGGCCGTTGTGGCGGGGCCGTGGGGAACGGGCAAGGTACGGGGGTCCTTCGGCGCGGCCGCTGTGCCGGTCCGCCCCGAAGGACCCCGCCCCTGTCGCCTCACCCCTGGAGTCGCTCCGTCAGCTCCTGCGGGTCCGTCGTCGGCCGCTCACAGGTGAAGTGGCGGCAGACGTAGGCGGCCGGTTGGCCCTCGACCAGGGGACGGTCCTGGAGGAGCGGTACCTCGTCGGCCCCGGGGGCGCCCAGCGCGACGACCGCTCCGGGGGAGGTGCCGAGCAGTGCGGCGCGGTGCAGGGCGACGGTGGCGGGATCACCCTGCGGGCCGACGACGGCGACCTCGCGCGGACCGTCCAGCGCGGCTTCGGCGACGGCCAGCCCCCATCCGATGAAGCGCGGGGCCCGGCCGCCGAGCGCGGTGACGATGCCCAGGGCCCGCTCCGCGGCGTCCCGGTGGAGGCCGCTGCCGGTCAGTGCCGCGTACGACAGCAGCGCACCGGCCGCCGCGGTCCATCCGGAGGGCGTCGCATTGTCGGTCGGGTCCTGGGGACGCCGGATCAGCGTCTCGGCGTCGGCCGCGGTGTCGTAGAGCGCACCGTCCTCGGTGGTGAACTGGAGCAGCACGGTGTCCAGGAAGAAGCCCGCGAACTCCACCCAGACGCCCTCCCCGGTGACCGAGGCCAGAGTGAGGAAGCCCTCCGCGACATCGGCGTAGTCCTCCAGGACACCGGAGTTGGCGCCGGGTGTGCCGTCGCGGGAGGTGCGGTGCAGCCGGGCCTGCCAGTCCATGTGGACGCGGACCAGCAGGTCGGCGGCGTCGGTGGCGGCCTGGATCAGGTCCGGCCGGTCGAAGTAGGCGCCGGTCTCGGCGAGCGCGGCGATGGCCAGCCCGTTCCAGGAGGCGACGACCTTGTCGTCCCGGCCGGGGCGCGGCCGCTCCTCCCGCGCCGCGAGCAGCCGCTGGGTGACCGAGGCCACCCGTTCGGCATCCACCGGGCCTTCGGTGTCCGGGAGTTGGAGGACCGAGGCGCCCTCCTCGAAGGTGCCCTCCTCGGTGACGCCGAAGTAGGCGGCGGCGAACTCCCCGTCCTTCTCACCCAGTACGGCGCGCAGCTGCTCGGGCGTCCAGACGTAGTAGGCGCCCTCGACATGCCTGCCGGTGCCCGAGCCGTCGTCGCTGTCGGCGTCCAGCGCGGAGGCGAAACCGCCCTGCTCCGTGCGGAGTTCGCGGACCATGAAGTCGGCGGTCCCGACGGCGATCCGGCGCGCCAGGTCCGAGCCGGTGGACCGCCACAGATGGGCGTAGGTCCGGCACAGCAGGGCGTTGTCGTAGAGCATCTTCTCGAAGTGCGGCACGGTCCAGGTGGCATCCACCGCATAGCGCGCAAAACCGCCGCCGAGCTGGTCGTAGATGCCGCCGCGGGCCATCGCCCCACAGGTCGCCTGCACCATTTCCAGGGCCCCGGCGGAGCCGGTGCGGGCGTGGTGGCGGAGCAGGAACTCCAGCACCATGGCCGGCGGGAACTTGGGGGCACCGCCGAACCCGCCGTGCACCGCGTCGAATTCGCGGGTCAGGCCCATCAGGGCACCGTGCAGCTCCTCGGGGCGCGGCGGGCGCCGCTCCGCGGGCAGCGACTCGGCCAGGGACCGTCCGGCCAGGTCGGCGACGATCCGGCCGGCGACCTCGCCGACCTCATCGCGGCGGTCGGTCCAGGCGCTGCGCACCCCCTCCAGGATCTGCCCGAAGGACGGCATGCCGTGGCGGGGCTCGGGCGGGAAGTACGTGCCGAAGTAGAAGGGCTCGGCGTCGGGGGTGAGGAAAACGGTCATCGGCCAGCCGCCCTGGCCCGTGGCGGCCTGCACGGCTTCCATGTAGACGGCGTCGACGTCGGGGCGCTCCTCACGGTCGACCTTGACCGCCACGAAGTGGTCATTGAGCAGCGCGGCGGTGACCGGGTCCTCGAAGCTTTCGTGAGCCATCACATGGCACCAGTGGCACGCAGAGTAGCCAACTGATAGCAAAACGGGCACATCACGCCGCCGCGCTTCCTCGAAAGCCTCCGGCGTCCAGGGCCACCAGTCGACCGGATTGTCAGCGTGCTGCAGCAGATAAGGCGAGGTCACGCCAGCCAGCCGGTTCATACGATCCAGCCTCTCACAACGCCCGATCCTGTCATCGAGAACACACGGGCCCTGCCTCCCCGGGCCGAACTACACCTACTGGCAAGGACCCCACAATCCCCTTCTACTGGCGGGTCGAACAGGCCGTCACCGGCGTCCCGATCACCTACACCTACGTCCTCGACCCCGCCACCAAGGCCTACCGGGAAGGCGAGATGTTCACCGGTGCAGTGAAGGCCACCGCATCTTTCTCTGTCACGGTCGACCTTGGGGCCATGTGAGGAACGAAGAAGCTCACCCTGGTTTCGAGGCTTCGCCGGTAGCGTCCGCGTCGTGGTTCTTCGTGGACTCGCCGGGGTGCATTCTCCGCTTCCACGGCAGTTACACCTCCCGCGGGTGCCTCACCAGCTCGTGTGCGATCGTTGCGTCGGGCCCAGTCAGGAACTGATCCAGGTCGCGCCAGCGGCCATAGCGGCGGCCAAGGCGTCAGCGGGTGCCAACCACTCGGAAGCCGGCCTCCATATGGAGGGCGAGGCCGGCGGTGCTCTCCGGGAAGATCCCGGAGAGCGCGGTCCAGATCCCGGCGGCGTCGGTTGCGGGCAGCAGCAACAGCAACAGCAGGGACAGACCCACACCGCGACCCCGGACGTCAGGGTGGGTGGAGACGGAGTCCTCAATCGCCCGTCGCGCCTACTGAGCCCGGCCCCGCCGATCTTCTTGTCGACCGGTGTGGTGCGTGCGCAGGGCCGACCTGCCCACCATACGCACCGCCCCCTGTGGCCCGCTCTTTGTGATCTCGCGCCCTTACTCGCCAGCAGCGGCAGCAGGGATGCTGCCACCCTCCAGGTGTTGGCGGATCCCGGCGTACCGCTCAGGCCCCCCACTCCGGCGAGGCGGCCATCTGGGCTTCGACCCAGGCGTCTATCTCCCTGCCCAGCTGCTCATCGTGCACGTCCATGCCAGTACCCCTTGGAAACTCCCCAGGTCAGGACTACATGGTTGTGTTCGATCGTTGCGCCGCCGGGCAAGGTGACGCCCCATCCGAGGTAGAGGGTGCGGTAGACGCGTCCGAGCGTGGCGCCCGCCTCGACGGCGAAGACCCTTCGGTCCGGGTCGTACGTGACGGCCGTCATCTCGGAGACATCGATCAGGACCCGGACGGCGGGGTCGTCGACGAAGTTCTCGAAGCAGTGCCCGCCGCTGCGGACCGCGACGCGCCCGCGGACGCGGGCCGCTTCCTTCACCGCGCGGACCACCTGACCCGCGGAGCCGACCAGGTGCACGACGTCCGGGGAGCCGGTGAAGCGGCCGTTGTACCCGCGCGTGGTGAGTTCGGTGTACCGGGGGTCGTCCGGCTCCAGCACCACCGGTCCCAGGGACCGCGGTCCCGTCGTCCCGGGGGTGGAGGCGGCGGGGCCGCTGAGGAGCGCGGTGCCCCCGGAGAGCGCCGAGAGTTCCAGCAGCCTTCTGCGTGTGAGTCGCGCCAATGCGGACACCGACCTTCCCGTCCGGCCCGAGGCCGATCGCCGTGTGGGCCGTCAGCCTCGGTGTCCTCGCTGGCGGGACGGTGGAGTCGCGCTGGTACGGGCGGCACCCGACGGGCCGGAAGCGGTGGTTCGGACAACAGCTCGACGGCCCGGTCGGCGGGGACGCGGGGGACGGTTCAAGGAGCAGATCGAGACCGTCAGGGGAGCTGACAAAAACGTCATTAACGCTTCTAAGCTCGAAGAAGTCAAGAGCCCAGGGCATCTGACTTTCCCTCACCCTGCCCCGGAACCGAGGCGGCCGGTCCGGGCACGGGCCGAGCACGGGCCGAGCACCCCCTGACTCGCCCCCAAGAACCCCGTACGGGAGAAACCATGATTCACACCCGCGGGCTCACCCGCAGCTTCCGCGCCAAAGGAGAGAGCGTCGAGGCCGTGCGCGGCCTGGACCTCGACATCGAAGCCGGCTCCGTGGTCGCCTTCCTCGGCCCGAACGGCGCCGGGAAGACCACCAGCCTGCGGATGCTGACCACCCTGCTCCCGCCGACCTCGGGCACCGCCATCGTCGCCGGTCACGACGTGCTGACCGACCCCTCGCGCGTCCGCAACCGCATCGGCTATCTCGGTCAGGGCAACAGCGCCGGCAGCAACTTCCGGGTCAGCGACGAGCTGATCACCCAGGGCCGCGCGTACGGCCTGAGCCGCGCGAAGTCCCGCGCCCGGTCAGAGCGCCTGCTGACCGCGCTCGAACTGGAGGGCCTGGCCAAGCGGACGGTGGGCACTCTCTCGGGCGGCCAGCGCCGCCGCCTGGACATCGCCATGGCCCTGGTCCACGAGCCGGAACTGCTCTTCCTCGACGAGCCCACCACCGGGCTCGACCCGCACAGCCGCGCCAACATCTGGGAGCACGTGCTGCGGCTGCACAAGGAGCTCGGCACCACGATCGTCTTCACCACCCACTACCTGGAGGAGGCGGATCTCTGGGCCCGACGAGTGATGGTGGTCGACCACGGCCGGGTGATCGCCGACGACTCCCCGGAGAAGCTCAAGGCCGACCTGGCCGGCGACCGCATCACGCTGGGGACCGCCGACCGCGCCGACACCGAGCGGGCCGCCGAGCTCGCCCGCGCCCTGCCCACCGTCCACGACGTCACCACCGACGGCACGGAGGTGCGGGTGCGCACCCCCCACGGAGACACCCAACTCCCGGTCCTGCTGCGCAACCTGGAGGCAGTCGGGGTGCGGGCGCTCACCGCCCGGCTCACCCGCCCCACCCTCGACGACGTCTTCCTCAGCCTGACCGGCCGCACCCTGCGGGAGAGCGCCGACGCCACCGCACCGACCACCACCCACGACGGAGCCTGACCATGAAGGTGCTCAACGACACCCGCACCGCATTCGCCCGCGAGCTGGGGCCCGAGCTGCGCCAGCCGGCCGGCCTCCTCTTCACCATGCTGCTGCCCTTCCTCTTCCTCGCCCTCTTCGCTCCCCTGCTCTCGGGCATGAGCCCCGCGGGCGGGGACACGGGCACGGGCTCGCCCTGGCAGTGGTTCGTGCCGGGCATGCTCGTCCTGCTGGCGCTCTCCGCCACCGCCGGGGCCGGGGCCTCCCTGCTCAACGAGATGTCCTCCGGGGCCCTCGAGCGCATGCTCGTGACCCCGCTCAACCGGGCCGCGATGCTCGTGGGGCGGGCGCTCAAGGAGGTCGTGATCCTGCTGACGCAGGCCCTGCTGATCCTCGCCCTGCTGCTGCCGACCGACTTCCGGCTCCGGCCGCTCGGCGCCCTGGCGGGCCTGGCGCTGCTGACCGTCTTCGGGATCGGGATCGGCGCGCTCTCCTTCACCCTGGCGCTCCACTCCCGCAAGCAGCAGACCCTGTTCCACGGGGTGCAGCAGATGATCTTCTTCCCCCTGCTGCTGCTCTCCGGCATCCTGCTGCCCATCACCCAGGCCTCGGCCCCCACCTGGCTCTACGTCCTGAGCCGGATCAACCCCGCGACCTATGTGGCCGAGGCCGAACGAGCCTTGTTCGACGGCCGGTTCGCCGCGACGAGCGTGCTGTACGGGGTCCTCGCGGCGACGGCCATCGCGGTGCTGGGGGTCTTCGCGGGCATCCGGGGCATGCGCAACGCCTCCGTGTGACGCGCCGGCCGCCGCACCCGCCCGCCGCCACCGCCACCCGCCGCCGACTCCGTACGCGAAGGAGCACCGCACCGTGACCGCCGAAGCCCTCCGGGCCGCCCCGCGTCCCGAACCCCGCACCGTGGACGTCTGGTTCGACCCCGCCTGCCCGTACACCTGGCTGACCGCCCGCTGGCTGCGGGAGGCCGCCGCGGTCCGCCCGCTGGAGCCGCGCTGGCACCTGATGAGCCTGACCCTCCTCAACGAGGACTGGGACGACGATCCCGAGGGCGACCCCGAGGGGTACCTGTTGGTGCCCGTGCGGATCGGCACCGCCGTCCGGCATCACCACGGGCAGGAGGCCCTGGGCCGCTTCCACGCCTCGCTGTGGGCCGATCTCGACTCCCCCGGCGGGGGCGGCGGGAACGCCAGGAAGTGGATCAACGATCCGGCCCTGGCACTGGCCCACGCGGGCCTGCCGACGGAGCTGGCGGCGGCCGGTACGTCCGCCGCCTACGACGAGGAGCTGCGGGCCTCGCACGCGGAGGCCGTACGGCTCCTGGGCCCGCGGCCCGGGACGCCGGTGGTGGCGGTCGGGGATTCGGCGGAGCCGCACCGTCCCCCGCTGGCCTTCTTCGGGCCGGTCGTCTCCCGCGTACCGGAGGGGGAGGAGGCGGGGCGGCTGTGGGACGGGACGCTGCTGGTGGCCGGGACCCCCGGGTTCCACGCACTCAAGGGAAGGCCCGCCGACCCGGACCCGGACGTGACCGGATCGGACGTCGATCCGGCGTGACCGGGCCCGCGCCGGCGGGCGTTCGGACGGGACGCGCGGGAGCCCGCGCGCTCCCGGGGTCAGTAGTTGCCGAGGCCGCCACAGACGTTGAGGGCCTGGGCGGTGATGGGCGCGGCCGGTGGCTGGGGCACGTCCTCGAACGCCACGGACCGGAAGGGCCGGGCCGGGGGTTCGACGAGGAATTGGTGGTCGGCCAATGGACCCTGGACCCGGTGCCCATCTCCCTCGCCCTGCCGGTCTCCCTCCCCCGGGTCCCGGTGCGCTACGTGCCGTACAACGGCCCCGCGCGCGTGCCCGGACGGCTGGACGAGCCGACCGGGCGGCGCCGGATCTGCCTCACCCTCGGCGTCTCCTTCCGGGAGGTCGTCGGCGAGGACCAGGCGTGGTCGCGAGCTGCTGGAGGCCGTGACCGACCTCGACGTGGAGGTGGTGGCCACGCTCAACGCCGATGCCCGCCGGGATCGTCCCGGTCCTCGAACGGCTGGTGAACGCCCATCGCCCACCGCGGCGGAGCGGCACATGACATACGGTCGGAGCGAGAAGACCACGGTCTGCGACGGTTGAGGTGACACCGCCTTGAGGACACACATCCCCTATCTCTTAGCCGTGGCGAGCACGGTCGCGACACGCCGGGTGGACGAGCGGCTGGCGGCATACGACCTGACGGTGCGCCAGTACGGTCTGCTCGCCCAGCTCTCGCTCGAACCCGAGCTGACCATGGCGGAGCTGGCCCGTCAGCTCGGCATCGCCCGGCAGTCGGTGCACCAGCTGGTCAACGAACTCGTCGAGGCCGGCCATGTGCGCCGGCGTCCGGGCGCGGACGACCGCTCGCGCCGGCTGGAGATCACCGATACCGCGCACTACCTGCTGAGCCGGATCGACGGGCCGCTGGAGCGGGTGGAGGCGAAGCTGCTCGGCGATCTCGCCTCGGACGAGGCCGAGACCCTACGCAGCCTCCTCCAGCGCGTCCTGGCCCACGCCACCGACGACGAGGCCTGGCTGCCCGCCCGCTGACGTCGGGCGCGGCGCGTCCGGGCGTTCGGTACGTACCGGCGTTCGGTGGGCAGCGGCCTTCGGTGGGCGGCGCGTACGACGGCGCGGGTACCAACGGGAGTCGAGGCCGTGTCGAGGTACGGTCCCTGGCCTCGCCGCCATGCGTGTGCTGTTCGTAACCCTGGCCGCCTCACCCCACTTCTTCGTCCAGGTGCCGCTGGCCTGGGCCCTGCGCGCCGCCGGACACGAGGTGCGCGTCGCCAGTCAGCCCGACCTCATGGACACCATCACCGCCGCCGGGCTGCCCGCGACCCCGGTGGGCCCCCGGCTCGCCCAGGACGAGTCCGTCGAGGAGCTGCGGCGGCGGGGGAGAAGGCCGCCGAGCGCCTGACGGAGCCGCCGGACGCCCAGGAACTGATACGGATGGCGGAGGACCGGCCCGAGCGGCTGACCCCCGACTTCCTGGACGGGCTGTTCACGGTGATGACCTCGGCCATCTTCCAGAACTTCTCGGTCGAGGAGACCATGGACGACCTGGCGGCGCTGACCCGGCGGTGGCGCCCCGACCTGGTGGTCCGGGACACCCTGACGATGGGCGGGGCGGTCGCCGCCCGCGCGTCCGGGGCGGCCCACACACGCCTCCTCTACGGACTCGACCTGATGGGCACGATGCGGGAGCGGCACCTGGCGTCGCTCGCCGCGCGGCCCCCGGAGCTGCGGGAGGACCCGCTCGCCGAGTGGCTCGGCTGGACGGCGGCCCGGTACGGCGGCGGGTTTCACGGAGGATCTGGTGACCGGCCAGTGAGGCGCGGGGAGCCGGGAGCGGAGGGAGTTGTCCACAGGCCTGCCGGAATGCGCGCGAACGCGGAACACTGTGCGTACGGCGACGATCACCGCTGGACACTGCTGGAACTGCTGGAGGGGGATGGGCATGCCGGGCTCACTGGCTGTGCTGCGCGACGATCACCGGGCGGACGCGGAAGCACTGTTGACCAGAGCCGTCGAGGAAGAGGTACGGCGCTCGGGCGGCCGGCTCGACGGGGAAACGCTGCTCGGCCGGGCGCGGGCGGCGCTGGACGATCTGGCGGGCAGCGCCGCGGAGGAGTACACCGCGTATGTCCGGGCGCTGGACGAGGCCGCCGCCGGCCGGCCGTCGCTGGCCCGGCGGCTGTCGCGCAAGGAGTTGGGCACCCCCGCGGTGGCGACGGCCGTGGCGGCGGTGGCGGCCTTCGGTACGGACCTCGCGTACGGCACGGGCGCGGGCGCGGCGCTGGGTGTGGGGGCCGCCGCGCTGGTGGCGGGCGCGGCGGCCACGGTCCTGAAGCTGACCGCGGGCCACTGGCCGGCCGCGCACCGGGAGGCCGGGATGCGCGGGCAGCCCGGTGGCGCGCAGCAGCTGCGGCTGCAGTGGCTGACGGCGCTGGAGGTGCGCGGCATCCGGCCGTTCCTGGACCAGCAGCGGATGCTGACGACAGCGGCCCGCGGCGGCGGCAAGGCGTCCAAGCCCGTCGCCTCGAAGACCGGCCGCGGGCCGCAGCTGCGCGGCGCGGACCGCAGCGCGGCGGCCCGGCAGCGGTCGCTGCTGGAGCACTCGTTCTCCCAACTTCCGCGCCCGGACGGCCCGTTCGCCGGGCGGCGGGCGGAGCTGACGCAGATCGCCCAGTGGGTGCATGCGGCCCGTGCGAGCACGGAGACCAAACCGACGGTGGTGATACTGCACGGCGAGCCGGGCTCGGGCCGTACGGCACTCGCGGTGCGCGCCACGCACCAGCTGCGCGATCAGTTCCGTGGCGCGTGTGTGGTGGATCTGCGCTGCGACACCCCGGGTGAGGTGGCGCTGCCGACCCGGGACGCGCTGCTGCATCTGCTCAACCGGCTGGGCGCACCACGCGAGCAGCTGCTGTTCCGCGAGCGTCCGTCCCAGGAGCAGCACGTCAAGCGGCTCACCGACCTCTACCACCAGCATCTGACGGGCCTTCCGGTGACGGTGCTGCTGGATGACGCCGCGGATCCCGAGCAGGTGGGCACTCTCGTGCCGGAGCGGTCCGACAGCCTGGTGCTGGTCACCTCCCGTACGCCGCTGGAGCTGCCCGAGAGCATCGACGCGTGGGTGCATCAGCTGCCGGTGGGCCCCCTGGACGCCGCGGGCGCCGAAGAGCTGCTGCGGGCCACCGCCGCGGCCGGCACCGAGACTCCGGACGAGACGGGTCCCTACGACTCACAAGCCGTCGACGAGATCTCCCGGCTGTGCGCGGGGCTGCCGCTGGCGCTGCGGGTGGCGGGCTCCGCCCTCGGCTCGCGCACCGCCACCGCACTGGCCACGGACCTGGCGGCGCACGGCCCGGTGCCTCCGGTGGAGCGTGCGCTGGGGCTGCGCTATGCCGACCAGTCGGAGACGGCCCGCCGGCTGCTGCGCCGGCTGGCGCTGGTCGGCCGGGCGAGCCTGGGGGCGGCGGCCTCGGCGGCGCTGCTGGGCGTCGAGCAGGCGGAGGCGGAGCGGCAGCTGGCGACGCTGGCGCGGGCGGGGCTGATCGAGCATGTGCGCGGTGAGCGCTACCGCCTCCATGCCATGGTGCACAGCTTCGCGCACGACCGGCTGATGGCCGAGGAGGAAGCGGGCGAGCGCGGCGCCGCCCAGGAGCGGCTGATCCGTGCCTATGCGGAGCTGGCCGACTCGGTCATCCGGCTGGTCGACGGGCGTACGTCCACCCGTGCCGACCGCTTCGGCTCGCATGGCTTCACCTCCCTGGACGCGGCCCTGCAGTGGCTGGACGACGAGACCAGCTTCATCACGGCCGCGCTGCGCCATGCCGACCAGGGCGTGGACCAGGCGGCCGTCTCGCATCTGCTGGGCGCGCTGGCCGACTACTGCCTGCTGCGCGGTGACCTCTACCGTCTCGGCGAGCTGAGCGAGCTGACCCGGGCGGTCGGGCAGGGGCTGCTGGTCCGCTCGGTGCAGTGGCGTACGGGTGTGGCGGCCCGCCAGCTCGGCGAACTGGACAAGGCGCGGACGACACTGTCATCGGTGGTCGATCTGTACTTCGAGGCACAGCACCCGGCGGGCGCCGCCCGTGCGCTGCGCGATCTGGGCATCACGCTCCAGCAGCAGGGCAATCTCGTGGAGGCCGCGGCCAAGCTCCGCGAGGCGCTGGAGCTGCAGTCCGGCCCCGACATGCACGGTGACCGAGCCTGGACGCTGCACGCCCTGGCGGCCGTGGAGCGGGACCGTGCGCAGATCGCCGAGGCCGTCGCCATGCTGCGGGAGGCCCTGGAGCTGCACGAGGAGAGCGAGAGCATCCACGGCCAGGCATGGGCGCACTTCCAGCTCGGCCAGGTGTATCTGCGGATGGGCGATGTACCGGCGGCCGACCGGTCGCTGCATGCGGCGATGGAGCTCTACGGCCGTACGCACGACGAGCGCGGCGAGGCCTGGGCGATGACCCAGCTGGCACGCGCCCGGCTGGTGGACGGCGAGCCGGGGCCCGCGGTGGACCAGCTGCGGCAGGCGCTGCCGCTGCACCACCAGCACGAGGACGCCCGCGGCGAGGCCTGGACGATGTACTACCTGGGCCAGGCCCTGGAGGAGCGCGGCGAGCACGATGCGGCGCTGCGGCAGCTGGAGCGGTCGCGGACGATGTTCAGCCGGATGCAGGACGGCTACGGCCTGGCCTGCGCCCGGCACCACTCGGGAAGGGTCACCCGCGATCTGCGCGCCGAGCAGACCGGCTCGCTGCGCAACAGCGGCTTCGCCCGGCAGCTCCTGCAGGATGCCCGTAAGGACTTCCAGCGGATAGGGGTACCGCACGGGGAGGCATGGTCCTGCCTGGAGCTGCTGATCATCGACGCGGGCAACGGGCGGGCGGCGCAGGCCCTGGAACTGGCCGACGAAGCGGCGCGGATATTTGCCGGCTACGGCGACCGGCGCGGCGAGGACTGGGCGCGGTTCCTGCGCTGCACGCTGCTGCCGCTGGCCTCGCCGGGCGGCTGTGTGGTGGGCGCGGCGGTCGCCCAGGAGGAGCTGGCGCAGCTGGTCCGCGAGAAGCACGCGGCCCGCGATTCCAAGGTGGAGGACTGCGCGGAGGCGTTCGCGCTGCTGCTGGACCGCGGGGTGGAGCCGGAGACGGGGTGGCAGGCATGGCGGCTCGGCATGGTGCCCAACCGCCATGCACGCGAGGTCATGGGGGTGCAGCCCGCACCGGCCGTCTCGGAGTGACCCACGGCACGGCGGTGCGCGGGCGCGACACCGCAGTGCGGGCGTCGCGCACCGGGCTCACCGCAGGTCCGTGCCCCGTCCGTGCCCCGTCCGTGCAGCCTCCGTACCGCGGCGGTGCCCCGCCCGTGCCCCGGTGGTGCCCCGCCCGTGCTCAGGTGGCGGATCGGGCCCGGCCCGCCGACCGCTCGGGCCGGCGAGCCGCCGGGCCGGTCGGCCGGCCGTGTCCATCGGCCGGCCGTCGACCGCCACCCGGTCTCCACGGACCGGCCGGCCCTGCCTGGGGGCCGGTCCTCAGCTGGTCTTCGGCTTGGGTGCCGGCGTGGCTGCGGAGGCGTGGGTGCCTGCCGCGCCGGCCTCCGGCTGTTCCTCGAAGTCGACCTTCTTCATCTGCTTGTTCATCGACTTCATCAGCAGCCACACGGCGCCGCCGATGACCGCGAAGACGATGAAGCCGAGGACGCCGGGGGTCACCTTGTCCTTGTCGAAACTGTCGGCAAGGGTGACCAAGTGCGTCAGGGCGAGGGTG
The DNA here is from genome assembly GCF_053612065.1 of Streptomyces sp. NPDC054765. Classification (NCBI taxonomy): domain Bacteria; kingdom Bacillati; phylum Actinomycetota; class Actinomycetes; order Kitasatosporales; family Streptomycetaceae; genus Streptomyces; species Streptomyces sp. NPDC054765. The sequence continues at coordinate 2,423 of NZ_JBSHBP010000089.1, read as the reverse complement.
CTGGTCGCGCTCATCATGGGCTCAATTGTTGCGGATGCCCGCGAAGAGGTCGTCCTCGGGGAGGGAAGTGTCCACGAGAGACTTCGCGAGCTCGTACTCCTCCGTCGGCCAGACCTCGCGCTGGATGTCCATCGGCACCCGGAACCAACCGCCGTCGGGGTCGATCTGGGTGGCGTGGGCGATCAGCGCCTTGTCCCGGATCTCGAAGAAGTCGGCGCACGGAACGTACGTGGTCAGCGTGCGCTCGCGCTGCTCGAACTGCTTCCAGCGCTCCAGCCACTCGCCGTAGGGCGAATCCATGCCGCGCTCCAGCAGCGCCTCGTGCAGCGCGATCGTGCGCGGCTTGTTGAAGCCCTGGTTGTAGTAGAGCTTCTGGGGCTGCCAGGGCTCGCCGGCCTCCGGGTACTTCTCCGGGTCGCCGGCCGCATCGAAGGCCGCCATCGTGATCTTGTGGGTCATGATGTGGTCGGGGTGCGGATAGCCGCCGTTCTCGTCGTAGGTCGTGATGACCTGCGGCTTGAACTCCCGGATCAGCTTGACCAGGGGCGCCGCCGCCTCCTCGACGGACAGCAGCGCGAAGCAGCCGTCGGGCAGCGGCGGCAGCGGGTCGCCCTCGGGCAGCCCGGAGTCGACGAAGCCGAGCCACTCCTGCTTGACGCCCAGGATTTCCCGGGCCTCGTCCATTTCCTTCTTCCGCACCTCGTGGATGTGCTCCTCGATGTACGGGTCTCCCTGGAGTTTGGGGTTGAGGATGGAACCTCGCTCACCGCCTGTGCAGGTGGCGACCAGCACGTCCACCCCCTCGGACACGTACTTGGCCATCGTGGCCGCACCCTTGCTCGACTCGTCGTCGGGGTGGGCGTGGACCGCCATCAATCGCAGCTGCTCAGTCAAGACTCGATCCTCAGTAAAGGTCCGGAGAAGATGCCTCCTATAGTGACCGAAGCGAGGGGGCGCTGTATTCCCTGGGGCGGGGACCCCCCGGGGGTTCATGGCCCAGGTCCCCGTACCAGGAGGATGGATCATGACCGCGGTGCGTGAAGGGCTCCCCGACGGACGCTACGGCCGCTCCGCGGATGAGCGTGCGGACCGTAAGCTCAAGATCATCGGAGCGGTGCTCGGCGCCGTCCTGCTGGGGGTGATCGGCTGGACCGGTGTCTCGTACATCGCCGGACAGGACCTCAGCGGCCGCGTGATCACCTGGGACACGGTCTCCGATCATGCCGTCAAGATCCACCTCGAAGTCGTCAAGGGCACGGGCGACAAGGGCGTGTGCACGCTCCGCTCGCAGGCCGAGGACGGCTCCGAGGTCGGCCGCAAGGACGTGACCATCGATCAGCGCTCGGGCCAGGTGGACACCGAGGTCACCCTGCGTACGACGAAGCGGGCGACCAACGCCGTGCTCGTCGGCTGCACGGCCTCGCGCAACGGCTGACCTGCACGGCAGCGCCGGCGTTCCCCCGTACGGGCCCGCGACAGCCCCGTACGGCCCGCACCACGCCCGCCACGCCCGCCACGCCCGCCACGCCTAGGGTCCCGCACCCCGCCCGCCACGCCCGTAGGGACCCGCACCACGCCCGCCGCTCTCCGTACACGCGCCACCGCTCACCCGCGGGTCGTGTCGTGACCGCCTCTGATCAGCGATGATGCGTTCCTGTGCGGCCGCTGTGAATTTCCTCTTCCCCGTTTTGTGCCGGAATTGTTAGGCTCGTGGTTTCGCCCACCTGTGAAGGCGCAAACCTTCCTGGTAGGGCGTTTGATGTATCCCCAGTACCGACGAGGAGCACCTGTGACCCAGACCAGCGAAAACGTCACCTGGCTTACCCAGGAGGCGTATGACCAGCTCAAGGCCGAGCTGGAGCACCTGTCTGGTCCCGCACGCGCCGAGATCACCGAGAAGATCGCGGCGGCCCGCGAGGAAGGTGACCTGAAGGAGAACGCCGGGTACCACGCGGCCAAGGAAGAGCAGGGCAAGCAGGAGCTGCGCGTCCGCCAGCTCACCCAGCTGCTGCAGACCGCGAAGGTCGGCGAGGCCCCCGCCGCCACCGGCGTCGTCGCTCCCGGCATGGTCGTCACCATCGCGTTCGACGGGGACCCGGACGACACGCTGTCGTTCCTTCTGGCCTCCCGGGAGTACGCGAGCTCGGACATCGAGACCTACTCCCCCCAGTCGCCGCTGGGCACCGGCGTGAACGGCAAGAAGGTCGGCGCCGAGGCGGAGTACGAGCTCCCCAACGGCAAGAAGGCCGCCGTGAAGATTCTCGACGCGAAGCCGTACACCGGCTGAGTCCCGAGCACCCCTCGGACGCCGAAGCGGCCCGGAGCCACCACGGCGGTTTCTGGAGATCGTCGCAACACGTGGTCGGTTTGATCAGACTGCGAGGAGTTTATGCAGGCGCTCGGCTGGGGTTTCCCAGCCGAGC
>NZ_JBSHBP010000088.1:0-27942 GCF_053612065.1 Streptomyces sp. NPDC054765 | reverse complement strand
CAGCCTCGGCTACCGCAGTCCCGCCGAATATGAGACCGCACTCGCAGCCTGACCACCACACCAATGGTGTCCGTCAAAGCGGAACAAGCTCAGTGCCGGCGGGGTGACCGCTCAGTCGGTCAGGTCGCCAAGGACTTCGACCTGACCGAGACCGCGGTGCGTGACTGGGTCAAGCAGGCCGAGGTCGACGCGGGCGAGCGGGACGGCCTGACCAGCAGCGAACGCGAGGGGACTGGAGCAGCAGCCGCCTGCACACCGTCTTCCGTGCGACCCTCGTCGCGCACCCACATCGTTGCCGTGCCCTGCGGATGGGTCACCCCCGCCATCCGAACCGTCAGCGCCAGAATCACCCGACCCGAAACCGAAGTCATGTCCATGCGGGGCCTCCTCGGCCGACGTGCCGCCCCGCTCTCCCCAGACCACGCTCGCCGGGCCCAGTCAGGTGTGCAGGCAGAACATCACCCCATCGAGCGAAGATCGCCCAGTATCCGAAATGTGGTTCGGAGCCCCATCCAGTGGCGGCAGTCAACAGGGCCGTTGGTTGGACAGACACGCCGTTCGGCCTAGTTCGCAGGGCCTGCGGGTGCGCTGGTCCTGTGGTGTCACACAGCCTGGCCGGGGGAGTCGCGGACAGGCCCTCCTCGGAGGAGGCGGTTGTGTCAGAGGACCGGGCGCGGGACCCCCAAGAGACCCGCGAGCTCGACAAGGTGCTGAGCGATCCTGGCTACCTCAAGTTGCTGGCGTTGTCCGGGTTGGTAGGTATCCCCGTTTCCCTGGCTGCTTTCGGGTTCCTCGTGCTGGAGCATGCCGCGCAGCACTGGCTCTGGGATGATATGCCGCACGCTCTCGGCTACTCCGCGGTTCCATGGTGGTGGCCTCTTCCGTTGCTGACCGTTGCGGGCCTGATCGTGGCCTGGGCCGTGTCCGTGTTCCCGGGGCGCGGCGGTCACCTCCCTGTGGAGGGGGTCGGCGGGGGCCCGGTCCTTCCGTCCGCGGTGCCCGGTGTGGTCGTGGCCGCGCTCGCGAGCCTGTCGCTGGGGGCGGTACTCGGACCCGAGGCGCCGTTGATGGCGCTGGGCAGCGGGCTGGCGCTGCTGGCCGTTCGGGCGGGCCGCCGCGCGCAGGCGCCACAGCTGACGGCGGTCCTGGGGACGGCCGGGGCGACCGCCGCGATCTCGGCGGTCTTCGGGAACCCGCTGGTGGCCGTCGTGCTCATCATTGAGGCGGCGGGGATCGGGGGCCCTCACCTGATTGCCTTGATCCTGCCGTGCACGCTCGCGAGTGGGCTTGGCGCCCTGGTGTTCACGGGTTTCGGGCGATGGACCGGCCTGGGTACCGGCTCACTCTCCCTTCCGGTACTGCCTCCCCGTGAGGCTCTGAGCCTCGGTGACTTCCTGTGGGGGATCCCACTTGCTGCGGCCATTGCGGTCGGCTCGGTGGCGGCGATGACGCTCGCCAGGAAGATTGCCGAGTGGACGGCGAAGCGGCCGACGTCCCGGACGGTGGCCTGCGCCGTCGCGGTCGGGGTGTTCGCCGCCGGGTACGGGTTGAGTACGGGCCGCTCGCCGGGCGAGGCGGCATTGTCGGGCCAGGCGACGCTGGCCGACCTGGCTGCTACACCACACGCCTGGCCCGTTTCAGCGCTGATTCTGCTGATGGTGTTCAAGGGGTTGGCCTGGACGTTCTCGCTGGCGGCCCTGCGCGGTGGACCGGTCTTTCCGGCACTGTTGCTCGGTGTGGCGGCCGCCGTGCTCTGCTCGCCGTTGCCCGGCTTCGGCTTGGCAACCGGGCTGGCTGTGGGACTGGCAGCAGCCGGCGCGGCGGTACTGCGCCTCCCGATCGCGGCGATCGTCCTGGCGACACTGCTCCTGGGGCCGGATGCAGTGGCGCAGATGCCCGTCCTCATCGTTGCCTCGGTGGTGTCCTTCGCGTGTGCGGAACTGCTGCGCACGCGTCGAACCCTGCGAGCGTCCGCTCCGTGAGGGCTCGCCGCTGAGCTCTGGTCCGAGCTTTCGTAGGTCCCTCACCAGCTCTGCCCACCCGCAGGGGCTGGAGCCGCCGGGTGGCTCAGTCCTCGTCTATGCCCACCGTGGGGGCGGCCAGGGCGCCTCGGCTCCGGATTGGGCGTAGGCCAGGTTCAGTGCGGCCGAGATGACGCCGAGATGGCTGAACCCCTGGGGGAAATTGCCGAGTTGCTCCGCGGTGTCGGGGTCGATCTCCTCTGCCAGCAGGCCGAGGTCGTTGGCGCAGTCCAGGACGCCGGAGAGGTACTTCTCTGCTTCTTCGGTGCGGCCGGCACGTGCCAGGGCGGACGCCGGCCACAGGGTGCAGAAGACGAACGTGCCTTCTTCGCCCGGCAGGCCGTCCGCCGCAAGGTAGCGGTAGACGTGGCCGTTGCGGGTCAACTCGGCTTCCGTCCGGTCGATCGTGGCGAGGACCCTGGGGTCGTTCGAAGGCAGGAAGCCGCGCAGGCTCACCTGCAGCGAGGATGCGTCGAGTGCGTCGTGGTCGAACGCCTGGAGGAACGCGCCGGTCTTGGGATCAACTCCCTTGGTCTCCACAGTCGTCCGAATCTCCTGGCGGGCTTGCTCCCAGCGCTCCCGCAACCCCGGCTCCTGAGCCAGCTCGGGGACCATGCCGAGGAGGCGGATGCCGCAGTCGACGGCGGTCCATGCCATCAGTTTGGAGAACACGAAATGCCGGCGCCCGCCACGGATCTCCCAGATACCCTCGTCGGGCTCCTGCCAGCGCTTGATGTTGAGGTCTACCACGTCGCGCAGGAACCGCGCGCCGCGCGGGGCGATGATCTGCCGTCCGTGCAGTTTCAGGAGGAGCAGTGTCGCTTCCAGCAGTTCGCCGTACGTGTCCAGCTGGACCTGGTCCCATGCGCCGTTTCCCACTCGGACCGGGCGAGAGGCGCGGTAGCCCTCCAGATGGTCCAGGTCGACCTCGTGCAGCAGCCGTTCACCGCCGATGCCGTACATGATCTGCAGGTCCTCGGCCCGGCCCGCGGTCGTGCGCAGCAGCCAGTCACCGAACCGTTCCGCTTCCTCCAGATACCCGATGGTGCCCAGAGCGCCCAGCATGGCCGCGGAGTCGCGCAGCCAGGTGTAGCGGTAGTCCCAGTTGCGTTCTCCGCCGATCTCTTCGGGGAGCGAGGTGGTGGGGGCCGCGGCCAGGGCGCCGGTCTCGTCGTAGATGAGTCCCTTGAGCACGAGCGCGCTACGGACCACGGCGTCGCGGTGGGCGCCCTGGTAGGTGCACCGCGCGGCCCAGTTGGTCCAGAATGCCACGGTCTCCGCCAGCCTGCCGTTCAGGTCGACGGGGGAATGACGCTCGATGGTCAGCGCCTCGGCCTGCGCGTAGGTGAGGGCCACGTGGGCGACCTGACCCTCCGTCAGGGACATCCGCGCGGTGCAGTTGCCGAGGTCGTCGACCTTGAGCGGTGCCAGCCCGCTCTGCAGAAGCAGGGAGTCCGGGCCGCCGGTGACCATGGCCAGATCCTCGTCGGTGAGTTCCATGTACGGGACGGTCATCCCGTACTCGAACCTGGGGGCGAACTCCAACTCCACGTCGACTGTGCCCGACACGCTGCGCACGGTGCGCAGCAGCAGCCCGTCCGGGGGCCGCCGTTCGACCCGGCCGGGGTGGGTGAGGTCCTCGCGCACCGGCAGGCAGTCCGTCACCGTGACGGCTCCGGTCGCTGTGTCGAAGCGGGTCTCCAGCACGTTCGTGTCCGGCAGGTAGCGACGGGTGGTGGTGAACTGCCCCGCTGGGGCGATGCGGAAGTAGCCGCCACGGTCCCGGTCCAGTATGCGGGCGAAGACCGATCGCCTGTCGAAGCGGTGGAAGCATGCCCATTCCACCGACGCGTCGCGGCTTACCAGCGCCACGGAGTGGCAGTCGCTGAGGAAGGCGTAGTCGGAGATCGGCGGGTAGTCGGTCTTGGCCATGTCGTCCATCTCCCTGCGCCTTTGCCCGGAGGACCTGGCGCTTTGCCCGGAGGACCTGGCCACGCACCCGGAATCTTGCCGTCGCCGGCCCATGTCATGGCGCACCGCTCAGGCAATGGGGCGGCGGCACCCCCTGTTGTCGTGGGCTGGTCAGTCCGCGCCCCAGATGTCCTCCAGGTAGCGGTTCACCTGGCGCAGTCCGGTGAACCAGGCGTCTGCGTCGCCCGCTGATGTGCCGGCGCGGCTGGCGAAGATGTCGGTGAAGGCGCGCCGTACGTCGGGCGCCATCCTGGTGGCGTCACCACAGACGAAGATCACGGCCTCATCCTGTAGCAACCGCCAGACCTCGTCGGCGTGTTCGGCGATGAGGTGCTGGACGTACGTCTTGGGCCTGCCCGGCACCCGCGAGAACGCCGGGTGCAGCCGTACGATCCCCAGCTGCTCGAAGTGCCGCAGCTCCTCCTCGTAGAGGAAGTCCCGTTCGGGGGTGCGGCAGCCGAAGAAGAGCAGTGACGGGGCGACTGGCACACCCTGCTCCGTCTGCGTGGCCCGCTCCTGCAGGAAGCCGCGGAAGGGTGCGAGGCCGGTGCCGCAGCCGATCATGATCATCGGGATGTGGGGGTTGTCCGGGGGCCGGAACGGGATCGTGGGCTTGCGGACGAAGGCGAAGACTGTGCTGTCGGGGTCGCTGTGAGCCAGGTGGTTGGAGCACACGCCGTGGAAGAGTCCGTGGCCGGATCGGGCTGGGGCCTCCAGCACGCCGGCGGTGATGCTGCAGACGTCCGGGGAGACCAGCGGTGAGGAGGAGATCGAGTAGTAGCGCGGGCGCAGTGGCGGCAGCAGCTCCAGGAAGGTGTCGAACGGCAGATGGCAGTCCGGGAACTCGCCGAAGAGGTCGAGCACCGACTTGCGCGGGGCGAGGACTCGTTCGTGGTAGTGCTCGCGGCTTTCGGGGTCGTCGGCGGCGAGGGTGAGCAGTTCGTCTCGTTGCTTGGGGTCATCGGTGTGGGCGGCCATGGCCTCCAGGTCGGAGCGGGTGGCCACGTCCTGCAGCTCGACGCAGCTTGCGAGCACGCCGATCAACGGCACGGCCTCGCCCGCCGGCAGGTGGCCGGGCACCCCGGCGGGGCCCGGCGCGATCGTGAGGTAGTTGCCAAGGTCCAGCTTGAAGTGCCGGCACACGCGCCATACCGCGTCGACCTGGTTGCGCGGCAGGACGCCGAGGTGGTCGCCCGCCTCGTAGGTCGTCCCTTCGGGTAGGGCGATCTCCAGGTGGCGGGTGGAACGTTCCGGCCGTCCGCCGTCGAAGTGCTGCAGCTCGCGGTTGACCCGTACGAAAGCGGGACGGGCACGGTAGGAGGTGACGACCGGGTTGGTCTCGCGTTTGTTGACCATCGAGATCGCCGGCCCGGACTTGGGTGCGGCGGCCTGACCGACCGTGGCCGACAGCGCCAGCGCCTCGGCGAGGTCCGGCCACAGCCCGGCGTGCCAGGCCCGGTACTGCGCGTCGAAGTCGCTCTTGGCGTCTCCCTCGCCGCGAGGGTGGACGCGGGTGGCACCGTGCGCCTCCAGCTCGGTGTCGACCAGGGTGGGGACGGTCTGGTAGGTCGCCGCCCAGTCGGAGTGTCCGCAACCGAAGACGGTGTAGCGCAGGGTGGAGCAGGCGTCCGCCGGGGTTGCCGGGTCCTGTAGCCAGCCGCAGAACCGGGCGGCATTGTCCGGCGCTGTGCCGTTGTACGAGGCGGTGACGACGAGGGTCGCGCCCTCGCGGGGCAGATCTCCGAGGTGGTCGTCGAGCGGGCCGAGCGTGACGTCGAAGCCGCGTTCCGTTCCCTCTCGTGCGAGCTGTTCCGCGATCCCTTCGGCGGTGCCCAGGTTGGAGCCGAACAGCACCACCAGCGGTGTACCGTGCGGCTCCACGGCGGGCACGGTGGCGGGCTCGGGCTTCGGCTCCTTCGCCGGTTCCGTTTCCACGGCGCGCGGCAAAGGCGCGGCGGCCGTCCGTCCAGCGAGTGGCCTGACCTGTACCTTGAGCCCGTCCGGCTTGATGGTGAGGGTCTGTTTGATCTTCAGCTGGTAGCCGAGGTGGTCGATCAGGTCGAAGCGCTGCAGCAGCATGCCGAGCACCAGCTGCGCCTCCTGCATCGCGAACTGCCGGCCGATGCAGGCCCGTTGTCCGGTGCCGAAGGGTTTGAAGGCGTTCGGCGGAAGCTGCGCCCGACGCTCCGGGCTGAAGTGCTCGGGGTCGAAGTCCTCGGCGTTCGGGCCCCAGATGTCGCGGTCCCGGTGGAGTGCGCCAGGGAGGATGGTCAGCGGGGTGCCGGGGGAGATCCGGTAGCGGCCGCCTATGGTCGTCTCCTCGTACGGGGTGCGGGTGAAGGCGGGCGCGGTCGGCCACAGCCGCAACGACTCGTCCAGCACCTGTGCGATGTAGGTGAGCCGGTGCACCTGCTCGTACGTCGGCGCGACCCCCATATCCGTGCCCAGGACCTCGTCGGCCTCGGCGCGTGCGCGCTCGACCACCTCGGGGTGCTTGAGCAGGAAGTGGGTGGCGAAGGAGAGCAGACCGCTGGTCGTCTCGTGACCGGCGATGAGAAAAGTGATGCACTGCGCCCGGATGTTCTCGTCCGGAAGCCGCTCGCCCGACTGCCGGTCCACACCGGCCAGCATGCAGCCGAGCAGGTCCTTGGTCCCGGTGTCCCCGGTCGCCCGCCGCCGCTGGATGAGCTGATCGACGATCCCGTTCATGAACGCGTTGTCCCGCTCGTACCGGCGCTGGGCGCGCTTGCGGACGCGATGGACGGCCGCGGGCAGCCGGGCCCGGCTCTGGGCCTCCAACAGGACCCGGGTCATGGCCTGGACGAACGGGTGCGGAGTTTCCCGGTAGAAGGAGTTGAGGCGATAGCCGAATCCACACAGCGCGACGGTGTCCAGGGTGAGGCGGGTCATGTCGTCCGACACGTCGACCTCGTCGTCCGGGTTGAGCCGGGACCACTTGTCCAACAGCTGCCCGGTCAGGTCCAGCATCATCGGCAGGTAGTCGCGCATCGCCTTCAGGCCGAACGGCGGCATCAGGATGTGGTGCGCCCGCTGCCACATCGGGTCGGCGGTGTCCGAGGTGAACAGCCCGTTGCCGATGGCCGAGCTCTGCAACTGCGTCAGCCCGCCGGCCACCAGCTTGTCGAAGCGCGCGTCGTCGCAGATCTCATCGACGAGATCGGCCCCGGAGACGAAGATCCGCTCACCGAGCGGCGTGCCCAGCCGGTAGATCGGCCCGTATTGACGAGCCAGTCGGATCGCGTGCTCGACGAAGTTCCGGTGCGCGATGTCCCGGAGATTCCCGATCAGCGGAAGCCCGGCAGGCGCAGGAATCGCCTCCGCACCGCCACCACTCAGCGTCGTCATCGCCATCACTCCCAGCAACCCGGGGAGCCGCCGCCCATGTATCGAGCCTCCCCCCGCGGTGCGGGGGCTGCAACAGCAGATGTGCTCGCGAAGACGGGGTCCACATCCCGTCCCTCTCACCGAGAACACTGGTCAGACCAGCGCGTTCTCAGTCATCACCCCCGCCATAGGGGCAGTGTGAGGGGTTCCTGCGTTCGGGGACGGGCCCGGTGGGCCGTCGTTTCCCGACACCGGCCAACCTCATTCGGATCCCAGCACCCGGCAAGACAGTCGTCATCCATGCCGAGCCTTCCAGGCGGACGCGCACGGATGTCGCGTGGGCAAATCGATTGGTGGGACGCTTGGCCGGTTACGTTCGCTGGTCGTTTGGGGCGCCGATCCGGGCGGCTCTCGCGTCTGCGTCCGTTGACTGGGTGCCAGCCAGGGGGTGCGCCCTGCGGGACTATCCGAGCGAGCTCTTCTCCACCTGAGTTGTGTCTCCTGCGGGCTGTGGTCCGTGGATGTACTGGTCGGCCCAGGCGCTGATGATGTGGGCGGCTCGCTGGGCTTGTCCTCGGGCGGTCAGGAGATGGTCCGCTCCTTCGAGTGAGACAAAACTTCGCGGGTGTCGTGCCTCGAGGAAGATCTCTCCGGCGTTGTCGATGTCGACGGTGTTGTCGGTCGGCGAATGCAGGACGAGTAGTGGTAGGTCCAACTCGCCGATCCGGTCCCGCAGGTGAGCACGGCGGACGTCTTCGACGAAGGCACGCTTGAGGACCAGGGTCTTCCCGCCGACGAACCACTCGTGCGACCCTTCGCTGAGCACGCGATCCACGACCGCGTCGTACTGTCGCTCGACGTGGCTGGGATCGACCGGCGCCCCGATCGTGGCGACCGCGCGGACGCCGGTTGCCTCGGCCGCCGCGGCGAGGGCGGCGGCGCCTCCCCATGAGTGCCCCACCAGCAGGTCTGCCGGAGTCCCTCGCTCCGCCATCATGGCTGCCGCACGGATCGTGTCCTGGACCTTGACGGTGAAGGAACCGTCCCCCCAGTCGCCGTCGGAGTCCCCGATCCCGAGGTTGTCGAAGCGCAGCATTCCGATCCCCTCGCGTGCCAGCTGCTTGCTGACACGCGACGCGGCCGGCGAGCCCTTGCCGAGCGTGAATCCGTGCACGAAGATCCCCCAGCCGCGGATCTCGCCGTCCGGCAGGTCGATCGCTCCGGCCAGTTCGGGGCCGACGACGCTCGGGAATCGCACTTTTTCGCTCATGTTGTGATCACCTAGGCAGGGGCTGTTCGTGGAGCAGGGAAGACAAGGGTGCCACCGGCCGACGCCACGCGCGCGCTCCGGGCAGGGGAGCGGCGAGCGCGGTGCGTGGCCGTGATCGGCGCGTCAGGCGGGCGGCTTCCGGTCGGAGGACTGCTCGGTGGTGAGCAGTGCGGTGATCTCCTCGGCGAGGTGCGGGCCGAGTTCGCCCCAGCCGTCCTTGTAGCCGTAGACGCCGGCCAGGGTGCGGGCCTCGTAGTCGCCGTTCATGATCTCGATGTCCGTGGCCGTGATGAGCGCCGGGTGGGCGACACCGACGGCTGCCGAGACCTTCATCAGCTCCTTGCGGAGGGTGCGCAGGTAGACAGCGGCCCGGGTGGCCTTCGAGGTCGGGTCGAGGCCGCGGGCCAGCCACGGGCTCTGGGTAGCGATGCCGGTGGGGCACTTGTCGGTGTGGCACTTCTGCGCCTGGATGCAGCCGATCGACAGCATCGCCTCACGGGCCACGTTGATCATGTCGGCACCCAGAGCGAAGGCGACCGCGGCGTTCTCGGGCAGGCCGAGCTTGCCGGAGGCGATGAACGTCAGGTCGTCGGTCAGCCCCCGCTCGGCGAAGGCGCCGTAGACCCGGGAGAAGCCCATCCGGAAGGGCAGCGACACCGAGTCGGAGAAGGTCAGCGGTGCCGCCCCGGTGCCGCCCTCGCCGCCGTCGATGGTCACGAAGTCGACACCACGGTCACCACGCGCCATCAGCGTGGCCAGCTCCTGCCAGAACTCCATCTCGCCCACCGCGCTCTTGATCCCGACCGGCAGGCCGGTCTCGGTGGCGAGCAGTTCGACGAAGTCGAGCATCGAGTCGACGTCGCCGAATGCGGTGTGCCGCGACGGGGAAGCGCAGTCCTCGCCGAGCGGGATGCCGCGGATCTCGGCGATTTCCGGTGTCACCTTCGCGCCCGGCAGCATCCCGCCCAGCCCCGGCTTGGCACCCTGGGAGAGCTTGATCTCTATCGCCTTGACCGGGGCGCCGGCGACCACATCCTTGAGCATGTCGATGTTGAAGCTGCCGTCCTCATTGCGGCAGCCGAAGTAGGACGTACCGATTTGAAGGACGAGGTCGCCGCCGTTGCGGTGGTACGGCGAGAGACCGCCCTCGCCCGTGTTCTGCAGGGTGCCCGCCAGCGCCGCCCCCCTGTTGAGCGCCGTGACTGCCGCGCCGGAGAGCGATCCGAAGCTCATCGCCGAGATGTTCACCACGCTCGCCGGCCGGAACGCCTTGGCGCGCCCGCGCGGCCCGCCCAGCACCTTGGCTGACGGCAGTGGGGCCTGCGGGTCGTGCATGTCGGGCAGCGTGCCGGCGAACGTGCGCTGCTTCAGGTATGCGTGCCCCTGCGTGTGTTCAACGTCGTTGTCGGTGCCGAATCCGAAGTAGTTGTTCTCCCCCTTCGCCGACGCGTAGATCCAGGTGCGCTGGTCACGGCTGAACGGGCGCTCCTCGTCGTTGGAGGTCACTATGTACTGCCGCAGTTCGGGCCCGATCGTCTCCAACAGGTACCGGGCGTGCCCGAGCACGGGGAAGTTCCGGAGCAATGCGTGCTTCTTCTGGACAAGGTCACGAGCGGCCACCAGTGCCAATGCTGTTGCGGTGGCCGTGGCGATGGTCCGGGCGCGCATGAACGTTCCTCTCCTCGGTGCTGGACTCCATTGCCGTGCGGTGGAGTCGTCGTGCCGGGCGTTGGGCGGCGGGCACGACCCAGCGGGCGTCAGCGTCCGTCGGAGGACGCCAAGCGATAGTAGGGGCTCGCCCGGATAGAGGGTTGCGGGTGGGGTGGTCTTCCCAGGGTGGGTGGTCCAGGCGCGTCGGAACAGGCTATGCACGGTGACGCTCGTGTGACACGGCGTAACGTCTGAGCGCCGGCCTTGCGGTGTCGGTGAGACGAACGCGTATGGGTCAGGACTCGTTGCAGGAGTTCTGGCGAGTGTCCGGTCAGGAGCGCGAGACGTTCGAGGCGGGGTGTGCCGAGCCGGTTCGGCGAGCCGGTAAGGAAGCCGTGCAGGTAGCTGGGTGTGAGGTGGTTGGCGCGGGCCGGGCGCCGCGAAGAGCCCGAGGAAACCCCCGGCGAAGGCCTCGAGGAAGACCCTGGGGAACCCCCCGGCGATGACGCCGGGGAAGCCCTTGAAGAAGGAAGTCCCGGCAATGCCCGCGAACTCCCGGCAATGCCCGCGAACTCCCGCCAATTCCTATCGGCCCGGATAGTGCCGCCACCTTGCTGATCACGATGGGGGACAACCCAGAACGCCCGTCCAGTGAGGCGTCGTTCGCGGCGCTTTGCGGGGTCAGCCCCGTCGAGCACTCCTCCGGCCGCCAGCGTCACCACCGGCTCAACCGCGGGGGCGACCGAAGAGCCAATGCCGCCCTGTATCGGATCGTGCAGTCACGGCTCCGGTTCGATGCACGTACCCGCAACTACTACGAGCGGCGCATCGCGGAAGGCAAGACCCGGCGCGAGATCATCCGCTGTCTCAAACGCTACGCCGCCCGAGAAGTGTTCGACCTGGTCCGGTCTGGCATCGCGCCCCGCGAAGTGGCCTAAAGGCGTGTCTGATGAATCTTGGTACGGCGGTGCCCTGACGGGGGCAGGCAGGAGCACGGCATGATCGGCCCCGAATGGGATATTCGGTAGCCATCAGGGCATTCGGTTGGCAAGGCTTGAGCCATGAACTCCCAGCTCAATGACGTGCCCGGCCATTCCTGGCTCGGTGCTCCGATTGATGCCCGTACTCTGTTCGCCCCTGAGCAGGCCGCGCTGATGGCCACGCTGCGCGGCCTGGCATCCGCCGACTGGGGCAAGGAGGCGGTGCCGGGCTGGACCGTCCGCGATCTCGCCGCACACATCCTGGGCGACTTCTACGGACGCCTCGCCCGGGACCGGGACGGCCACCAGGACGGCACCGGTTTCGCGCCGGGCGAGACGCTGGAGGCGTTCATTCACCGCATCAATCATGAGTGGGTCGATGCCCACCACCGGGTGAGCCCGGCCGCACTCACCGACACCCTTGACCTGGTGGGCGGGCAGGTATCCCGGTTCTTCGAGGCCGCCGACCCCGATGCACCGTCGCTGGGAGTGTCCTGGGCCGGCGTCGACCCGGCGCCCATGTGGTTGGACAGCGCGCGCGACTTCACCGAGTTCTGGACTCACCGCCAGCAGATCCGCCACGCCATCGGCCGGGACACCGACGCCGATCCGCGGTTCCTGGCCGTGGTCCTGGACACGTTCATGAGGGCCCTGCCTCACACTCTGCGCGAGGTCACTGCGCCGGTCGGCACGCAGGTCCAGGTGTTGACCGACGGCCCGGCCGGGGGCGTCTGGACGGCGACGGCCACCGGGGACGGCTGGTCGCTCGCCGAGCCAGATGACGAACGTCCTGACGCGGTGGTGCGCTTGGATGCGGAGACCACCTGGCGCCTGTGCACCCGCGGCATCCAGCCGGGCACCGCCCTGGCCCGCGTCCGTATCGACGGCGACCGTCAACTGGCCGAAGTGGTCTGCCAGATCGTGTCGATCGTCTACTGACATCCATAGCCGCGATACGCCGGTCCGGCCGGGCATCTGGTGAGCGTCAGTCGCGAAGCCACTGCCGGAGCGCGGCCGCCAGCACGCTGCCGTGGAACACATAGGCGCGTTTCTCGTCGCGGGTAGCCACGGCCCGGAAGCCCTTGATCGCGTTCATGGTTCGCTCCGCTTCATTGCGGCGCCGGTAGATCTCCTTGCCGAATCCGTTGGGCCGGCCGCCCGCGCTGCCCCGGCGTTGGCGGTTGGCCCGCTGGTTGGTCGGCTCGGGGATGGTGTGCTTGATCTGCCGGCGGCGTAGGTAGCGGCGGATCCTGCGGGAGCTGTAGGCGTGGTCGGCACACAGGTGTTCCGGACGAGTACGAGGGTGCCCACCACCCGGCCGGGCAACGCGGATGCGGTCCAATACCTCGACCAATTGCGTGGCGTCGCCCCACTGCCCGGGGGTGATGACGAACGCGAGGGGATGCCGACCACCCTGGCTCGCCAGATGAATCTTGCAGGTGAAGCCGCCTCGCGATCGGCCCAGCGCTTCATCGTCCCGGTGCCGGGCTGGACGAGTCTGCTTCCCAGGGACGCGGGGAGCACGCTTGCGGGCTCCGGCGGCATGCTGATGGGCGCGACACACAGTGGAGTCCACGCTGACCAGCGACCAGTCGATCCGCCCCTCGGTATCGGCCTGAGCCTGGACGGCACGGAGAATCCTCTCCCACGTGCCGTCCGCCGACCATCGGCGACGCCGGTCGTGCACCGTCTGCCACTTTCCAAATCGTGGCGGCAGATCGCGCCATGGAAGCCCGGTGCGCAACCGGAACAAGACACCGTTGATCACACGCCTGTGGCACTGCCATCGCCCGCCCCGGCCAGCGTTCCTCGGCAAGTACGGCTGCAACCGCGCCCACTCCGCATCGCTGAGATCACCCCGCCTCACTTCACCACGAACGACGCACTCAGCAGTGCGTCACTAACCGGTCCGGACAACACCTAGCTAGGCGCGCCTAGCTAAGGGCGTGCAGAGAATCAACTTGCGTTCGAGCACCCTGCCTGAGCTGCGGTGTCGCCCGGGCTGGGCACGGGGAACGCGCTGGTGGTGACGCTCCTGATGCAGCTCGGGGTGGTGGCGGTGACGGGGCTGCTGAATCTGCGGCTGCCCCGGGTGGTCGGCCGAGAGCTGATCGGGACCGGCCGCGCCCGGTACGGCAGCAGGGCCCGGACCGCGCGTCGCGCGCGTCGCGGTCCGGGCCCTGCCCCGTGCGGTGCCGCCCTGCTGCGGCGGTGTGTCAGCTCTGTGTGGTGTCGTCGCCCGTCTGCCCGGCGCCCTCAGCTGCGCCTGTCTTCTCGCGCATCTTGCGCACCAGCTCTCCCTTCTGATCGGCTGCACCCTGGCGGTCGAGGTTGCGGTGCGGACCGTTGTTCTGCCGTTCGGTGCGGGACAGCTTCTTGCGCTGGCCGCCGCCCATGCCGACGGGGTTGTTGATGTTCTTGCTCACGGTCACGGGTTCTCCCGGTAATGATGTGGAGTGATCTACGGCTTCATCGGTGGGGGACGGGCGGCGACGTCGAAGGACGTCAGCAGGGGCCCATCACGCTCTCACTCGTAAATCGGCGTCTGGAAGAACATGACAAAGACGTTACCCGGTTCCGCCGGCCCCGCGCACCAACCTTTTCGCCGCCCCGGCGTCGGCCGGGCCTTCGGCGGGCGCCCGGGGCAGTCGTTGCCTTCCGGGAATCTCACACAGCCAGCACCCGCCGGTGGTCGCCGCCCGCCCGGGGCAGGTCCAAATGGGCGTTACTGGGCCGCCGCGGGCGCGAACCCCGAATTCACTGCCGAAGGCAAGGCGGTGGAGGACTTCCTGCGCCCCGACCGCATTGTCATCGGAGCCTCCGACGCGGCAACCGCCCAGCTGATCACGGACCTTCACGACGGCGTCGAGGGGCCGGTGCAGACCCTCTCGATCGCCTCGGCGGAGATGGCCAAGCTCGCCGCCAACGCCCTGCTCGCCACCAAGATCACTTTCATCAACGAGATCGCCACCGTGTGCGAAGCCACGGGCGCCGACGTCGAACAGGTCGCTACCGCCATCGGCATGGACCACAGACTGGGCCCACACTTCCTCAAGGCCGGCCTCGGGTACGGAGGCAGCTGCTTCCCCAAGGACTCCCGCGCCCTGCGGGCCATGGCAAGCAACTCCGGATACCCCTTCCAACTGCTCAACTCCGTCATCGAGGTCAACGACCTCCAGCCCCGGCGCGCCATCCAGCGCCTGAAGACCGAACTCGGCGGCCTCAAAGGATGTCGCATCGCCCTCCTGGGCATGACGTTCAAGGCGTGAACCGATGATCTCCGCGAAGCTCCCAGCGCGGTCATCGCCGCCCGACTGCTCGCGGAGAGCGCCGAGGTGCACTGCTGGGACCCCATGGCCCGGCCGGCCGACGTCGCCCCGTGGAACGCGACCGTGCGCCACTCCACCCCTGCCGAGATCATGCGCGACGCGGACGCCGCAATCTTGGCGACGGAGTGGCCGGAACTCAACACCGTCGACTGGCCGGCAGCGGGCCGCACCATGCGCCGCCGGCTCCTCTTCGACGGCCGGAACGTCCTCGCCCCCAACGCGATGGCCTCTGCCGGCTTCACCTGCATGAGCGTGGGCCGCGCCACGGTCCTCCCGAATTCCGAGTGATGCCTCGTCCCTCGCTCTGAGCTTGGGAATCAACGGGGCCCGGGACGGTCAGGTGGCGTCTGACCTGGATAAACGCTACTTTCCTTGATTGTCTGAAGGGTGCCCGTGGTACCCCTCGTGACCGCTGTCGACCGGGCTGAAGGGCACGGATGGGGCACGCCCGGCTGTGGTGCGGATCGCGCAGCGGCAGAAGCTTGTCGATCAGCGATGGATCGTGATTCACGGTCGAGCCTGTGCAGGCGGTTTGCGGCAGCACTTCTCCTTACTCATGCGTCATCCATTCACCGAGAGCGGCGGGCGGCCCGTGTGCGGTACCTGCGCGCCGGCCCGGCCGAGCCGCGTCCGGGCCTCACCTCGGGCGTACCCGTTCCCGCCGCCTCCGGCAGGTCCTCTGCCTTTTGGCAGAGGCAGGGTCGCCCTCAAGGACCAGGGAACCCCCGCTGGGGAGCCGTGATAATCGGCGTTATGTCGTTCAGCGCCTCGCCTGTCACCGAGATCCGTTCTGCCCGAAGCCTCTTTGCGGGGCCCAGGGAGCAAGGGCGGTGGCTGCTGTGGCGGGCGGCGGGTGAGGTGGTCCTGGCCGGGGCGCTGGTGCTGGTGATGTACAAGGGCGGCGGCGGGGTGAGCTACCTCAAGCTGGAGGGCGGGGCGGCGGCCCTGGGGCTCATCGGCGTCGCAGTGGTGCTGGTGTTGGTGCGGCGCCGGTTCCCGGGGGCCGGTGTGGTCGGGCTGGCGGGGCTGATGGGGGTGGTGCCCGTTGTGGCGCCGTTGACCGCGGTGGCCGCCTACACCGCGGCCCGGCAGATTAAGACGCCGCGGCGGCGTGCCGGGCTGCTGCTCGCGGCGGCCGCCTTGGCACCGGTGACCTGCGTGATGTTCGCGCCCTGGATGGGGTTGTCCAGATGGGAGTTCGGTCTCGCCCTTGGTGCGGTGCTCGCCACCATCACGGTCGTCGTGCCGGGACTGGTCGGCACCTCCGTGGGGCAGCAGGACCGGCTGCTGTGGGCGTTGCGGGAGCGGGCTGCCGCTGCCGAGGAGGCGCGGCGGCTGGCGGACAGCGAGTCGCGTATGCGTGAGCGGTCGCGTATCGCTGCGGAGATGCACGATCTGGTGGGGCACCGGCTGAGCCTGGTCTCCCTGCATGCGGGCGGGCTGGAGATGGCGCTGCTCAAGGAGGCGCCTGCGCTGCAAAACGAGGCCGCGCTGGTTCGTAGTGCCACGCGCGATGCGATGCAGGAGCTGCGGGAGGCGCTGGGGGTCCTCGGCCCGGTGGAGAGGGACACCGGTACAGATGTGCTGACCGATGCGACGGGCACTCGCGCGGATGTGGAGGCGTTGGTCGAGGAGTCGCAGGGCGGTGGTATTCCCGTCGCGTTTTCCTGGGAGGGGCCCGATCTCGACGGTCGGCCGGCGCGGGTGCGGCGGGCGGTCCACCGGGTGGTGCGCGAGTCGCTCACCAACGTTCACCGGTATGCGGCCGGGGCCCGTGTGACTGTCGCCGTCCGCCATACCGAGGAGCGGGTGGCGGTCGAGGTGCGCAACGGTGTGCCGCCCGTCGCGCCCGCTGCCGTGACCGGGCTCGGCTCCGGGCAGGGGCTGATCGGGCTGCGGGAGCGGGTGGCGCTGCTCGGCGGCGCTCTGGAGGCGGAGCGGACGCCTGGTGGCGGCTTCGCCGTGGCGGCCGACATCCCCGCTGACCCCGGGCCCGGGGCGGAGACGGCGGACACGGCGTCGGACGACAACGGGCCGGTGGCCGTCGACGAGCCCGGCAGTGGGCTCTCCGCCCTCCAGCGGCGCCTCGGCGGCGCTGTGACGGGGCTGCTCGGCCTGGTGGGGGTGGTCGTGCTGATGATGTTCGGGCTCGTGCTGGTGGATCAGGCGCAGTTCACTTCCCTGCCCGCGAGCGGCGAGGAGCCCCGATTGGGGATGACGAGGGAGCGGGTGAAGCGCGCCGTGGGATGGGACGACACCGCCTCGCGCGCGGCCGCCACCGGGCACGAGCCGAGGCGGCCGGGTTCCGCCACGGACTGCATTTATCAGCACACGAGCGAGGAGCCCAAGAGCGGGCGGCTGGAGATCGTCCGCTACTGCTTCCGGTCCGACTCTTTGATCGCGATCGACCGTATTACCGTTCCGGTGGTGACCGAACCGCCCGCTGGGAGCACGACACATGACTGAACAGGCCAACTCCGTGAGCTCCCGGGAGGATTCCGTGATCCGGGTGCTGCTCGCCGATGACGAGCAGATGATCCGGCACGGTGTCCGGGTGATCCTCCAGCACGCCGACGGCATCGAGGTGGTGGGTGAGGCGGCCAACGGCGCCGAGGCCGTGCGGCTCGCCGCCGAGCACCGGCCCGATGTGGTGCTCCTCGACGTCCGTATGCCGGTTCTCGACGGGCTCGCGGCCGTCGGACCGCTGGTCGCCCTCGACCCCGGGCCGCAGGTCGTCATGCTCACCACCTTCGGTGACGAGGACAACGTCATCCGGGCCCTGCGGGCGGGCGCCACGGGCTTCCTGCTCAAGGACGACGGGCCGCAGGAGCTGATCAGCGCGGTACGGGCCGCGGCCGTGGGGGACGCGGTGCTCTCGCCCGGCGTCACCGGGTCGGTCATCCGCCGGATGCTGAGAGGCGGCTCGGCGGGTGCCGGGGCCGCCGCTCCGGACAGCAGGGTGGCGGGGCTGACGGACCGGGAGCGGGAGGTGCTGGTCATGCTGGGGGCGGGGCTGGCGAACCTGGAGATCGGCTCGCGGCTCGGCATCGGGGTGGGGACGGTCAAGTCCCATGTCGGGGCGATCCTGGGGAAGACGGGGTGCGAAAGCCGGGTGCAGGCGGCGTTGCTGGCGCACCAGGCCGGGCTCATGAGCTGAGCCCCGGACGGCCGTCGACTCTGACTTTGGGCAGAGAGGCCGTAGTCCGTGAGGCTGACATGGCCGGGGCGGTTCTGACCTTCGGCAGGCGGCACATCCCCGCCTTGGGAGCGACGAGTTGGGGGGTGCGCCGCGGCCACGATGGTCGGGAGTCCCGCACCCCTTCCAGGAGCAGCCATGTCGCAGTCCGCCACCCGTACCACCCGCCTGAGGGCCCCCTCCGGTGCCGCCGCCCGCGCCACGGGACTGACCAAGGTCTACGGCGAGGGCGATACCCGCGTCGTCGCCCTCGACTCGGTCTGCGTGGAGTTCGGGCGCGGCCGGTTCACCGCGATCATGGGGCCGTCCGGCTCCGGCAAGTCGACGCTGATGCACTGCATGGCGGGGCTCGACTCGCTCTCCGGGGGCTCTGCCCACGTCGGTGACACCGAGCTGTCCGGCCTGAATGACCGAGAGCTCACCAAGCTGCGCCGGGAGAAGATCGGCTTCGTCTTCCAGGCGTTCAACCTGCTGCCCACGCTGAACGCGATGGAGAACATCACGCTGCCGATGGATGTCGCCGGCCGCAAGCCCGACCGGCAGTGGCTGGACCTGATCGTGCGGACCGTCGGCCTCTCCGGGCGGTTGCAGCACCGTCCCTCGCAGCTCTCCGGCGGCCAGCAGCAGCGTGTCGCGGTGGCCCGCGCGCTGGCCGGCCGACCGGAGATCATCTTCGCCGACGAGCCGACCGGCAATCTCGACTCCCGTTCCGGCGCGGAGGTGCTGGGCTTTCTGCAGGAGTCCGTTCGCGGGCTGGGGCAGACGGTCGTGATGGTCACCCACGACCCGGTGGCCGCCTCCTACGCGGACCGCGTGGTCTTCCTCGCCGACGGGCAGATCACCGACGAACTGGCCGCCCCCACGGCCGAGTCCGTGCTCGACCGTATGCGGCTCCTCGACACCGGCGGACCGGCGAGCTGACGCGCCCTCCCGCACGGCTCCCTGCCCCCCCCCGCACCACACCAGGACTGAAACCGACATGCTGCGAATAGCTCTGCGCAACGTTTTTGCGCACAAAGCCCGATTGGTCATGACCGCGCTCGCGGTCCTCCTGGGCGTCGCCTTCGTCTCCGGCACCCTCATCTTCGGCGACACCACCGCGAACGCCTTCCGCACGGCCGCCGGCGCAAGCCTCAAGGGCGTGGCCGTCTCCGTACAGTCCCAGGTACGGCCAAGCGTCGCGGGAACGGGCGGCCCGGACGGCATGCCGTCCAGCACGCTCGACACCGCGCTGGCAGACAAGATCCGCGCGCTGCCCGGCGTCGCCGCGGTGCGCCCCACCGTCAACGGCATGGTCACCGTGGCCGGCAAGGACGGCCTGCCGGTCAACACCGACAAGGCCCGGCTGAACCTGGCCACCAACTACCTGCCCGGCAAGGACAGCCGCATCTCGCTGAAGGAAGGCCGCGGACCCGCCGCCGAGGGCGAACTGGCGCTGGATGCCAGGACCGCATTGAAGGCCGGCTACCGGATCGGTGACACCGTCCGCTTCGCCATCGACGGGCCCGGCCTGGCCAAGAAGCTCGTCGGCACCGTCGCCACCGACGATCCGCGGGTCAACGCCGGGGGCACGCTCACGCTCTTCGACACCAGGACCGCACAGAAGCTCTTCCTCCACCCCGGCCAGTTCCACGAGATCGCGGTCGCGGCCAAGCCCGGTACCGATTCCAGCGAGCTGACCGACCGGGTGCGGGCACTGCTCCCCGACAAGGGCGCCAGGGCCACCAGCCGCGAAGACCTGGCCGCCGAGCAGGCCGAGCAGATCGGCGAGCAGACCGGGTTTCTCACCAAGACGCTGCTCGGCTTCGCCGGCATCGCGCTGTTCATCGGCGCGTTCATCATCGCCAACACCTTCACCATGCTCATCGCCCAGCGCAGCCGGGAAATCGCGCTGATGCGGGCCGTGGGCGCCTCGCGACGCCAGGTCGTACGGGCCGTTCTCATCGAGGCCGCCCTCCTCGGGCTCGGTGCCTCCGCCGTCGGATTCGTCCTCGGCATCGGCATCGCCGCCGTCATGCGCCCGCTCCTCAACGCAAGCGGCGCCGGGCTGCCCGCCGGACCGCTGGTCATCTCGCAAGGGACGGCTATCTGGTCGCTCGTGGTCGGCGTCCTCATCACCGTCCTGGCCGCCTGGCTGCCCTCCCGCAAGGCCGCGAAGATCGCCCCCGTGGCGGCGCTCAGCAGCATCGACCAGGCCCCGCCCGCCCGCGCCCTGGTGGTCCGCAATGTGCTCGGCACCCTGCTCACCGGGTCCGGGGCGCTACTGATGCTGTACATCTACACGGTCGATTCCACCGACCAGACCTACCTGATGATCGCGATGCTCGGCTCCGCGCTGACCATCGTCGGCATCATCGTGCAGGCACCGCTGCTCTCCCGCCCGCTGATCACCCTGGCCGGCAAGGCCACCACCCGCCTCTTCGGCGTCACCGGCAAGCTGGCCAAGGAGAACGCGCTGCGCAACCCGCGCCGCACCGCCGCCACCGCATCCGCCCTGATGGTCGGACTCGCCCTGGTCACCGGTCTGACCGTGGTCGGGCACTCCACCGAACGTGCCCTGATCGCGGATGCCACCCAGGGCCTGTCCGCCGACTACACGGTCGCCAACACCATCACCACCGGGCTCGAAGTGGACGCGGCCGCCAAGATCGCGCAGGTGCCCGGCGTCGCCACGGCCGTCCCCACCACCACGGCGGCGGTCAGCACCGGGGGGCTCAACTTCATCGGGATCACCGGCACGGACCCCAAGACCTACGGCAAGGCCGCGAATCTCGACTTCCGCGCCGGCTCGCTGCGCGACATCGGCCCCGGGAAGATCGCGGTCTCCGACGAGTTCGCCACCAAGGCCGGGCTCAAGGTCGGCAGCACCCTCGACGTCGGGTCATCCACCGGCAAGTCCGAGAAGCAACGGAAGATGAAGCTGAAGGTCGTCGGCGTCTACGCCGCGACCCCCACGACGCAGGAGGCACTGGGCACGCTCGCCGACACCCTCCCGTACTCCGACACCAAGAAGCTCGAAAAAGTGCTGGTCAAGGCCGAACCCGGCCAGACTGCGGGCCTTGAGCGGAAGATCCGTGCCGCACTCGGCGACAGCCCCCTGATGGAGGTCCAATCCCAGGAGCAGGCCATCAAGGACAGCGGCGCGAACATCGGCACGGTCCTCAAGATGATGTACGGGCTGCTCGGCATGGCCCTCCTCATCTCGGTCGTCGGCGTCGTCAACACCCTGGCCATGTCGGTCTTCGAGCGCACCCGCGAGATCGGGATGCTGCGGGCCATCGGCCTCGACCGCACCGGGATCAAGCAGATGGTCCGGCTGGAGTCGGTGGTCATCTCACTGTTCGGCGCGGCGCTCGGCATCGGCACCGGCATCTTCCTGGCCTGGGCCGGCGGCGGCCTGGTGAGGTCGTCGATGGACGCGTACGAGACCCTCCTGCCATGGGGCGAGCTGGGGATGTTCCTGGCGCTGGCGCTGGTGATCGGTGTCCTGGCAGCGATCTGGCCGGCCCGCCGGGCGGCCCGCCTGAACATGCTCCAGTCGATTCAGTCGAGCTGATCCGGGCGGCCCGAGCGGCCCGAGACCGGGCCACGGCGCGCACCGCACCGGCTGCACCGTGGCCCGGGACATCGACCGTGCGTGGGTGAACTCCGTTCGATGCCCGGCGCGTTATGACGCCGGCAGGGCGCGCGGCTCCCGAACGGTCCGGATAACGACGAAGCCCCAGGTCTCCGACCTGGGGCTTCGTCGTGGAGCGGGTGACGGGGATTCGAACCCGCGCTCTGAGCTTGGGCCTAGTCCCCGTCCGCCCAGTCGGATCGGACGTGGTGCAGGTGCGCTCGGATGATGCTCTCCAGGCGGGGCATGTCGCCGTCTGCGATCGCCGTCAGGATGTCTCGGTGTTCGTGGACGATGTCGGTGAGTGTGCCGTGCTGGGCCAGATACTCCAGCCCGTAGAGCCGGGTTTGGTCGCGCAGGGTCTCCACTGTGTTGACGAGGCGTTTGTTGCCGCAGTGCGTGAGGAGGCCGAGATGGAACTGCCGGTCGGCTTCGAGGACTTGCACCACGTCACCTTTGCCGGCCGCGGCTTCCATGTCGGCCACGGTTGATTCGAGTCGGGCAAGATCGCCTTTGTCCATGTTGCCCGCGGCCTGAAGCGTGCCGTGCACTTCGAGGAGCAGGCGCATCTCGTAGACCTCGTCGAGGTCGTGTTCGCTCATCGGCACGACGCGGTATCCGCGGTTGCGGACGGGTTCCATCAGGCCCTGGTTGACCAGAGTGAGCATGGCCTCGCGTACGGGGCTTCCGGACACTCCGAGCCGCGTGGCCAGTGCTGCCGCGGAGTAGATCTCGCCGGGCTTGATCTCGCCGGATACGAGCGCCTGCCGGATCACCTCCAGTGCCTGGTCACGCAGATTCGTGTGCCGCAAGGGCTGGGATGCCGACTCGGACACGTCACCTCCTGGTCTCAGACTCTTGACTTTGGATTCCGCCGTAGGCATGGTACTCGCCAACCGGTGACAGGTAACCGGTAACCGATTACCCATGAGTAGTAGGTGGGAAAGAGGCCCGGTATGCCTGCTCCGGCGGTACCCCACGCCGGAGCCCCCACACGCGACGACCCACACGCGCCCGGCAACCCCGGGCCCTGTTGGTCCGGGACTGCCCCCCGACGCTCCTCACGGAGGCAAGCCAATGCTCACCATCTCAGCCGAAGACACCATCCGGGCACTGCCCTTCAATGCACTCATCGACGCGCTACGCACCGGATTCCGAAACGGCGCCCACACTCCCCAGCGGCACCACCACGTCGTCGACGCCGGGTCCGATGCGAGCGTGCTGCTCATGCCGTCCTGGACCGACGGCGAGTACCTCGGTGTGAAGCTGGTCAACGTCTTCCCCGGCAACAGCTCGCTGGGACGTCCGGCACTGTCCTCCGCCTTCGTCCTGGCCAGTGCCACCACCGGCGAGCATCTCGCCGTGGTGGACGGAAACACGCTCACCCAGCGCAGGACCGTGGCGACCTCGGCGCTCGCGGCCACCTACCTGGCACGCAAGGACAGCAAGGTCCACGTCGTGGTCGGCGCGGGGCACGTCGGCAGCCTGGCTGCCGACGCGTACCGCAGCGCCTTCGACATCCGCAAAGTGATCGTGCACGACCATGTGCCCGCGCACGCACAACGCCTGGTGGACGGCTTGCGTGAGCAGGGCGTCGACGCCTGCGTCGCCACCGACCTGCGGGATGCGGTGGCCGCCGCCGACATCGTCACCTGCGCCACCCTCGCCACCGAGCCGCTCATCCGCGGGGACTGGCTGCGCAAGGGAACCCACCTCGACCTCATCGGAAGCTTCCGCCCCACCATGCGGGAAGCCGACGACGAGTGCCTACGCCGCGGCACGGTCTACATCGACACCTGGGCCGCGTTGGAGGAGTCCGGCGACCTCATCCAGCCGATCGACGCCGGCGTCCTCGACCGGAACGCGATCGCCGGGACCCTGCCCGGACTGTGCCGCGGTGATATTGCCGCCCGGCGCGACCGCGACCAGATCACCGTCTTCAAGTCCGTCGGCAGCGGCCTCGCCGACCTGGCCGCGGCCGCGCTGGTCTACCACTCCACCCGAAATCTCGCTCCGTGAACTGGCCCGCACACCAGTCAAGGAGGCCCGCGCCGACGTGAGTTCCGGGAATTACCAGGCCGCCGAGGTTTCATCGCCGCAGCCCACAGCCCTCCCCGCAGTCCTCAGCTGACGTCGCAGGGCCGCTTCGAATCCGTAGAGGGATGGGAAGCCCACTTCACCAGGTCGTCCACTGATCCGAGAAGTCAGGATCGTCGCTGCCGACGACCGGCACCAAGGAGAACACGTGAGTACCTCGCTCATCGATGACGCTCGTTTCAGTCCATTCCACAAGAAGATGTTCGTGCTCACCGCCGGAGGGCAGTTCCTCGACGGCTATCTGCTCAGCATCGTCGGCGTAGTCGTACTCGGAATATCCGAAGACCTCGGGATGTCAGCGAGCGCGGCGGGCCTGATCGGCGCGTCGGCACTCATCGGCCTGTTCCTCGGCGGCCTGGTCTTCGGACGCCTCACCGACCGCATCGGCCGTCAACTGCTGTTCACACTCCACTTCATCGTGATCGCGGCGGCCTCCATCGGGTCGATGTTCGTGACCGACCCGGTGCAGTTGATCGCCCTGAGGTTCGTCATCGGAATCGCGCTGGGCGCGGACTACGCCATCGGCAGCGCCTTGCTGTCCGAGTGGCTGCCGACGGCTCAGCGCGGACGTGTCATGGGAATGCTCATCATGATGTGGTTCGTGGGGGCCACGACTGCGTACCTGGTCGGCTACGGCCTGATCAACCTCGCGGGCTCCGGGGCGTGGCGCTGGGCGCTGGGCAGCGCTGCGATCCCGGCCGTCGCGTTCATCATCGCGCGGATCGGGACACCTGAGTCGCCTCGCTGGCTCGTCAGCCGCGGACGCCTGGAGCAGGCGCGTGCGGTACTTACCCGCGTCTACGGTGAGCAGGTCACCCCGGAGGCGGTCGAATCGCTGAGAGCCGACGAGTCCGCGCACGGTCTGGGCTTCGCCGAGGTCTTCCGGGGTGTCTACCTCAAGCGCACCGTTTTCGTCGGTCTGTTCTGGCTTCTGCAGATCGTTCCGCTGTTCGCGATCTACACCTTCGGCCCGACGATTCTCGGCGCTTTCGGCATGGCCGACAGCAATACCTCGGTGATCGGTTCAGCGCTCATCAGCGTATTGTTCCTCGTCGGCTGCCTTCCTGCGCTGCGCATCATCGATACCCGGGGCCGACGTCCGCTCATCGTCTGGTCGTTCGCACTCATGGTCGTCCCGCTCGCGATTTTGGGACTGGCTCCCGGCGCGCCCATCGCCGTGGTTCTCGTGTGCTTCTGCGCTTACGCGTTCTTCTCCGGCGGCCCGAGCATCCTCGAATTCATCTATCCCACAGAGCTGTTCCCCACGGAGATACGCGCGACGGCGGTCGGCATCGGCACCGCGGTCAGCCGCATCGGAGCGGCCATCGGGACCTACTTGCTGCCGATCGGCCTGGAAAGCATGGGGGTGGGGCCCATCATGCTGATCATGGCCGGCGTCACCGTTCTCGGATTCGTGGTCTGTTTCGTGCTGGCACCGGAGACCCGCGGCCGCCGACTGGCAGACGCCAGTGGCAGTTCACCGGCCCAGGCACCGGCTTCGCACCCTGCGCCCTTCACCAGCCACCCACCCAACCCTGAGATCACAGCGCCGGGCGACGTGCTCGCCCGAGCGGTCACCACACCGACGAAGAAATCGATCCGAGGAAGTGCAGGATGACAGAGAAAGCAGTGATCGTCGGCGCGGGCATGGTCGGACTCGCCACCGCCTACCGACTGGCCCGGGACGGACTGGACGTCACGGTCGTGGATACGGGCCAGAGCGGGGCCGGCGCCTCAACTCGCAATGCCGGGTGGATCGTTCCGGTCATGTCGACTCCCGTCCCCGCACCCGGGATGCTGGGAAAGGCACTGCGGTGGATGGCCCGAAAGGACAGTCCCCTCCATATCCGACCGTCCCTGCGCCCTGACCATGTGCGCTTCATGGCAAGCATGCTGCGTCACTGCAATAGCAGGGATTACCAGCACGGCATTGAAGCTCTCGCGGCGCTCAATGAACGAACCGTCTCCCTGTTTGACGGGTACCAACAGGACGGAGTGCACTTCGAATACCACCGCACGGGTCATCTCCTCGTCTTCCGCACTCGGGATGCCATGCACGCGCACCGGGCCGATTTCGCCCCGATGGAGCGGATCGGCCACACCGCCGTCCCGCTCTCCGGAGACGAGGCCCGGGATCTGGAGCCCGCGCTCGGCCCATACGTGCAGGCAGGTCTCCAGTGCACCCAGGAACGGCATGTGGACCCCGCCACGCTGATCGAGGGCCTTGAGCAGCGCTGTCGGGACCTCGGGGTGCGCTTCCTCCACGGCAGGCATGTCACCGGCATCCGTTCCGAGGGCGCCCTGACGACCTCCGTACTGGCGGGGGACGAGGAGATCAGCGGGGACCTGTTCGTCCTCGCAGCAGGCGTGTACTCCGGCGCGCTGTCGCGGCTGGCCGGATTCCCCCTGCCCATCCAGCCGGGCAAGGGGTACGGGTTCGACGACACCAGTGGCTCGGTGAAGCTGCGGCACTCGGTGTATCTGGGCGAAGCGAAGGTGGCCGTCACACCGCTGTCGGGCCGGCTCCGGTTCGCCGGAACGATGGAATTCGGCAGCTCCGACTCCACGGTCGCACCACATCGTGTGCGCGGAATCATCCGGTCCGCCGGCGAATACCTGCCGGACTTCCCGCCCGCACAGCAGCAGCACGCCTGGACGGGACTGCGTCCGATGACGCCTGACGGACTGCCCGTCATCGGGCCGCTGCCAGGCAAGGACAACGTATTCGTCGCCAGTGGACACGGCATGCTCGGGGTCACCCTGGCCCCGATGACAGCGGAAATCATCGCCACACAGGTAAAGGGAGAGGAGCGTGATGCGGACATCGCAAACACGGCAGCTCCCTTCTCCCCCCAGCGCTTCGCCCGACGAGGCCACGGGAAAACGGTCCGCTGACCGCTGACCGCTGACCTCTGACATACCGGACCGTCGCCCAGCGTCTCGGCGAGGTCCCGGCAGTCGGCCGGCCGGGTCCTCGCGGCGACGGTGTCGCCGCGCAGAGGAGCCGGCCACCCACCGGTCCACAGCGCCTTGGCGCGCACGGGGCTGGGCTCCAGGGCTTGTACCAGGGCCCGGCCCAGCCAGTGGCGTACCTCCTCCAGTCCGCCCGCGCGGGCATGGCTGGCGTTTCGCCCCCCTCGACGCCCCTGTTTTCGTCGGTGTCCTTCTCCTCTATTACGCGCGCTGCCTCGGCGACGCGACTGGTGGCACGTGTACCCAGGAGCTCCAGGAACAGTTGCTCTTTGCCGCCGAAGTTGGAGTAGAGCGCGCCGATCGAGTATCCCGCGTTATCCGCGATCTCCTCAACGGAAGCCCCGTCGTAGCCCTTCCTCGCGAACGTTTCTGCTGCGGCATCAAGCAGCAGTTCACGGGTCCTGGCCTTGGCCTCTGCCCGGGTCAGGCGCTTGGGGCGGGGCATCTTCTCGTTGTCAGGCACCCCGCAAGGCCATCGGGATGGTCAAAGCGGGTGAGGCGTCGGCTTGGCGCTGTGCATATGCCCCATCATGGGCTTGCGTGCAACCGTGAACGGCGAAGAACCACTGCACAATCATGCAGTTGTCCGGGCGTGACCTGCACGTGGGGGCCCTCACGCTGGAGACATGACCGACACTATCGCGCTCCACGGCGGCGAATGCGCCGCCGATGACGGCATTCCGGTGGCCGACCTCACGGACGCCGGGCCCATCCACACGCCCATCCAGCAGTTCATGGATCTGGCCCGGATCCACGGCCCGGTCTTCAAGCGCAAGTTCGGCGACCACGAGACGCTGTTCCTCGCCTCGCTCGACCTGGTCACCGAGCTCGCCGACGAGTCCCGCTTCAGCAAGGCCAAGTCGGTCGTCCTGGAGAACGTCAGAGAGTTCACCGGTGACGGTCTGTTCACCGCCTACAACGACGAGCCCAACTGGGCCAAGGCCCACGAGGTCCTGATGCCGGCCTTCGCGCTCGGCTCGATGCGTACCTACCACCCGGCGATGCTCAAGGCCGTGCGCCGGGTGATGGCCGCCTGGGACCGGCGGGTGGCCGACGGCACGCCCGTCCAGGTCGCCGAGGACATGACCCGGATGACCCTGGACACCATCGGGCTGGCCGGCTTCGGCTTCGACTTCGAGTCGTTCTCCCGCGGCGACACCGAGCATCCGTTCGTCGAGGCGATGGTGCGCTGCCTCGAATGGAGCCTGACGAAGATTTCCCGCGACCCCGACGCCGACCACTCGGCGACGGACGCGGCCTTCCGGCACGACGCCGACTATCTCGCCTCGGTCGTCGACGAGGTCATCGCCGCCCGCACGGAGAGCGGCGAGAACGGAGACGACGATCTGCTGGGCCTGATGCTCGGCGCCCGGGGGCAGGAGGACGGTGCGGCGGGTGACGGACCCGCCCTGGACCTCGCCAATATCCGCAACCAGGTCATCACGTTCCTGATCGCCGGTCACGAGACCACCTCGGGCGCGCTCTCCTTCGCCC
>NZ_JBSHBP010000087.1:0-29515 GCF_053612065.1 Streptomyces sp. NPDC054765 | reverse complement strand
CCGCACGGGGGCCACCCGGGGGTCTCCCGGGCGCGGCGACCGGTCTCGCCGCGCCCGACCCGTGGCGGGCGCCAGGCCCGGGGCCCGGGGCCGAACATGCCGGGCGGCCTTCGACGGCCCGGTCGCCGGCCCCCGCCCCGCCGCAGGACCCCGCGCGCACCGCACCCCGCTCCGCCTGGCCCCGGGGCCACCCATTCCAGCTGTACCACCCTGCAGTCCACTGAGAGGTGACCGTCATGAACGTCCCGACCCGCGAAGAGATCGTTGCGCAACTCGCCGAGATCCTGGACGAGGTGGCCGGCGTCGTGCCGGCCGAGGTGACCGAGGAGAAGTCCCTGGTCGAGGAGTTGGACGTGGACTCGCTCGCGATGGCCGAGGTCATCGTCGTGGCGGAGGAGCGCTTCGGGGTCGCGCTGCCCGAAGAGGAGATGAAGGACATGCGCACGGTTTTGGACATAGTGATCCGGGTGGAGAAGCAGCTGGCGTCCTGAGGGCGGCACCCGGCCCGTGCGCTTCTGCCGGCCGCCGCACCCCGGCGGAAGCGCACCCGTACAAGGGATAGGAAAGGAGTCGGATTCCCGTCATCGGAAGGCCGGGTGCTGCTCGACTTGTGGTCGCCAGGGGTTCACCGGTCACGACCGGCCATACCTGGGCGAAATCTGGTAATGACCACTGGTAAACCGTAGTTGATTTTCTGTCGTTGCTTGTTGACGCACGCATAGACCAGGGTTACCTTGAGGATCTCGGCGGAGAAATCAAATCGATTCAGTGCACTGCTTTCCCGGATGTGACCGGTCCGGAAAGGAGACATGGTGCGAGGGGATCTATGCGGGGGGACCAGCCTTCCTGTGGCGCGTATTCGCTCAACCATGACGGTGGCCCGGCCAACGTACCTGGTCAGGGCGCCAGTTGGGATACGTCCCGCTCATCCGAATTAACCGATGGTTGTTTGCATATATTCTCGAACGTCCCCGTAGATATTCGGCAGCCAGGCTGTTTGGTGGCATTTCTGAAATGGCTGCTGCATTGTTCCCCGAGTGATATTCCGCTGACCCGGGACGGCTTCGGGCGACCGGTGTTCGCCGAACCGCCCGCCACCATCGGCTGGCCTCCGGGCACCCGCCTTTGCCTGGACGTCGCCGTGGACGCGGGCCGGCGGTTCCTGGCGCTGACCCGGGACCTTCCGGTGGCCCTGTCCGCGCACACCCTTCCGCGCGGACCGGTCAGCGAACTGCTGCTGCCCTTCACCCCGTTGGAGCGCGGGTACGTCCAGCAGGCCCCGGCGGGCCGGCGGGCACAGCGGCTGGCCCAGCTGTGGACCCGTAAGGAAGCGGCCCTGCGGCTCACCGGACGGGGTGAACTGGCCGCCGCCGATGCGATCGACGCGCTGGGCGGTGCGCGGGAGGGCCGGATCGTGATCCCCGGTTCCCCGGCACGCCCCGGCGGCACCGCCTACGTCCGGGATCTGCCCGCCGGCCCGCAGACCGTGGCCTGCGCGGCCACCTCCGCGCCGGCACCCGAGGTCCGCATCTGGTGGGTGAACTCCCCGGACGTAGCGGCCGGTTCTCCCGGCGGTCCGGCAGCCGGGGCGGACGGCGACCGGGCCACGGAGACCCCTACGGCATGAGCACCGCGTGTGGATCGGGTCCCTCGCCCGCACGGCCGCCGGCGCTCAGCTCGCGCCAGCTCTCCAGCGCCAGCCGGAAGGCGCCGGCCTTCTCGTAGCCCTCGGCGGCCTCCTTGAAGTCGGCCTCCGCGGCCTCCTCGCCGCCGTCGGCGCGATGGGCGCGGGCCAGGTGGAGCAGACAGCGGGCACGGTCGAGGGGCGTCAGCCCGCCCGCGTCGGGGTCGATCGCGACGGCATGCCCGGAAGCCGCCACCGGCTTGTTGTGGCGCAGCGCCGCGGCGGTCTCCAGGACGGCCAGCCAGGTCCTGGCGGACGGGGTGTCGACGAGCACGGCGGCCTGCCGGGCCCGCGCCAGCAGGGCGTCGGCCTCGTCCGTCGGGCCCGCCGCGAGCGCCAGCATCGTGCGCGCGCGGGCCACCCGCAGCCGCAGCCGCATCCCGTCCGTCGTGGCGAGCATCCGCTCCGCCTCCGCCAGCAGTTCCAGCGCCCGGTCCGGATGCCCGCCGAGATACTGCGCACCGGCCACGGCCCACAGCGCGCTCGCCCGCAGTTCGCCGGCCGGCAGGGGCGCGACCTGCGTATACAGCTCCGCCCCGAGCTGCTCGGCGCGGCTCCACTCCCCGCTGTCGACGGACAGGGACAGCAGCGCCACCTGCGCCTGCGCCCGCTCCGGGCGGCCGGGCTCCAGCCCGCCGGTGACCCGCACCGCCTCCTCGGCGAAGCGGACGCCGTCCGAGAGGCGGCCCGCGGCCCGCAGCAGCTGGGCGAGTTCGATGGCGACGCGGGCGTGCAGCACGGGCGCGGAGCGGGTGAGGGGGTCGTCGAGCAGCCGGCGCAGCGCCGCTTCATGGCGGGCCGGTTCGTCGAGCCGCCCGAGGACGGTGGCCAGTTCCCAGTGCGCCTCCCAGCGCACCTCGTCCTGGTCGGCGCCGGCCTGCTCCACCACGGACTCCAGCTGCCGCCGGGCGGCGGGCCAGTCACCGGCCAGCTGGCTGGCGCGGGCGGCCACCAACTGGCCGACCAGACCGAGACGCTGGGTCAGGCGGTCGCCGGGCTCGTCGGTGGCGCGCAGCGCCTCGACCGTCGTGCCGAGGCGTTCCGCGATGGACCGGGCGATCTTGGCGCCGGGGATTCTGCGGCCGTTCTCGACCAGCGAGACATAGCTGGGGGAGAGATCGTCCCCGGCGAGGTCCCCCTGGGACAGACCCTGAGCGCGCCGGACCTCCCGCACTCGCTTACCGAAAGCAGGCTGCTCAATCGTCAAGAAAATCGCTCGCAGTTGAGTGGGACGGACGGTGACGGGGCGCGGACGGCTCGGGCAGATGGATCGTGATGAGCGCGAGTCTACTCATCGACGGCCCGCTCAGCGGCTTCTGTGGACGACCTGGCTCCCGGCAAAGAGTCAATTCTTGTCACTTGCGGAGGTCGCCATTCCCATTGCCCCCACGCGCGTATTGCGACAGCTGAGAGACGGACTCGGCTGCCCTTTGGGGCAGTGGGCGGGCAGTCGGGTGCCCGCACCGACCGGCAGGGGGCGGGGCCTCTTGTCACATCGGGCAGTCGAGTGCAATGACTATGCTTGACAATAAATGACAATTGGCTGACGCTGACCCTCCATGGACTACGCCCCGAGGAGGGACATATGAGCTCCGCTCCCGCATGGCCGACCGTGGCCGCCGAGCCGGAGGACAGCACCGACAGCCGACGTGCGGCAGCCGTGCACCGGGTCCGGGACTTCCTGGTGAACGACGCCGGTACCGTGCACGATCTGCTGTGCGAGATCTCCACCCACCGCGCCGCGCGCTATGAGATCGAGTCGACCGTCGCCACCCTCGACGGGGCCCTGGACGAGGTGGCCGCCCACCGGCCCGGCCGGGTCCCCCGGCTGGCCGCCTTCATGCCGTCGAACGTCATCCTCTACTCCTACGCCCTCTACCTCCTGGTGCCCGCGCTCTACACCGACCGTCTGGTCTTCCGCCCCTCCAGCCGCGTCAAGGACCAGATGCAGCGGCTGCACACCCTGCTGGCCGAGCAGCACGGTCTGCCCATCACCCTCACCGGCGCGAGCCAGCGGGAATTCCTGCAGGATCACGTACGCCCCGCCGATGTCGTGGTGTTCACCGGCGCCTACGCCAACGCCGAGCAGATCCGCGCCCGGCTCTCCCCCGGACAGCTCTTCCTCTTCCTCGGCTCCGGCGTCAACCCGTTCGTCGTCGCCCCCGGGGCCGATGTCGAGCAGGCGGCCCGCGACGCCATCGCCATCCGGGTCCTGAACACCGGTCAGGACTGCCTGGGCCCCGACCTGTTCAGCGTCCACGAGTCGCTGCTCGACCCGTTCACCGACGCCCTGGTCGGCGAGCTGAAGGGGCTGCGCTACGGCCCGTACTCCGACCCGGACGCCGACTTCGGGCCGATCTTCTACGAGAGCGCGCTGGAGGACGGCGCGCAGTTCCTCGCCCGCAACCGCGGCGGCATCGTGCACGGCGGGCATGTCGACTTCCGCGCCCGGCGGCTCGACCCCACCGTCGTCGTCGGTGAGGAGGTCTCTCCCCGCACGCAGGTGCCGGAGTTCTTCGCCCCGATCTTCAATATCGCCGGCTACCGCGACGAGGACGCCCTCGCCGCGACCCTCACCACCGGCATGTTCACCGAACGCGCCCTGGGCTCCAGTGTCTACGGCCACGCGCCCGCCCTGGTCGAGGCGCTGCGCCGGCGCACCACCGTCACCCTGGACACCACCCTGCTGTCCATCGACGACGGCAACGCCCCGTTCGGCGGCTACGGCCGGATGGCCAACTACATCTTCGACGGCGGAGAAGTACGGGCCGAGCCCGTCCTGATCTCCAAGGCCGTTGCCGAACACGGTCCGGGAGCCCGCCGATGACCCCGTACACCCACCCCACCGCCTGGGCCGCGATCGCCGACCACCTCCAGCACCTGGGCACCGAGGTGGTGTTCGGGCTGCCCGGCGACGACATGGCGCTGCTCGGGGAGCTGGAGCGGTCCGACACCACCGTGGTGCTCTGCCGTGACCAGCGCAATGCCCTGTTCATGGCGACCGGTTACGCGCTCGCCGCGGGCCGCCCCGGTGTGTGCGTGATCGGCAAGGGACCGGCGCTGACCAATGCGCTCACCGGCGTCCTGGAGGCGCGGTCCGCCGCCGTGCCGCTGATCCTCATCGCCGACGGCACCCGGCTCGACCGGCTCGGCACCGGTGCCTTCCAGGAGCTGGACCAGCTGACCGCGATCCGCCCGTACGTGAAGTGGGCGGCCCGCGTCGACCATGCCGAGCGGCTGCCCGGCGCGCTGGAAAAGGCCGCCGCGCTCGCCGTCAACGGCGCCCCGGGGCCGGTCTACCTGGAGCTTGCCGAGCAGATCGCCGCCGAACCGGTCCCCCGCAGCGGGCCGTGGCGCCCGGCCACACCCCAGCGGCCGGTCCCCGACCCGGACGCGCTGGCCGCCACCGCGGCCCGGATCGCCGCCGCCGAGCGGCCGTTGCTGCTGGTCGGCGGCGGCGCCCGGCACCGCAACACCGGCCGCCGCATCGAGCGCTTCGCCGAGCAGCTCGGCGCCGGCCTCTTCAGCACCGCCTCCGGCCGCGGCACGGTCGCCGAGGACCACCCGCTCCACTGCGGCGTCAGCGGCCTCTACACGGTCGCCCCGATGGACGCGCTGTGGCACGAGACGGACCTCGTCATCGCGCTGGGCAGCCGCCTGGAGGAGACCGCCACCTTCGGATGGCCGGAGGGCGCCGCTCAACCCCCGGTCATCCAGGCCGTGCTGGGGGAGGAGAGCCTCACCATGGAGCGGCCCGGCGGCCATGTGCTCGGTGACGCCGGACGGATCGTGGACGGCTGGGCGGGCCTGCTGGCCGGCCACCGGCCCGCCGACGCCTGGCCGGCCCGGATCCGTGCGGCGCGGGCGGCGCTGGCGCAGCGCGCCGCGGACCGCGCCGAGGAGGCCGGCAAGACGGTGTCCGAAGGGGCCGTGCCGGTCGCCCGGGTGCTGGCCGCCCTGGACCGCGCCGTTCCCGCGGACCGGATCCTCGTCCAGGAGAACGGCCTGCAGGACATGTGGTCGTACTTCTTCCCGCACTGGTCGCTCGGGTCCGCCGGCGGCTCCGTGGTCCCCAGCGAGCAGACCCCGCTGGGCTTCGGTGCGGCCGCCGCGGTGGGCGTACGGCTGGCCGCGCCGGCCGGGCGGCCGGTGGTCGCGGTGGTCGGTGACGGCGCCTTCAACCTCTTCCGCAGCGAGCTGCCCACGGTTGCCGACGCGGGCGCCGCCGTGCTGTACGTCGTCCTCGACAACGGCGGCTATGGCTGGTTGCAGTCCAACCTCGACCGGGTCTCCGGCACCGGCTCGCGCTTCGCCTTCACCCGGCCCCGCCCGACCGGCACCGAGGGCCTGACCGGTGCCTACGGCCTGGGCTACCGGCGGGTGACGGACGCGGACGAGCTGGCCGGGGCGCTGGCGGACGCCTGGCGGCAGGTCGCGGCCGGGACCACCACGGTGGTGGAGGTGGCGACCGCGCTCGCCGACACCCCGCCGGGGATGACCGCCTCCGCGGGCGACTTCCCGGAGCGGGAGGGCCACTAGGACCCCGCCTGCACGGTCCGGTCCGCCTCGCGTGAAGGACGGGACCGTGCAGACCCGCGCCGGCCGGCCCCGGGGCCGGCCGGCCGGCCCCGGGGCCCCGGGCCGTCGTCTTGGCACCGGCCGCCCCGGGCCGTCGTCCCTGTCCTGTGCCTGGACCCCACGGCTGTGCCTTGTTCGCCGTCGCGGCGAAGGAGCGTCCCCCGCGACGGTGCGGCGCCACGGCGGTGCGGGTCCGTCGGCATGCGGATCGGATGCAGATGCAGGAGGGCGGGCAGCGTCGCCGGTGCCCGCCGCCCGCACGAGGTGATCGCGTGCCCGGCCCCCTCAGGCCCGGGGGTGGCCGGCGGGGGCCGGGCACGTCTTCTTCGTACGGAGCACGCCACGCCGAGGGCGTGCCAGGGGAGGTACTCGCTCCGTACGGCTGGGTGTCAGGTCTTGGCGCGGAACTTGGCGACGGCCACCGGGGCGGTGAGCGCGGTGAGACCCACCGACCACACCAGCGTCCAGAGCACCGGGCCGGCCACCGGGCCCTCGCCCAGGGCGAGTCCGCGGGCCGCGTCGGCCATGTGGGTCAGGGGGTTGAAGAGGGTGAAGGTGTGCAGCCAGTCCGGCATGGTCGAGGTCGGCACAAAGATCGAGGAGCCGAACTCCAGCGGGGTCAGCACCAGGACCGAAAGGCCCTGGATGGCCTGTGCGGTGCGCAGGGTCAGGCCCAGCAGCATGAAGCTCCACACCAGTGAGGTGCCGAAGAAGGCGGTCAGGCCGATCGCGGCCAGCAGACCGGGCCAGTGCCCGGTGAGGTCGAAGCCCAGCAGCGCGCCGACGATCAGCAGCACGGTGATGGCGACCAGCATCCGGCCGGTCTCCACCACGACCTTGGCCAGCAGCACCGAGGAGCGGGCGATGGGCATCGAGCGGAAGCGGTCCATCACGCCCGTACGGAAATCGTCGTTGACGCCGACCCCCACGGCCATGGCGATGGTCATCCCGAGGATCACCATCAGCCCGGGGACCAGGAAGCCGGTGTACTGCGCGCGGTCGCCGCCCGCACCGATCGTGCCGCCGAAGACGAAGACGAACAGCACGGTCAGCACGATCGGCATCAGCAGCGCATCGGACATCGACGTCGGGTTCGCGCGGATCTGCAGCAGATTACGGCGGGCCAGCGCGCCGGTGTGCCGCAGCGTCGCCCGCAGGCCGATCCGGCGCTCGTCGAGGAGCGGGGCGGACGGCCCGGAACGGGGCAGGGTCTGGGAGGACGTCACGGCTTCCGCTCCGCTCAGGCCCGGCTGCGGCGCTCGTCGAGCCACTTCTGCCAGTACGTGCGGCGGTCGCTGTCGGGGTGGGCGACGATGATGTCGCCGAAGACGGCGGACCCGCTGATCCGCACGAGCGGGGTGATGGCTTCCGGGCCGGCGTGCTCCCGGGTCAGATCGCGCAGGTCCCCGAAGACCTTGCTGCAGTTCATCTCGACCCGGACGCCCTCCGGGAGCAGCAGATGCACATCGCCGATGACCGCGCGGGCCTCGATGCTCAGCTCGCCGGTCGACGGTGCCGGGGAGGCACACAGGTCGAGGGTCAGATCCCCGAAGACCGCGGTCGCCTCGATGCCGTGTTCCAGCACGGGGCTGTGGTGGACGAGGTCGCCGAAGGTGGCGCGGAAGGTGCGCTGTCCGGTCGCCGAGCCCGCCGAGGCGGGGGGTGTCACATGCGGCAGGTCCTCGCCGACGGAGAGCAACTCCGCGCGGGTACGGGCCAGATAGGCCGCCTCGGACCGCTCGGCCAGCTCCTCCAGGGTCAACCGGCCCTCCGCGGTGGCTTCTCTGAGCCGTTCGACCATGTTCTCGCGTTCGGCGTCCGAGGCCAGCACCGACGGCGACGTGGTGGCAGGGGGCGCCAAATCCTTGTGCAGATCTGGGCGTGAGGGCTGCGTCATGGGTGGTGCCTCCGCGGTGTCCGGCGGTGGTGGGGCGCTTGCTGCCTCATCGGACCACGCCGCACCCGCCGTGTGCATCGCCGTGCGGTAGTACATCGAAAGGTTGACCCATGGCGCCACGGCACACAGTTCGGTGTACCCGGCAGCCGGTTTTCGGTGTACCCGGCAGTCGGTTTTTCGCGTGCGCACCGGCCTCTCGGGGCGCGCTCCGCGCAATGCGCCGAACCCCTGGAAATGATCTCGACGGGCCTGGTGAAGAACGGTGAAGAAATCCGAATATCGGTCGACTTCCACTTGACTACTTGGTAAAGTGCTCAGCACTCATTGTGACTCGGCGATTTGACGCGGCCGGCCTGGGTCATCCACTGTTCGAAATCCGGAGGGTTTGTCGAATGCCTGAGCTGGCGGACACCGGGAGGAGAATCAAAGAGCTCCGGG
Organism: Streptomyces sp. NPDC054765; assembly: GCF_053612065.1. Taxonomy (NCBI): domain Bacteria; kingdom Bacillati; phylum Actinomycetota; class Actinomycetes; order Kitasatosporales; family Streptomycetaceae; genus Streptomyces; species Streptomyces sp. NPDC054765. The sequence continues at coordinate 20,918 of NZ_JBSHBP010000087.1, read as the reverse complement.
TCGGCGCTGGAATGACGCAGCACGACCTCGCCGGGGCTGAAATGTCGTCCAGCTACATCTCGCTCGTCGAGCGCGGGAAGCGCATTCCCAGCGGCCGGGCGCTCAAGATCCTGGCGGAACGCCTTGGCGTCGGCGTGGACGAAATATCCGGCACCGCCGCGCAGGCCGAAACCATCGGCCGGGTCCGCAGGCTCGACCTCGTCGGGCGATTGGTGGCGGCGCGCAGGCAATGGGACGGCGGCGACGCCGAGGGCGCGCTGTCGGAATTCCGTGCGCTGGCCGAGATGGAGCCGGCCGGCCGGCAGGACGACGTATTCACCGAGGCGCAGCTCGCCATTGCCGAAATACTGGGCGCACTCGGCCGCGCCGACGAGGGCGCCGAGGTCCTGCTGCGGATGCTGGAGGCGCTGGCCCCCGCGCCGTACGCCGAGCCCCGGCTGCGCGCCCTGATCGCGCTCGCCGATCTGCTGGAGTCGGCCGGCCGGGTCCAGGACGGGCTGCGCTACGCCCTCACCGGCTTCCTCGAAAGCGCCGGTCAGCGCCCCGGCACCGGGTTCCACTCGCTGCTGGTCCTGGAGGTGCTCACCCGCTGCGCCTATTGGAGCGGCTGCCCGGACTGGGCTCCCGACACCGATCACGGCCGGCCCTCGGCGGACGGGGGGCTTCCCGGGCCGCGCGCCGCCATCGATCTGTACCGGGCGCTCGGTCTGTGCGACCGGGGCGAGGCGGGGCCTGCCGCCGCCCTGCTGGAGGAGTGCGCGCGCCGGGTGACCCCGGCCGCCGGCTTCTCGCTCTGGGAGAAGATCAACGGCCATTACGCCCTGCTGTTGCTGCGCCGCGGCCACACGGCGCAGGCCCGCAGCGTCGTCGAGCGCGGTCTGGTCGTGGCCTCGGTGGCGCAGGAAGCGGAGTTCCCGCTCTGGCTGACGGCCGCGGAGGCGGTCTGCGCGGAGGCCGCCGGTGACCGGGGCCGGGTCCTTGCGCTGGGCGAGCAGCTGGCCGCGCTGCCCGATACCGGCCGCAGCCATGAGAAAGCCGCCGCGCTCCTGGAGATCGCGGCGGCATGCGAGCGGGTGGGGGACCGGGAAAGGGCGGCCGGACACTTCCGGTATTCCGCGGAGCTGTTCCGGCGGGCCCAGGCGTACCGGCACGCCGAGCGGGCCCGGGAACGGCTGACGGACCTCATCGAAAAGCGGGACTGACGACCGCCGGGCCAAAGTGCCGCGGCGGCGCAATGCCGTTATTGCGCGCAATGCGCGTTTATTTATTAGCTTTCTTTCCCAATCCCAGTAGTGCGAACAAGGCCTCCGCGCCACCGATGATCGCCAGGATCAGTCCGGCCTTGTGAAGCGAGACGATCGGGGTCTCCACTTCCTTTGTGGTCAGCCAGAGGACCAGGCCTACGATCGCCAGAACAATGCCTACGGCAATACCCTTCATGAGTTCCCCTCGTTCCTTGTGTGGGTGTCGGAGCTCGTTGTACGGACCAGCGTCCCGCGCGGCCGGCGCATTCGGATCATCCGCAGGTAGGCACTTTCCGCCCCGCCGTCTGTCACTTTCTATGTACTCCCGGCCTTGCCGGGAGGAGGTGGGGGAGCCGCCCATGGGGCGGCGAGGGGGCGTCCGTGAAGGCCCTCGGGGCGTCTGACGAGACCCCGGGCAGACCCATTGCCCCAGTAAGGGCCTTGCAAGGCCTTGCAACGCCCTTACTGGGCCCGGCAGGGGGCCGGCGGGGTGGCGGCGATGACCCGCGGCTCCCTGCCGGGCCCAGCGTGCTGCCCCTGCCCGCCGGATGCGCCCCCGCGCCCTCGCAGCCGCAGCCGCCTGCCCACCGCAGTCAATTTTCATGACTCTGTCAGTCATGGCGTGGAGGGCGTTTCTGCTGGTACGCGGCTTGCTCGGAGCGAGGCGTGCGCCCCTTCGCTCGACCGCCTTGCCCGGGAACTGTTGACAGGCCAATGACTCGCCTGTCATGTTTCTGGTCATGAGGACGCCCCGAGCGTGACAACGGGGCAGAAATGTAGGAGGCGGGTTTCATGGAGTTGCGCGAGGATCGGCGGCGCGTTGTCGTCACCGGCTGCGGCGTGGTCTCTCCCGTGGGAAACACCACCGCGGACTTCTGGAACGCCCTGCTGGCCGGCCGTAGCGGCCTCGGTCCCGTCACCCGCTTCGACGCTTCGGACCTCCCGGTCCGGATCGGCGGTGAGGTCACCGGCTTCGACACGACCGGCTACCTCACCCCGCAAGAAGCCCGGCGCAGCGACAGCTTCACCCAGTACGCGGTGGTCGCCGCCACCCAGGCCCTGCGGGCCGCCGGCCTCGAACCGCCGCACGGCATCGACCCGTACCGCTTCGCCGCGGTGATCGGCTCCGGCTACGGCGCCGCCCACTCGATCCAGCAGCAGTACGACGTCCTCAAGGAAAAGGGAGCGCGGCGGGTCTCCCCGTACCACTCGGTTCTCACCGCCATCGACCACCCGACGAGCCTGCTGTCCATCAAGTACGGCATCGGCGGCCCCAGTTGCGCGGTCTCCGCGGCCTGTGCCACCGGCGCGGTGGCCATCGGCGAGGCGACGCAGCTGATCCGCTCCGGCCGCGCCGACATCGCACTGGCCGGCGGCGCGGACGACGCACTCACCGCCACCGACCTGGCCGGCACCGCCAACGCCCAGGCCCTCTCCCGCCGTAACGACGACCCCGAAGGAGCCAGCCGGCCCTTCGACCGTGACCGCGACGGCTTTGTGATGGCCGTCGGCGCCACCGTCCTGACGCTGGAGGAGGCCGGGCACGCGGAGCGCCGCGGCGCCCCGGTCCTCGCCGAGGTGGCCGGCTACGCCACGACCACCGACGCCCACCATGCCACCGCCCCCGACCCGACCGGCGCCGGAGCCATCCGCGCCATGCGCGGCGCACTCGCCGACGCCGGATGCGCTCCCGAGGACGTCGGGCAGATCAGCGCCCACGGCACCGGCACCGTGCTCAACGACCGCATCGAGGCCGCGGCGCTGCGCGAAGTGCTCGGCCGCGACCAGCTGGGCCGCACGCCGATCACCGCCGTCAAGAGCATGACCGGACACATGCTCGGCGCGTCCGGGGCCGCCGAGGCCGCCGCCGCGGTGCTCTCGCTACGGGACCGCAAGATCCCACCGATCCGCAACTGCGACCACCCCGAGGAACCGGATCTCGACCTGGTGGTCAAGGGCGCCCGTGACTGGGACGGCGACGTGGTGCTGAGCAATTCCTTCGGATTCGGCGGACACAACGCCGTACTCGTACTCACCCGCTACATCCGCTGAGGAGGCGAACACACCGTGCAGGGACGACTGGTGACCTTGGAATGGCCCGGCGACGACGACTGGGCCGCGATCGCCTCCTGGCTGCGGCCCGGCTCGCCGGCCGCCGTGCTCAGCGGCGACTGGGAGCTGCTGGGCGCCGCCGAGGTCGAACAGGCCAACCGCTCCGGGCGGGTCCACCATCTGGTGATCCGCACGAAGGACGGCGAGGGCATCGGCACCGTCAGCTACCAGCGCAGCGGCCGGATCGGCGGCTTCACCGTCGGCGGCGCGATCGGCTCCCCCGAGCTGTGGCGCCGCGGCTATGGCGCGGAGGCGGTGGTCCTGCTCGTCGACTACCTCTTCCACCAGCTCGACGCGCACCGGGTGCAGGTCACTACGGCCGGCTACAACAAGGGCATCATCCGGCTGATGACCAAGACCCCGTTCGTGGTCGAGGGCATCCTGCGCGACCACTGCTATCTCGACGGTGCGTACCACGACTCCATCGTGTGGGGGGTGCTCCGCGACGAGCACTACGCCTCGCTGAAGCCCAGCACCGACAACCGCGTACTGGCCGTGGGACTGGAAGACTTCGTGGACGAGGACGACAAGACCCAGGCCCGCGCCATCCTCGCCGAACATCTGACGACGACCCGGCGCACCGCGCTCGCGGGATTCCTGGACGACAACGCCGCACGCCACGACGGAGCCGCCCCCGAGGGCGCCGCGACCGCCGGGCCCCACGACGCAGGCCGGACCGCCGGGCCCGCCCCGGCCGCGACCTCCGCCCGAGGTGTCGCATGAGAGACGGCGCCGAGAGCTTCGCCCTGGCCGACCGCACCTTCTTCGACTGGCCCGGCAACTGGGACCTGGAAGCCACCCGCTTCCCCGCCCCGCCGCTGCCCGACGGCTGGAGCCGCGAGGACAACGAGGCCTGGACCTTCTGCCGCCCGCCCGAGGACCACCTCCCCGACCAGGGCTGGAAGATCCACGTCAGCGCGGCCCCCGACGACGCCCGCCGCACCCTCGCCGACGTCGCCGCCTACTGCGCCCGGCACGGCATCGCGTTCAAGTACCTCAAGAGCGCCAACGTCCTGCGCGCCCTGAGCCGCAAGTACGCCCAGCGCTCCTCCGCCGGCAAGCTGCTGACCGTCTACCCCGTGGACGAGGCCCAACTGGCCCACGCCCTCGAAGGACTGGACGCACTCGTCGGAGGCCGCCCCGGTCCGTACGTCCTGACCGATCTGCGCTTCCGCGAAGGCCCGCTGTACGTACGCTACGGCGGCTTCCGCACCCGCTACACGGAAGGCGGCGACGGCGAGCTGGTGACGGCCTTCCGGCGTCCCGACGGCACACCGGAGCCGGACCGCCGGACCCCGGTCTTCCACACCCCCGACTGGGCCGGGATGCCGGACATCCTCAAGGACTCGCTGGCCGCCCGGCAGGCCGTGGACGACTTCCCCTACCGGATCACCGGGGCGCTGCAGTTCTCCAACGGCGGCGGCGTCTACCGCGCCGTCCCGGCCGGCGACGACGCCCTCGGCGCGGGTGCGGACAGCGTCGTCCTCAAGGAGGGGCGGCCCTACTCCGGGACCGACGGCGTCGGCCGGGACGCGGTCAGCCGGCTCGCCCATGAGCACCGGATGCTGGAGCGGCTGGCCGGTGTCCCCGGGATACCGCGCACCTTCGGCACCCTCCAGGTCCGCGACCACCTCTTCCTGGTCCTGGAGGACATCGCCGGCCAGGACTTCCAGACCTGGCTCGCCGCCCACCACCCGCTGACCGTCCCCGATCCCGACGAGCAGGCCGTCGCGCACTACCGCGACCGCGCGCTGGCCCTGTTCGGCCGGATCGAGGCGCTGGTCGCACGGGTCCACGACCGCGGCATCCGGATCGGCGACCTGCACCCGGGCAACCTCATCATCCGGCCCGGCGACGAACCGGTGCTCATCGACTTCGAGGTGGCCGACGAGATCGGCCGGGCCACCCCGAGCAGCCTCGGCGCCCCCGGCTTCCACCGGGCCGACGCGACCGGCGCCGACGGCGACCACTATGCGCTCGCCGCCATCGGACTGTGGCTGTTCCTGCCACTGGCCGCGCTCGGCGGGCTCGCTCCCGACAAGGCGCCCGCGCTGCTGGCCACCGCGGCCGAGCGCTACGCACTGCCGGACCACCTGGTCGCGCGGCTCGCTCCGCAACTGGCCCCCAACGACGACTCGACCTCCCAACTGGCGTCCCTGCCAGGGCCGTTCCCGCCCACCGGGCTGCTCGCCGCCCTCGGACGGGGACTGCGCGACAGCGCCACCCCGCACCGCACCGACCGTCTGCACCCCGGTGACTTCGAGCAGTTCATCGAGGGCGGCGCGGGCTTCGGACACGGCGCGGCCGGCGTCCTGTGGGCCCGGCACACCGCGCTCGGGGAACACGACGAGGAGGGCGTGGCCTGGCTGCGCGCCGCCGTCGACCGGGTCCCCGCCGAACGGATCGGCTTCTACGACGGTCTGCACGGGATCGCGTACGTCTTGCGGGAGCTGGGCGACGAACAGGGCGCGCTGCGCGCCCTCGACCGGGCCGCCGGCAAACTCGCCGTACGCCACTGCCCCAGCCTCTACCGCGGTCTGTCGGGCGTCGGCCTCAGCCTTCTGCACTTCGCCGGCGCGCTGGACAGCGACGCCCTGCGGCAGCAGGCCCTCGGCCTCGCCGACCGCGTCACCCGGCGGCTGACCGCCGCCCGCGGCGAACCGGTCGTCCGCACGCGCCGGCACGGCTCGAAGGACGCCGCCGGGCTGATGTACGGCTGGTCCGGAGCCGCGCTCTTCCTGCTGCGCGCCCACCAGGCCACCGGGGATCCGGGGCTGCTGGACGAGGCGGTCCGCGCCGTCCACCGCGACCTCGACCGCTGCTCCCCCGGCCCGCAGGACACGCTCCAGGTCGACGAGGGCTTCCGATTGCTGCCCTACCTGGACAACGGCAGCGCCGGGATCGCCCTGGTGGCGGCCGAGCTGCTGGACCTGCGCGACGACGACCGGATCCGTGCGGCGCTGCCCCGGCTGCTGCGCGCCTGCGCCGCCGACTTCGTCATCGAGTCCGGGCTGCTGGGCGGCCGTGCGGGACTGCTCGCCACGCTGGCGGCGCTGCGCACGCGGGTGCCCCTGCCCCCGGACGACGCCGAGCGGTATCTGCGCCGCCATCTGACCAACCTCGGCCAGCACGCCATGACGTGGCACGGAGCGACGGTCTTCCCCTGCGACGGCCGCGCCCGGATCTCCATGGACCTGGCCGGCGGCGGCGCCGGAGTGCTGCTGGCGCTGTCCGCCACCGAACGGGGCACCCCGTTGCTCCCGTTCCTCACCGACTCGCGCTCCGCGGCGGCCGTTCACTCGGCCGCCCCGGGACGCGGCGGCGGCGCCACCGGCGCCGCCACCCCCACCGCCCCGTCCGGGGCAGCGGGCACTGCGCACCACGGAAGGGAGGTGTCGAAATGACCATCATGGACCTTCAGGGCCTGGAGGTGCCGGGCGAGCGTGACGCCCAGGCTCTCGGCTCCACCATCAGCGGCGGTTGCTGACGCGACGCCGGATGGACCGTGCATCTGTCATGCACGGTCCACCGGCTCCAGGTGTCCCGCAACGGCACCTGGCACGTCATCACCGGTCATCCACCACGAGTCCCCGGAGGGAGGTGTCGTCAATGACCATCATGGATCTTCAGGGTCTGGAGGTGCCGGGCGAGCGTGACGCTCAGGCGCTCGGCTCCACCGTCAGCGGCGGCTGCTGACGCAGCTGACGACACGGTGTGCGGTCTCCACCACGCGCCGTGCGTATCACCGTACACATGTCCACTGATATGCGGAAGGGAGGTGTCGTAAATGACCATCATGGACCTTCAGGGCCTGGAGGTGCCGGGCGAGCGTGACGCCCAGGCTCTCGGCTCCACGATCAGCGGCGGTTGCTGACACGGCGCCCGGTGGTCCCGTGCTTCGGCACGGGCCACCGGGCCCCTGTCTTTTTCCGGACAAAGGCCCATGGACGGAGGCCAGTTGAACGACCATGCGGGCGCGGCACGCTCCCTCTGCATCATCGGCTGCGGCCCGCGCGGTGCCTCGGTCGTCGAGCGCATCCTCGCCAACGTCCCGGCCCTGTACGGCGAACGCCCCCTGGACCTGCACATCGTCGACCCCTACCCGCCCGGTGCGGGCCGCACCTGGCGCACCGACCAGCCCGGCCTGCTGTGGATGAACTCCGCCGCCGAGCAGGTCACGATGTACCCCGACGCGAGTGTGGCCTGCGCCGGCCCGCCGCGCCCCGGCCCCACCACCGCCGGCTGGCTCGGCTCCCCGCTGCACGACGGGGCCTACGCCGCCCGCCGCGACCAGGGCCGCTATCTGCGCCACTTCTTCGAGACCGTGACCCGCCGGCGGCCCGCCTCGGTCCGGCTGTACGTCCACCGGGCCCGTGCGGTCGACCTGCGCCGTACGGCCGGCGGCGCGGGGGCACCGGACGGGCGCGGCCGCCAGCAGGTGATCCTCGACTCCGGCGAACCGCCCTTCCTCGCCGACCGGGTGGTGTTCGCCCAGGGGCACATGGAGTCCCTCGCCGACCCCGTGCCGGCCGGCCTGACCCGGATCGGACCCGGGCCCGCCGACCCGGACGCGCTGGAGCGCATCCCGCCCGGCGCGCCCGTCGTCGTCCGCGGCCTCGGCCTGGTCTTCATCGACTGCCTGGCGCTGCTGACCGAGGGCCGCGGCGGCCGCTTCGTCCGCACCCCCGGCGGCCCGCTGCGCTATCTGCCGTCCGGGCGCGAGCCCCGGCTGTACGCGGGCTCCCGCCGCGGCGTCCCGCTGCCGCCCAAACCGGCGTATGCGGCACCGTCCGCCCCGTCCGCCCCGTCCGCCCCGTCCGCCCCGTCCGCCCCGCCGGCCCCGTCCGCCGCCCCGCGCTTCGCCACCGTCGATGCCTGCCGGGCCCTGCTGTCCCGGCCCGGTGCCTCCTTCGGCGGCGAGGTGTGGCCGCTGGTGGTGGCCGAACTGGGCTGGTGCCACTACCGCGCGCTCTTCGCCGGACAGCCCGCGCGTACCCGTATGAGCTGGCAGGACTTCGACGCCCAGTACGCCCTGCTGATCACCGACGCCGACCGGCTGGCCAAGCTCGCCCGGTCGGCGGTGCCCGACCCCGCCGACCGGCTCGACCTGGACCGGCTGGCCGATCCGCTCGCCGGACTGCGGTTCACCGGCGCCGACGCGCTCCAGCGGCAGCTGCGCGGCCATCTCGCCGAGGTCTGGCGCCGCCGTACCGGTCCGGCGCGCGGCGTCGACACCGCGCTGGTCGACGCCCTGCAGCGGGCCGGCGCGGTCATCGAGGAGCTGTGGCGGTCCGGCGACCTGGACGCCACCGACATCGCCCAGGCGCTGGGCCACTTCGCGATCGGTACGTACCTCAGCTCGGGCCCGCCGCCGCTGCGCGCCGAGCAGCTGCTGGCGCTGGCCGAGGCGGGGGCCGTGACATTCGTGGGGCCGGGTATGCGGGTGGCGGCCGTGCCCGGAGACGGGACCGCGGGGCACGCCCCGGGCGGCGCCGTCTTCCGTGCGACCAGCCCTGCCGTCCCCGGTGCCGTCCACGAGGCGGCCGTCCTCCTCGATGCCCGGCTGGCGGCGCCCGACCCCGACCGCGCCACCGATCCCCTGCTGCGCGCCCTGCTGTCCCGCGGCGAACTGGCCCAGGAGCGGCCCGAGGACGGCGCGGGCGGCATGCTGCGGCTGTCCGGTGCGGGCCTGCACCCCGTCGACTCGACCGGCACCGAGCACCGGGACCGGATCGTCGCCGGCCCGGCCCAGTTCCCCCGTCCGCACACCAACGCCGTCTACTTCCGCCAGAACGACGCCATCGCCCGCAGCTTGCTCGCCGACGCCGACGCCGACGCCGACGCCGAGTGACGAGTGACGAGTGACGGGGGTGTGGCCGGCGCCCCGGGGCCGCACCCCCGCGCGCGGCCCCCTCACCCCTGCAGGGCGATCCCGTGCTGCTGCGCCAGGATCGCGGCCTGTACCCGGCTGCGCAGATGCAGCTTCGACAGGATGCGGCTGGTGTGCGTCTTCACGGTGCCCTCCGCGAGGTTGAGGGTCTCGGCTATGGCGCTGTTGGCCAGCCCGCGGGCGATGCAGGCCAGCACCTCCAACTCCCGCTTGGTCAGGGTGTCGAGGGCCTCCGCGGCGCCGTCCGGCAGTGTGGGGCCGGGGCCCGGTACCGGCGGCCGGCCGGCGAACTCGGTGATCAGCCGCCGGGCGATGGCCGGGGTGAGGAAGCCGTCCCCGTGCGCCACCTCCCGCACCGCGCTGACCAGTACGGCCGGTTCCGCGTTCTTGAGGATGAAGCCGCCGGCGCCGGCCCGCAGCGCCCCGAAGATGTACTCGTTGAGGTCGAAGGTGGTCAGCACCAGCACCTCCGCGAGCCCGCGCTCCACGATCCTGCGGGTCGCGGCGACCCCGTTGAGCTGCGGCATCTGTACGTCCATCAGCACCACGTCGGGCCGCAGTTCGGCGGCCATCCGGACCGCCGTGGCACCGTCACCGGCCTCCCCGACGACCGTGATGCCCGGGTCCGTCTGCAACACCAGGACCAGCCCGGACCGTACGGCGGCCTGGTCATCGGCCACCAGCACCCGGATGTCCTCGGGCCGGTCCACCGGAGCCCGGTCCGGCGCACCCGCCGGCCCGCCCCTCCGCTCGTCCTCCACTGGCTGCTCCACTGGCTGCTCCACCTTTCTCGTCACCTAGGAGTTCTGGGTCAGCGGGAGCACGGCCCGCACCCGCCAGCGCCCGGGGGCGGTGCGGTCGGGTCCCGCGTCGAAGATGCCGCCGACCAGGGCGGCCCGTTCGGACATCCCGGCGAGCCCGGCGCCCGCTCCGGTGGTCAGCTGCTCCACGGGGCGCTGGCGGGCCCGGACGTCGGGGCGGGCCAGCGGGCTGTCCACCGAGATGGTCAGCTGCTCGGTGCCGGCCTCGCACCGGATCCGCACCCGCCCCGCCGAGGCATGCTTGAGGACGTTGGTCAGCGCCTCCTGCACGATGCGGTACGCCGTCACCTCGATCACCGACGACACCTCGGGGAAGCTCTCGGGGAACTCCGTGTACAGGCTCAGCGCCGCCGCGTCGGCGGCCGGCCGGGCCTGCTCCACCAGCGCCCCCAGCGCGTTCAACTGGGGCCGGTCCCAGTCGTCGTCCACCCCCCGGTCGGACCGCAACAGCACCACCATCCGCCGCATTTCGGCCAGCCCCTGCACGCTGTTCTCGCGGATCACCGCGAGCGCCCGCAGCACCGGATCCTCCTCGGCGGCGCCGTCCTTCTCCCCCTTCGTCCCGCTCAGGGAGAGCACGGCGCTGGAGTGGATGGCGATGGCGCTGAGGTGGTTGGCCACCAGATCGTGCAGCTCACGGGCCATCCGGGTGCGCTCGGTCTGCAGCACGGTCTTGCGGTCCAGCTCCGCCAGCCGGTTGATCTGCGCGGCGCGCTGCCGCTCGGTATCGGCGCGCTCCTTGTGGTTCCGTATCAACACCCCCGTCCAGACGGGGGAGATGAGCAGCAGCGCGACGATGACACCGGTCGTCACCCCCTCCGAGCGGTCGCCGGTGAGGACGAGGACGACGGTGGTGGCGAGGGTGACCGTCACGGTCCCGGCCTGCAGCACCCGGCACAGCCACGGGGCTCCGTACAGCGCGGCGGCATAGAGCAGGTCCGTGTAGATGAGGACGGGGCCCAGTCCGCCGCTGGAGGCCGTCTCCACGGTGACGGTGAACGTGCCGACGGCGACCGCGAGCGGCGGCAGGGCACTGCGCAGGGCGGTCGCGGTGCACAGCACCAGGACCGGCAGGACGGCCTGCCAGACGGGGATATCGCCCCCCATCACCTGCGGACCGCCCAGGACGTACAGGATCAGGCAGCCGGCAAAGAAACCCACAGCCAATCTGAGGTCACGGAGCGGTATGGGGCGGCGGCGCGCGTGCGTACTTGTGAAAAGACGTAACCACACATGAGGACAGTACTTCGGTGGGTTGCTGGTTCTCCTGGCCCTGGCGCCCGAATTTGGGTCGGTCCCTCGTACATCGAAGTATGTAGCCGTACATCAGCAGGAGGGATGACTCGAAGGATCCGGAGGATCTGCAAACCTTGGGCTGTGTGTATCGATCGATGTAGCCGAAAAAGGGGGAGAGACCCACTGTATGACGGGCCGTCACTCACCGAGTGCGGCCTCGGCACCTCTCAACTGTGGAGGACGGAAAGTACGTGGAAACGAACGCCGCTCTTCTCGAACTCTGTCCGGAGCCCCTTGACCTGGGGTTCCCTGGCGAACGGCAGCACCCCGGCCGGGCCCGCCCGGTACCGCTCACCGCTGCATCCGCACCTGCTCACGAGCACCCCGACCTCCTGTCGACCCCCGTCCCGGTATTCGTCGTCCCCATAGCATCCACCCCTCCCGGCGACGGGGGAACGGGGCTGTCCCCCGACGGCTGTCTGGGCCTCAACGGCCACTCCAGGGCGACTCTCGACGGCGCCTCCCGCAGCTGGCTGCTGGCCCGCCTCCCCGGCCGGGTGAGCGCCGCCATGGCCGCCGCCTCCCACTGGGAGCTGTACGGAACCCGTGGCCTGCTGGTCGTGGCCTGCGGCGACGACGCCCGCCAGATGGGCTTCTCGGTGGAGTCCGTGTGCCCCGAAACGTCCCCGCCGCACACCCCGTACGAGGTGCTGACGGCGCAGGAAGCACGCACCGCGGCGGGCTGCCCGGCCGCCGAGCGGGAACGCCTCGTCACCCGTTTCTGGGTCCGCAAGGACGCCGCCCTGCAGGCCGTCGGCCGGGGGCTGTCCGTCGCGCCCGAACTCATCGAGGCCGGATTCCCCGGCGACCGCGGGACGGTCACCGTTCCCGGACCCTACGGCACCGAAGTCCCCGTCCTGGTAAGGGACTTCGCCTTCTCTGCCTCTTACGAGTTCGCCGTGGCGACCCCGGAACCCCTCGCCCTCACCCCGTCTTTCGCGTATTCGGTCACGTAAACGCCTGCTTCCGCAGGGGCGGCGGCAGCCGCTCCGGGCCGAAATTGCCATGGCTGGCTCGAATTCGGACCTTGACATAGGGCGGCGGCACGGGAAATAGCCACGCAATCGCACGGCCACGGGGCCAATGGGCCCGTGAGAGGCGGCGACACCACCCTGCACCCACCCGGGTGAAACACGCGCATGTCGCGCTCACCGGACATGCCGTAAACCATATTGCCGGGTTAGTTGGTGTGTGCCCACCGGTCGTGGCGAGTACTCCGTCACGGCGTTGCCGGAGCACAGCGGAGGATTCCCGTCATGCCGTCGCCCCTCGCCAAACGGTCCGTCGAAACGCTGCTGTCCGTGCTGCTGGTTCTCCTGACCGTCGCCGGCCTCGCCGGCCCGAGCGCCGCGGCGGCCGGCCGGGCCGCCGGCCCGCCGGGACCCGACTGGGAGCGCATCGCCGCCTGCGAGAGCAACGGCCGCTGGCACATCAACACCGGCAACGGCTACCACGGCGGTCTGCAGATCGACCTCGCCACCTGGCGCGCGTACGGCGGCGACCGTTATGCCCCGCGCGCCGACCTCGCCACCCGCGCCGAGCAGATCGTCATCGGCGAGCGCATCGTCCGCGACCGCGGCCTGTCCGCCTGGCCCAACTGCGCCCACACCTCCACCAGCGGCGCCGGCGACCGCTCCGCCCCCGCCGTCCGGCAGACCCCCTCGGCCGTCCAGAACCCTCCGGCCGGCCAGAACCCTCCGGCCGTCCAGGACCATTCGGAGCAGGCCCCTTCGGCCGACGGGGCGCCCACCACGCGCGCCCGCACCCCGTCCGCCGGCGCCGCGGCCCGCAGCTATGTCGTCCACCCCGGCGACTGCCTCTCCGTCATCGCCGAACGCACCCATGCCCCGGGCGGCACCACGGCCCTGTACCACCGGAACAAGCACCTGCTCGATCAGGGACCGGACCATATCTATCCCGGACAGCGGCTGCGGCTGCGGACGTGAGAACGGCGCCGGAGCCGCGCCGCGGACGGTGCGTCCGCACCGCCGGCGAGGCCCGCTGTGGCGGTCGCGCGAAGAGCCGTCACGGTGAATCCACTGATCATTCAGAGTGAATGCGCGGGACGGGCCGTTGCTCAGGCTTGGTGGATGGGGGAAGGCCCGGTAGCAAGACCGCGGGTACCCAACCGCGAGGTGCAGGAGCACACAGTGAAGAACATCGCACGCATCAATGTTGTTGTCGCAGGAGCTTGCGGCCTGCTCCTGGCCGTTGGCGGGGGGTCGCCCGCGCAGGCCTGGGGCGGCGGGGACGGCGTGTGGGACAGCGACACCTTCGCCAGCTTCCACTCCGGACTGCATTGCCCGCGCGGCGCCAGGGTGTGCGTCAACGGACCGCTGAACAGCGGAAACCTCGTGAACTCGCAGAACCTCTATATGTCGGGCAACAGCAACGACAGCGGTAGCCCGGTCAACGTCAACGGCAACACCAACTCGCACAACGAGACGCACGGTGTCGAGTCGAGGACCCGCAACCATCTGCAGAACGTGGGCCGCCACCACAGGCAGAGGCTGTGATCCGGCGCTGAACGGGCGCTGATCCGGCGCTGATCCGGCCCCTTCGGCCCCGGCAAGCTCCGGGGCCGGGGCCGGGGCCGGGGCCGAAGCCGGCTCCGGCGGTCGAGGCGTCGGTGCGGTTTCGGGGGCCGCACACGGCGATCGCCCGGCGGAGTGTGCCGGGCGATCGCGGGACGGCTTGCGAAGAGGCGGTGGGCCGGGGCCGTATCAGGGGGCCCGGAGGTGTCTCAGCGGAAGAGGCCTCCGAGGATGCCCTGAATGTTGTTGCTGCTGTTCGACGAGGCACCCGAGGCGGAGTTGGCGCTGTTGGTGGACCCGTTGGTGTTGGCGATGTTGCCGCTGTTGTTCGGGTTCCCGTGGTTGATGAAGTTGCCGCTGTTGAGGCTGTTGCCGCTGTGCACCGGTCCGTTGATGCAGGGGTGCGGCGACCTGACGACCGGTGACCGGTAGTTGAAGTCGGCGAGGCGGTTGTTGCAGACCACCCCGGAGACCATGCCGGTCACGGTGCCCACATCGGCACCCGCCACGGCCGAGAGCAGGGACTCGCCGGGGAGGGTCTGCGCACCGGCCGCTCCGGCGCTGAACAGCACCAGCCCGCACGCCCCGACGATACTTCCCGCCTGCACGATTCTTCTCACGTCGCTCCTCGCCGCTTCGTCCTTCTGATGCCAGACGTATCGTGCTGCCGTTGTCGGCCCGCACCGTCGTTCAACCCGCGGGGAGTAAAACGCTCACCGGCCACAATCAGCCGAGTGGCCCAACACTTCGCAAGGGTTTCCGCGCACCTCGCAAGGGTTTCCGCGGCGGCTCCGGCGCGTGTGCGGGCGCGCCGGTGAACCGGCCGGTCACCCGGCGGACGGCGCGCAGCGGCCGGGGCGTGTCCTACGGATCACGGCCCGGCTCGAGGGGGCCGGCAGGCCCTAGCTAGAGCACCAGCCGCTCCGGCATGGGCTGCTCCACGCCGTCCAGCTCCAGCGTGCACCGGGGCATGGAGGGGACCAGGTGCGGCTGGCGCAGCAGGACCCGGAAGGGGTGGGCGGGCTCTTCGGGGAGTTCGCCGGTCAGCACGTTCATACCGGCGCGGTGATCCTTCTGGTAGGCGACCACCTTGCCGTCGACCAGCAGCTCGATCTCCCCGGCCCGGCCGGGCCCGACGTTCACGGTGATCGAGTGATCACCCTGGTCCAGGTGGAAGTGGTGTCTTTGTCCCATGACGCACCTCCGGCGGTTCCGTCCGTACGACCAGCGTGCCACCCGTACGACCAGCAGTCTTTTCGTACCTCCAGGGTAGGTTCCGCGAGCGACAATTGTGGTGGGCGCCGGATCGGCCGGTTCACGGAGTGCAGGCCGCCCAGGCCTGCCCGGAGGAACCGGACGCCGGGCCGGCTGGAGACGACGATGAACGGCTCGGTCCGTGTGGGACATGTGGTCGGGGTGCCGCTGCGCATGCACTGGAGCGTGCCGCTGCTGGTGGGCCTGTTCGCGTACGGGCTCGGCCGGCAGGGCCTTCCCGTCTGGACGCCGGGCCGCCCGCACGTCGTCTACGCCCTCGCCGGCGTCATCGGGGCCGTGCTGCTCATGGGCAGCCTGCTGCTGCACGAGACGGCGCACGCCGCGACCGCCCGGCGGAAGCAGATCTCTGTCCAGGACGTGACGCTGTGGGCGCTGGGCGGGACGACCCGGATGGGGCGGCCGCAGACCGCGGCGGCGGCCTTCGCGGTGGCCGTCAGCGGCCCGCTCACCAGCCTGGTCATCGGTGGTGTGGCGCTCGGGGCCGGGTTCGGGCTGCACGGGCTGTCCGGCTGGGCGGTGCCCTCCGTCGTCCTGGCGTGGCTGGGCTGGGCGAATCTCTTCCTGGGGGTGTTCAATCTGCTGCCCGCGGTGCCGCTGGACGGCGGGCGGGTGGTGCAGGCGGTGCTGTGGTGGCGCACCGGGGACCGGGACCGTGCGGATCTGGCGGCCTCGCGGGGCGGCCAGATCATGGGGGTGCTCCTGGTGGCCGCCGGCTGGATCTCGGTGTTCCGCGGGGCGCCGGGCGGGCTGTGGATCGTGTTCATCGGCCTCTTCGTCATGATCGTCGCAGGGGCGGAGCGGCGCCGCGCCGCCCTTCACACCGCACTGCGCGGGGTCCGGGTCGCCGATGCCATGTCCAGCCCGGTGGCGACCGGCGCCGACTGGCTGACCGCCCAGCGCTTCATCGACGAGGTGGCCGTGCACTCCCGCCACTCCGCGCTGCCGCTGCTCGACTTCGAAGGCCGCCCCAGCGGCATCGTGCAGCTCCGCCGGCTCGCGGCGGTGCCCGCCCCGAGCCGGGAGAGCGTGCGGGTACGCGAGGTGGCCGTGCCGCTGTCCCAGTGCGCCGTCGCCGCGCCCGACGATCTGCTGAGCGCCGCCCTCGACAAGGTCAGCCTGCGCACCGGCGCGCGCATCCTCGTCGTGGACGCGGGGCTCCTGGTGGGGATCGTCACCGGGAAGGACATCGCCCGGCTGATGCGGCGGACCACCCTGAGCGGCCAGGGCACCGGCTGACCGCTGACGGCTGACCGCTGACCCCTGACCGGCCCGCCCGCCCGACGTCGGGCCCTCGACGGGCGGGGGCGGCCGGGTGGCGGCCACAATGGTGGTACGGCACGCCACGGGGACGAGGGGCCTGCCGCAGCGGAGTACCGGAGCCGGACACGTCCATGCCGTACATCACCGTGACCGCCCTCAGCCACACCGGGCTGATCCGTGAGCACAACGAGGACAGCCTGGTGGCCGGCCCCTGGACGCTCTGCGGCACGGTGACCGACAACCCCCAGACCCTGGTGTTCCCGCTCGGCACCCCGCTGGCCGTCGCGGTCGCCGACGGTATCGGCGGGCAGCCGGCCGGGGAGGTGGCCAGCGCGCTGACCGTCCGGCAACTGGCCGCGCTCGGCCCCTCACTGGACAGCGAGGACGCCGTCCGTGCCGCTCTGGACCGCTGCAACCGCGCGGTGTACGCGGCCGCCGGACGGGACCCGGGGCTGGCCACCATGGGCACCACGGTCGCCGGCGCGGTCGTACGGGAGACGTCCCTGCTGGTGTTCAACGTCGGCGACAGCCGGGTGTTCCACGCGACCGCGGACGGGCTGCGCCAGGTGAGCGTGGACGACAGTCCGCCGCTGTCGCCGGGACGGCGCACCACTTCGCTGGTCACCCAGGCGCTCGGCGGGGCCCGGGAGTTCAGCGCCGTCACCCCGCACCTCACGACCGTGCCGCTCGCCGTGGGCGACCGCTGTCTGGTGTGCACCGACGGGCTGACCGACCCCGTCCCCGAGGACGCCCTCGACGAGCTGCTACGGCTCCACGAAGGCGGCCGGGCCGCCTTCGAACTGTGGAAGTCCGCCATCGAGGCGGGCGGCCCGGACAACATCACGCTGGCGCTGATCACCCTCGGGGAGTAGGAGGAGCGGGGGAGGGGAGGAGGGAGCGGGCCGGCGGCGGGCGGGCCGGTCCGGAGCGGCGCGCGCCGCCGGGCGGCCGGCGGTACGCGGACGGCGCACCCTCGGGATATCCCCACCATCGATGTCCCGGGCAGCCGGATGGGCGGCGCCGGTCCGCTCCACCACCCTTGCGCCATGACGACTTACACCCACCGCGCCCTTGGGCTCACGCTCTCCGCCTTAGCTGTCGCCGGCACCCTGGCCGCCGTCTCCCCGGCCGCCCGTGCCCAGACCCCCGGCACCACCGGGCCCGCCCTCACCTGGGGGGTGTGCGCCGAGCCCGGCATCGCCGGACAGGAGTGCGCCGAACTGCCCGTACCGCTCGACTACCGCGACCCGGGCGGCCCGCAGCTCGGACTCGCCGTGTCCCGGGTGCGCAGCGAGCGGCCCGGGACACGGCGGGGCACGCTGCTGCTGATCCCGGGCGGGCCGGGGGAATCCGGGGTGTCCCGGCTGGAGACGAAGGGGGCGGCGCTGGCCAAGGAGATGGCCGGGGCCTACGACCTCGTCAGCTTCGACCCGCGGGGGACGGGCGGCAGCCCGACGGCGCGCTGCGGACTCGGCCCGGCCGACCGGCAGTTGGTGACCCTGCGGTCCTGGCCGGGTCCGGACGGCGGCATCGGGGAGAACACCGCCCGGTCCCGGCGGATCGCCGAGGCGTGCGCCCGGCACGGCGGTCCCGTGCTGCGCAGCATGTCCACCGCGAACGAGGTGCGCGACATCGACCGCCTGCGCCGGGCCCTGGGCGAGGAGAAGCTGTCGGCCTGGGCGTCCTCGTACGGGACGTACGTCGGGGCGGTGTACGCGCAGAAGTACCCGCAGCACACCGACCGCTGGGT
Organism: Streptomyces sp. NPDC054765; assembly: GCF_053612065.1. Taxonomy (NCBI): domain Bacteria; kingdom Bacillati; phylum Actinomycetota; class Actinomycetes; order Kitasatosporales; family Streptomycetaceae; genus Streptomyces; species Streptomyces sp. NPDC054765. Next base: position 2,736 of record NZ_JBSHBP010000087.1, on the reverse strand, counting down.
GCTGGACAGCTCCGGCGACCCCGATCCGTCGCGGGTGGCGCGGGGGTGGCTGGCCAATATGTCGGCGGGCGCGGACGACCGGTTCCCCGACTTCGCGGCCTGGGCGGCGGACCCGGCCCGGGACGGCGAGGGGCTGCGGGTGGCCGCCCGTCCCGAGGACGTGCGGCCGTTGTTCCTCGCGCTGGCGGCACAGCTGGACCGCGTACCGAAGGAGTCCGGTACGAAGGGCGTCCCGCTGACCGGCAACCGGCTGCGCCAGGCGCTCCAGAACGCCCTGTACAGCGACGGCCTCTTCCCCCAGCTCGCCCGGCTCGTCCGGCAGGCCCAGGACCCGGGCGCCCGGCCGGTGCTGCCCGACGCCCTCGCCGGGCCCCTGCCGGACGACAAGGCGGCGGCCGTGACGGCGCCCCTCTGCAACGACGTGCGCTGGCCGGCGCCGGCTTCCGGGTACCGGCGCGCGGTGGCCGCCGACCGCGCCCGGCACCCGCTCACGGCCGGGATGCCGGCCAACGTCCTGCCCTGCACCTTCTGGAAGGACGAGCCCGCGGAGCGGCCCACGCGGATCACCGCCGACGGGCCGTCCGACATCCTGATGGTCCAGAACCGCCGGGACCCCGCCACCCCGTACTCCGGCGCGCTGAAGATGCGTGCGGCCCTCGGCGGCCGGGCCCGCCTGGTCACCCTGGAACACGGCGGCCACGGCGCCTACCTGGGCAACGGCACCGCCTGCGGTGACCGCACGGTCACCGCCTTCCTGACGACGGGACGGCGCCCGCGCCAGGACACGTACTGCGTCGGCTGAGCCGGGCCCGTGGCGTCCGCCCCGCGGCCCGGCGCCGTGGGGCGGACGCTAGCTCGGACGGGCGACATGTCCGTTTGTGTGCGTCTTGCGGGCCCGGTCCGCGTCTAGGTTGGCCGGATGAGTGCGGCAGGGGTCACGGTCCGGGGAGAGGTGCTCCTGGGCACGCTGGGCTCCGTGTTGCTGGGCGCCGGGGGATGGGCGTCCGGGGCGCTGCCGCGGGGAGTTCCGGACGGTCTGTGGGGGCGGCAGGGCACGCCGGTGCTGTGCGTGGGCGTCGCCCTGTCGTACGCCGGGCTGGTGCTGCTGCTCACCGCGTGGTGGCGGCTGGGCACCCGCGTCGCGGACGGGACGGCCGGCGGGTGGCGGCAGCTCCGCACGGCGCTGGCGTGCTGGGCGCTGCCGCTGGTGCCGGGCCCGTTGCTGGGCAGCAGTGACGCCTACAGCTATCTCGCCCAGGGCGCGCTGGCGGGCCGTGGCCGCGATGTGTACGTGCTGGGCCCGGCGGCGCTGGGCGGCCCGCTCGCGGCCAATGTCCCCGGGATGTGGCACGACTCCCCGGCCCCGTACGGACCGCTGTCGGTCGCCGTGGCGCGGGCCGTGGTGGCGGTCACCGGAGAACATCATGTGGTGGCCGCGACCGTGGGGCTGCGGCTGGTGGCGCTGGCGGGGCTGGGCCTCGTGGTGTGGGCGCTGCGGTGGCTGGCGGCCGCGTCGGGACCGGGCGCGGCCGGTGCGCTGTGGGCCGGGGCGCTCAACCCGTTGGTGCTGCTGCACCTGGTGGGCGGGGCGCACAACGAGGCGCTGATGCTGGGGCTGATGACGGCCGGGCTGCTGGCGTTCCGCCGGGGGCGCTGGGTGCTGGGCACGGTCGTGCTGACCGCGGCGGTGCTCGTGAAGGCTCCGGCCGGGGTGGCCCTGCTGTGCGCGGCGGCGGTGACCGTGGCGGGGCGGCGCGGGGCGGGGCGGCGGGTGCGGCAGGCCGTCGGGATCGCCGGGGTGGCCGCCGCCGCGCTGGTGGCGGGGGTGGCCGCGTGCGGCCAGGGGTGGGGGTGGCTGCGGACCATCCGTACGCCTGCCGAGGTGCACACCCTGCTGTCCCTGAGTACGGACGCGGGGCATCTGCTGGGGTGGCTCGCCGAGGGGCTGGGCTGGGGCACGGCGGCCGGGGCGATGACGGCGGCGCGGCTGGCCGGGCTGCTGGTGGGGCTGTGCGCGGTGGGCCACTGGGTGCGGTGCGCCCCGTACGCCGGCGCCGAGCGGGCGACGGGGACGGCGCTGCTGGTGCTGGTGGCTTCCGCCCCGGTGGTGCAGCCGTGGTACGTGCTGTGGGCGGTGGTGCCGTTGGCGGCGGTGTCCTGGCGACGGCTGGGGCGTCGCGGCGCGAAGGCGGCGATGGTGGGGCTGACGCTGGTGGTGATGCCGTCGGGGCACGGTCCCACCTGGGCGAGCGGGATCGCGGCCGCCGTCGGGGCGGCGGTGGCGGTGGCGGCGGTGGCGCGGTGGGTGCCTAGGGAGCGGCCGGTGCGGGCGCCGGGCGCCGTCTTCCCGCCCGCAGCAGCCAGAGCGCGCCGGTGAGCGCGCCCAGCGGGATCTCCAGCAGATGCGTGAACGTGGCGAACAGCAGCATCGCCGAGGCCACGGCCGCGGGTGCGCCGCCGAGGGCGACCAGCGCGACGGCGGCGGCGCACTCGGTGACGCCGATACCGCCGGGGGTGACCGCGATCTGGGTCAGCAGCCGGCTGGCCGCGAACACCGCCAGCGCAGCCCCCGTTCCCGTACGGGAGCCCGCCGCATCCAGACAGGCCACGAACAGCGCGCCCTGCGCCGCCAGGGTGGCGGTCATGCCGCACACCAACCGCGCCCAGGAGCGGCGTACGACGTCCCGGCTCGCCTCGCGCAGCCGTGCCGCCACCTCCCGGGCGCGCCGCACGATC
>NZ_JBSHBP010000086.1:0-30018 GCF_053612065.1 Streptomyces sp. NPDC054765 | reverse complement strand
TCATCCTCCGGAGTGTCTCCGGTGGACGGGGTATCAACATATCTGGCGTTGACTTTTGGCACGCTGTTGAGTTCTCAAGGAACGGACGCTTCCTTTGTGCCTGTTTCACCAGGCTCTCCGGGCGCTTCCCTTCGGTCTTGCGTTTCCGACTCTATCAGATCCTTGCGGGCCCGATTTTCGCCGGTGCGTTGCCGCCTTTCGGCTTCTTCGCGTTTCCAACCTTACCAGATCCGTTTCCGTCTCCGGCCCCCTGTTGGAGCGGGGTTGGCCGTTCTGCTTTCGCTTTCCGGCCTTTCCGACTCTAGCAGAACCCGATTCATTTCGATTCCGGTTCCGATATCCATCGGGGGTCCGCCCCGGAGCAGCTATTTAATGCTGCCCGTTCGGCGTGATCACTACTTTAGCGGCTTGCCCTGGCGACTCATAATCGAGTGGCTGGATCGAATTTCGGCAACGCGAAAGAGGACCCGTTAGGGAGCCGATCGGAGTAGTTGGTTGTGCCGCCTGGCGGTCTGCGCAAATAGCGCTGCCCGTCTCCAGCGGCTCGGGCTACGTTAGGCGGTCGGCGATACAGAGTCAAGTAGCGGTGGTGGTGCGGCGTCGGGGGACATGGGGGCGGTAGGGGCTGACGGTGGGGTCGTCGGCGATCCAGTAGCGCCAGGGGTGATCGGCGCCGTCTCCGCCGACGCCGGTGCGCGGACCGTTGCGTACCCGCTCGGGAGCGGGCGGGCGGCCGTGCAGCACGGAGAGGGGGGCGGTGCCCCCGGTGCACAAGTCGATGCCGTCGAGGGTGCGGTCGATGCCGAGGGCGGTGGCCAGGCGGGCCGGGCCCTTCGCCAGCTCGTTGGTGGTGCGGGCCTTGGGGCGGCGGGCGGCTGCCAGGGGCGCGCCGGTGAGGATCTCACCGGCGCGCAGCAGGACACCGCTCGCCTTGCCCTCGGAGCCGCAGACCGCGTTGAGGCTGAACCACATCCCGTAGATGAAGTAGACGTACGCATGGCCGGGCGGGCCGAACATGGTGGCGTTGCGTGCGGTGCGGCCCCGGTAGGCGTGGGAGCCGGGGTCGGTCTCGCCGTCGTACGCCTCGACCTCGGTGAGCCGGAGTGCGATCGGACCGTCGGGGGTGTGGCGCAGCAGGGTGCGGCCCAGCAAGTCGGGAGCCACGTCCAGCACGGGACGGTCGAAGAAGTCGCGGGTGAGCGGCATACGTTCCGGTACGTCGGTCATGCGGACCGAGAGTAGTGCAGCCGTCCGGGAGGGCGGCTGGCCATGGGGGCACCGGGGTTGGGAAGGTGTGGGCCGTGGAACCGGGTCGCGCGGTTTCGCGTTCGTAGGGATCAAGCCGAGATCTCGGCGCGCAATACACAGCACAGGCGTTTCGCCTGGGGAGGACGAGCATGGGATTCAAGAAGCTGCTGGCGAGCCTGGGCGCCGGGGGCGCGTCGGTGGAGACGGTGCTCTTCGAGGAGAACGTCGTCCCCGGTGGGGTCGTACAGGGCGAGGTGCGGGTCCAGGGCGGGTCCGTGGCCCAGGACATCCAGGGGCTGTCCGTCGGACTGCAGGCGCGGGTCGAGGTCGAGAGCGGCGACGAGGAGTACAAGCGGAACATCGAGTTCACCAAGGTGCAGCTGGGGGGTGCGTTTGCGGTGCAGCCGGGTGCGGCGCACACCGTGCCGTTCGGGCTGGAGATTCCGTGGGAGACGCCGGTCACCACGTTCCTGGGGACACCTCTGCACGGGATGAACGTCGGGGTGACGACGGAGCTGGCGATCGCGCGGGCGGTGGACTCCGGGGACCTGGACCCGGTGAATGTGCACCCGCTGCCGGCGCAGCAGGCGATCCTGGACGCGTTCGGGCGGCTGGGGTTCCGTTTCAAGGCCGCCGATCTCGAGCAGGGGCACATCAGGGGAACGCGGCAGCGGCTCCCCTTCTACCAGGAGATCGAGTTCCACGCGCCGCAGCAGTACCGGGGGCTCAACCAGGTCGAGCTGTCGTTCGTCGCGGACGACCGGGAGATGGACGTCGTCCTGGAGATGGACAAGAAGCCGGGGCTGTTCAGCGAGGGGTCGGACACCTACCGGTCGTTCACGGTCGGGCTGAACGACTTCGAGGGGACCGACTGGGCGGCTTACCTCAACCAGTGGCTGGCGGAGGTCGGCGGTAAGCGGAACTGGCTCTAACCTGGCCGGACAGGTGTCAGCAAGCGACCAGGAGGTGTTGCAGTGTCCGAGCTGAAGCGGCGGCCGCTCCCGCACGATTTCCATCCGCCGGTGCCGGAGTTCACGGTGCTGAGCGACGAGGTGGAGCCGGGCGGGACGCTGCGGCCGGAGCAGGTCTTCGCCGAGGGGAACCGTTCGCCGCAGCTGCGGTGGGAGGGCGCACCCGCGGGGACGAAGAGCTACGCGGTGACCTGCTACGACCCGGACGCGCCGACGGGCAGCGGTTTCTGGCACTGGACGCTGTTCGACATTCCGGCGTCGGTGACGGAGCTGCCGGCGGGTGCCGGGTCCGGGGAGATGAAGGGGCTGCCCGAGGGCGCCGTGCATGTCCGTAACGACTACGGGACGCGGGACTTCGGGGGCGCGGCGCCGCCGCCCGGGGACGGTCCGCACCGCTATGTGTTCACGGTGTACGCGGTGGACCAGGAGAAGCTCGGTCCGGATGGCGAGGCTTCTCCCGCGGTGGTGGGCTTCAACCTGCGGTTCCACACGCTCGGGCGGGCCCAGCTGATCGCCGAGTACGAGGTGCCCGCGGCGGGCTGAACGCCGTAATTCCGTTGCGCCCCGGCGCTTCCCGCACGCAGAGTGGTACCGGTGCCGCCGCCCCGTGAGAAGGGCGGCGGGCAGCAGGTACCGCAGTGGCGGGAGCGGCGGGGCGCAGGTGTGTCGTCCGCCTCCCCCATTGCCTTCACGGCATGGGAGGTACCCCCGTCCGGAGCCCGCACTCGTGTCGGGCGTCCTGGCCGGCTGCCGTTCGCTCCGGGTCTCGCGTGATTCACGGGGGTGGGACCCGGGGCGCACTCTTCTCGTGGCCCGTGCGGCGCCGACGGGCACCTCTTTTTCATCTGCCGGTCGTCCTCCATTTCCCTTGTGGCATGCGGAAATTGCGTTGTTCGGGGAATACCTGCCGCTGCACAGTGGAGCAACTTCGCCGCGGGGGCGGAGCGGGTTGGGGAGGTGGACGGGATGCGCGAGACGCTGGTGCTGAATGCGAGCTTCGAGCCGCTGTCGACGGTGTCGCTGCGGCGTGCGGTGGTGCTGGTCATGCAGGACAAGGCGGTCGTCGAGCATGCTCACCCGGGGCTGCGGATCCGCGCCGCTTCGGTGGACATAGCGGTGCCGCAGGTGATCAGGCTCAGCAGGTATGTACGGGTGCCGTTCCGAAGACGGGCGCCCTGGTCGCGGCGGGGTGTGCTGGTGCGTGACCAGCACCGGTGTGCGTACTGCGGGCGGCGGGCGACGACCGTGGACCATGTCGTGCCGCGGTCGCACGGCGGTGGGGACACCTGGCTGAATACCGTCGCCTCGTGCGCGGAGGACAATCACCGCAAAGCGGACCGTACGCCCGAGCAGGCGGGGATGCAGCTGCTGCGGCGGCCGTTCGAGCCGACGCCGGCGGATGTGCTGCTGTCGACGCTGGGGGTGTCGGTGCGGGACGGGCTGCCGGAGTGGCTGGCGCTTCCCGCCTAGCGCGGGGCCGGTCCGTCCGCGGCCCGGGGGCTCACTCGACGCACCTTATTTCAGGAGGAGTTGGGTGATGGCCAGTAGGCCGACGACGACGATGACGGCGCGCAGGGCGGTGGGCGGCAGCCGGCGGCCTATCTTCGCGCCGAGCTGGCCGCCGAGGGTGGAGCCGAGCGCGATCAGGCCGACGGCGGCCCAGTCGAAGTGCGCGACGAAGAGGAAGAAGACCGCCGCGACACCGTTGACGATCGCGGCGAGGACGTTCTTGAGTGCGTTGATGCGCTGTAGTTCCTCGTCGAGCAGCAGGCCCATCAGGGAGAGGTAGAGCACCCCCTGGGCGGCGCCGAAGTAGCCGCCGTAGGCACTGGCGACGAGCAGCCCGGCCGGCAGGGCGATGCCGCCGTCGCGGTGGGGGGTGGTGCCGTTGCGCTCGCGGCGGGCGCGGAGCGCGGCGGACAGCTTGGGCTGGACGATGACGAGTACCAGCGCGAGGGCGATCAGAGCGGGGACGATCGCGTCGAAGGCCTTCGAGGGCAGTGCGAGCAGCAGGATCGCGCCGGTCAGACCGCCGACGAGGGCGACGGCGCCGAAGCGCAGGATGCGGCGGTTCTGGCCGGCGAGTTCGCGGCGGTAGCCGATGGCGCCGCTGATCGAACCGGGCACCAGGCCAAGGGTGTTGGACACATTGGCCGTGACGGGCGGCAGCCCGGAGGCGAGCAGCACCGGGAAGGTGATCAGGGTGCCGGACCCGACAACGGTGTTGATCGTGCCGGCGCCGATTCCGGCGGCGAAAACGGCGACGGCTTCCCAGATGGTCACGCGGATTCCCCCATGCATGATCGGTACGGACCTGTCCGATCATGCACCAGGGGTCCGGTGGTGTCAGTCGATCGGGGGCGCTTCACGGTTCGGCGAGCTGGGCTTCGGGATGGAGCCGCCGCCGGTGGGCGGGGTGAAGTTGCCGAGGGCGCCGCCGAGGCCCTTGAGGGCGTCGCCGATCTCGCTGGGCACGATCCAGAGCTTGTTGGCGTCGCCTTCGGCGATCTTCGGGAGCATCTGGAGGTACTGGTAGGACAGCAGCTTCTGGTCCGGGTCCCCGGCGTGGATCGACTCGAAGACCACGCGGATCGCCTGGGCCTCACCCTCGGCGCGCAGGGCCGCGGCCTTGGCCTCACCTTCGGCGCGCAGGATGGAGGACTGCTTCTCGCCTTCGGCGGTGAGGATCTGGGACTGCCGGACACCTTCGGCCTGGAGGATGGCGGCGCGCTTGTCGCGGTCGGCGCGCATCTGCTTCTCCATCGAGTCCTGGATGGAGGTCGGCGGCTCGATGGCCTTGAGTTCGACGCGGTTGACGCGGATGCCCCACTTGCCGGTGGCCTCGTCGAGGACGCCGCGCAGTGCCGCGTTGATCTCCTCACGGGAGGTCAGGGTCCGCTCCAGGTCCATGCCACCGATGATGTTCCGCAGGGTGGTGACGGTCAGCTGCTCGATGGCCTGGATGTAGCTGGCGACCTCGTACGTCGCGGCGCGGGCGTCGGTCACCTGGTAGTAGATGACGGTGTCGATGTTCACGACCAGGTTGTCCTGGGTGATCACCGGCTGCGGCGGGAACGGCACGACCTGTTCGCGGAGGTCGATGCGGTTGCGGATGGAGTCGATGAACGGGACGACGATGTTCAGGCCCGCGTTGAGAGTGCGGGTGTACCGGCCGAAGCGTTCCACGATGGCGGCGCTGGCCTGTGGGATGACTTGGATCGTTTTGATGAGTGCGATGAACACGAGCACCACCAGGATGATCAGGACGATGATGATCGGTTCCACAGCGGCTCCCGTGCCCTTCGTTGCTGGTCCCTGCCGGCCGGTGACCGGCTTGCCGTTGATCAGTCTTTCAGAGTCGTGGTGCGTCGCGCAGCGTGTTCGGGTCAGATGACGACGGCGGTGGCGCCTTCGATCTCGACGACGTCGACCTGCTGGCCGGGTTCGTAGACCTGGCTGCCGTCGAGGGAGCGGGCGGACCAGATCTCGCCGGCGAGTTTGATGCGGCCGCCGACCCCGCCGTCGACGCGCTCCAGGACCGTGGCGCTCCTGCCCTTGAGCGCGTCGATGCCGGAGGCGTGTGGCGGGCTCTGGCCGCGTTGGCGGTTGGCGAGGGGGCGTACGACGGCGATCAGGGCGACCGAAACCGCTACGAACACCAGGAATTGCAGAACGGTGCCGCCGCCGACCCCTGCGGTGACGGCACCGGCGACGGCGCCGACCGCGAACATCCCGAATTCGGGCATCGCGGTCACGACGAGAGGAATACCCAGCCCTACGGCGGCGATCAGCCACCACACCCATGGATCCACGGCTTCATGGTAGATCCGTGCGGCGGCCCGGGACAGGGCGCGATCGGTCAGCGAAGGGGAGCGCGGCGCCGCGACGGGGACCCGGGAGGGAGTCCGGGGGCTCCTTGCGGGGTGGCGGTCGGGCGACGGGCGGGCCGTCAGGTCAGGGGCAGGCCCTGGGCGGTCCAGCGGTCGTTGCCGTTGCGCTCGACGATCAGCGGGAGGCCGAAGCAGTGCGAGAGGTTGCTGGAGGTGAGTTCGAGTTCGAGCGGGCCGGCGGCCAGCACCTTGCCCTGACGGATCATCAGGACGTGGGTGAAGCCCGGGGCGATCTCCTCGACATGGTGGGTGACCATGATCATCGAGGGCGCGTACGGGTCGCGGGCGAGGCGGCCGAGGCGGCGCACCAGGTCCTCACGGCCGCCGAGGTCCAGACCGGCGGCCGGCTCGTCCAGCAGGAGCAGCTCGGGGTCGGTCATCATGGCGCGGGCGATCAGGGTGCGCTTGCGCTCGCCCTCGGAGAGGGTGCCGAACTTCCGGTCGAGGTAGGCGGTCATGCCGAGGCGGTCGAGGAAGGCGCGGGCGCGCTGCTCGTCGATGTCCTCGTAGTTCTCCTGCCAGCTGGCCGTCATGCCGTACGCGGCGGTGAGCACGGTCTGCAGGACGGTCTGGCTGCGCGGCAGCTTGTCGGCCAGCGCGATGCCGGCGATACCGATGCGCGGGCGCAGATCGAAGACGTCGACCTTGCCGAGCCGCTCGCCGAGGATCGACGCGCTGCCGGCGGTCGGGTAGAGGTAGCTGGAGGCGACGTTCAGCAGGGTGGTCTTGCCGGCGCCGTTGGGGCCGAGGATCACCCAGCGCTCCCCCTCCTTCACCGACCAGGAGACCTGGTCCACCAGAGCCCGTCCTTCGCGGACCACGGATACGTCCACCAGCTCCAGCACATCGCTCATGAGCGCGTTGTCTCCCATTGCTTCTCGGTCGTCGCGTACACCTGTAGGCGCAGCCCCCCTGCAAACCTACGCCACTCGTTGTCAGTGCTCTTCCCTAGGCTGGGGCCATGCTCGATGAACCTCGTTCAGGACGGCTTGCGGCATGGGGAAATGCCCTTTTGGCCGGACTTGTCTCACCTGATGAAGCCGCGCACCGGATCGCGGACGACGATGCGGTGCACCGCGTGGAAGGCCTGCCCGGAGAGGCGGCGCCGGTCGGGCTGACGCTCGCGCTGGGCCGGCTGCGGGCGCTGGGGGCGACCGGCCTGCGGGTCGCCCTGCCGGTGCCCGGCCATCCGCTGGGGCTGTGCGGACCGCCGGAATTCAATGCGCGGGCGCTGGAGGCCGAGGAGGCGGTGCTCGCCTCGGGGGCCGGGCTCGGACTGATTCCGCAGAGGTACGAGGCCGGGCCGGAGGGTGGTGCCGGACCCGATGTGCATGTGGAGGTGGTCTGGCGCTGTCTGCCCGTGCGGGAGGCGCCGCCGGCCGATGTGCCGTCGCTGGGCGAGGCGGAGCGGGAGCTTGCCGAGGCCCTGCGGGACGCGACCGAACTGCTCTCGAAGCTGGACGTGGCCGGGGCCGGCCCTGTGGCGCAGGCGGCGCTGGAGGCCTACCGGGCGCGGGCGGAGGCCGGCCGACAGGTGCTGGCTCCCGGGTATCCGCCGCGGGCGGTGCGGGTATTGGAGCTGGCGCAGCGCGTCGGTGCGCTCATCGATATCGCGCAGCAGGCCGGCGGGGACGGCAGGGAGCACGGTGGCGCGGTGAGCTCGTCGGAGATCGCGGCCCGCGCCGAGGCGCTGCGGCCGGTGGAGCGTACGGCCCGGCGGGCGCAGGTGGCGGCGTACAACTCCGCGGCGGAGGAGCGGGAGCGGCACCGGGGGTGAACGGAAAAGGCCCCGCCGGACCATTGTGTGGTCGACGGGGCCCTCGCCGAAAGGGGACGGACGGCTCTGGGCAGGCGGAGCCGTTCACCCCCGATCGGACAACCTCAGTTGTTCGAAGTGATGTTGCCGAAGGCGGGGTTGAGCGCGCCGATGACATTGGCGGTGTTGCCGGTGGCGTTCACGGGGACATGCACGGGGACCTGGGCGAGGTTGCCGGAGACGATGCCCGGGGAGAGCACGGCCGTGCCGTCGGCCTGGGCGCCACTGGTCGCGAAGGCGGATCCGGCGGCCGCACCGAGGGCGATGCCGGTGGCGGCGAGGACGAGGGCGGCCTTCTTGGCGGTGTTCATGGGGCGTGTTCCTCACGTGGTGGCACAGGGCCGGGAAGGACGGTGGTGGAGGGAGCGGACCGGCCGCGCGTCGAAGGGGGGACGGTGCCGGTCCGGCCCGGCCCGCGCGGACCTTGGCGTCGCGCGGGTCAGGCGGATCCTGCAGGAGCCGGTGCTCAGGCGTTGAGGCAGGGGTTGCCGAAGGTGGGGTTGAGCGCGCCGATGACCGTGGCGGTGACGCCGCAGGCGTTCACGGGGACGTGCACCGGAGCCTGGATGACATTGCCGGAGACGATGCCCGGGGAGTGCACCGCGCCGCCCTGCGCCTGCGGGGTGTGGGCCGAGGCGACGCCGGCGCCCGCGAGGGCGAGGCCGCTCGCCACCATCGTGATGGCCGCTGCGCGCTTGATGTTCTTCACTTCGCTAGCTCCTCGTTGCCGTTGCCGTGGCCAGCCGCCACGACTGCACTGGACAACGGCGCGGGGCGAGAAGGGATACGCCGAATGGGCTACCGCTACACGACAGTATGAATCTCGGATCTGAAGACGACGTTCCGCTTGCGTCAGCGCGGTACGGGAGCACCGCCGTACACCGGCGCTCCCGTGCGTACACCGGCGCTCCCGTGCGGCGTTCAGGCCCCGATGCCGTGCGGCGTTCAGGCCCCGATGCCGTGCCGTACGGCCCACAGTGCGGCCTGCGTCCGGTCGGCGAGGTCGAGTTTCATGAGGATGTTGGAGACATGGGTCTTGACGGTCTTCTCGGACAGCACCAGCGCGCGGGCGATCTCGCGGTTGGAGCGGCCGTCCGCGATCAGGGCAAGCACCTCGCGCTCCCGGTCGGTGAGGGAAGTGCCGCGCCCCTGGCCGCCGTTGTTCTCCTCCGGGGTGAGCAGGGCGCCGGCCACCTCGGGCTGCAGCAGGACATGGCCCGCGTGGACGGAGCGGATGGCGCCGGCCAGCGCCTCCGGGTCGATGTCCTTGTAGACATAGCCGGCCGCGCCCGCGCGCAGCGCCGGGACCACGGTACGCTGTTCGGTGAAGCTGGTCACCACCAGCACCCGGGCGGGGTTGTCCAGTTCGCGCAGCCTGCGGAGCGCCTCGATGCCGTCCATGCCAGGCATCTTGACGTCCATCAGGACCACGTGCGGGCGCAGTTCCTCGGCGGCGGCGATGCCCTCGGCCCCGTCGGAGGCCTCACCCACCACCTCGATGTCGTCCTGGACCTCCAGGAACGTCCGCAGTCCGCGGCGCACGACCTGGTGATCGTCGACGAGCAGGACGCGGATGGCCCGTCCGTCGCCGGCCACCCGCCGCCCGGAGCCCGTCGCGGTTTCGTCCCGGGGGGCTCCCGTCGCACCGCCGCTGTCCTTGTCAGCCACCGGGCACCTCCATCTCGACAGCGGTGCCCTTGCCGGGCTCCGATTCCACGGTGAGCTGCCCGCCGACACCGCTCGCCCGGTCACGCATCGAGACCAGGCCCAGGTGGCGGCCGGCCCGGCGGACCGCGCGCGGGTCGAAACCGCAGCCGTCGTCGGCGATCCGCAGCAGGGCCCCCTGGCCGTTGCGGGTGAGGGTGACCTCGACATGCCCGGCGCCGGAGTGCCGCAAGGCGTTGTGCAGCGCCTCCTGGGCGACCCGGAGCATGGCCTCCTCCTGGGCGGCGGGCAGCGCCCGGACGCTGTGGGCCGCGAAGGTGACGTGCGCGGAGTGGGCGCGGTCCAGGACCTGGGCCTGGGAGCGCAGGGTGGCGACCAGGCCGTCCTCGTCCAGGGCCGCGGGCCGCAGTTCGATGACGGCGGCCCGCAGTTCGTCGGCGGCCTCCGCGGCCAGCGCGGCGACCTGGTGCAGCTCGTCCTTGGCACGGGCCGGGTCCCGGTCGACCAGGGCGGTGGCAGCCTGGGCGGTGAGGCGGAGCGAGAAGAGTTTCTGGGCGACCGCGTCGTGCAGCTCGTGGGCGAGCCGGGCGCGCTCCCCGGCGATGGTCAGCTCGCGGCTGCGCTCGTAGAGACGGGCGTTGGTCAGCGCGATGGCGGCATGCTGGGCGAGTATCCCGAGCAGCCGCTCGTCCTCCTCGGTGAAGCGGCAGCCGTCCGCGCGGGCAGGAGAGGGCTCGGGGCAGCGCTTGTTGGCCAGGAAGAGGGCGCCGAGGATCTCGTCGCCGTCGGCCACCGGCAGACCGAGGAAGTCGGACATGTCCGGGTGGGCCGCCGGCCAGCCGCCGAAGCGGGGGTCCGCACGGACGTCAGCCAGCCGCTCGGGGGTGGCGTTGTGCAGCATCGCGGCGAGGATGCCGTGCTGGCGGGGCAGCGGGCCGATGGCCTTCCACTCCTCGGCGCTGACGCCGTCCACCACGAACTGGGCGAAGCCGCCGTGGTCGTCGGGCACGCCCAGCGCGGCGTACTCGGCGTCCAGCAGCTCGCGGGCCGAGGCCACGATCGTCTTGAGGACGTCGCGGACCTCCAGATGCCTGCTCATCGCCAGGATCGCGGTGCTCACCGCGGGGATCCCGGCTCCCGGTCCGTTGGTCATGGCCTCACCGTACCGGCGGGGCGACCAGCCCGTATCGGTCCGATGACGGCTGCCGCCTACGCCCACCGGCCTAGGCCGAATGCCCTGGCCATGGCCGGTCCGGCGCCCGACGCCCGCGGGGCGGTGGCGTTCCTACCGTAAGGGCGAGGGCCGGGATCCCGGCCTCGGCGGGAAGGGGATGTGATCATGCCGGTGGCGATCATCACGGGGGCGTCGAAGGGGCTGGGCCGGGCGCTCGCCGCGGCACTGGCGGGACGGGGCTGGGATCTGGTCGTGGACGCCAGGTCGGCCGGTCCGCTGGAGGAGGCGGCGCGGGAGCTGCGCGCGACGGGGGTGCGGGTGGTCGCGCTGCCCGGCGATGTGACGGACGGCGGGCACCGGACGGCACTGGTCGCCGCGGCCGGCGAGCTGGGCGGGCTCGATCTGCTGGTGAACAACGCGAGCGCGCTGGGGGCCGAGCCGCTGGTGCGGCTGGCGGACCATCCGCTGGACGGGCTGCGGACGGCGCTGGAGGTGAATGTGGTGGCACCGCTGGGACTCGTCCAGAAGGCTTTGCCGCTCTTGCGCGCTTCCTCCTATGTGCCCTCGTATGAAGAAGTCGTCCCTTATATAGGGAACGCTCCTTTTGCAGCCGACGTCGACAATGACGGGACATACGATCCACACCCTTATATACGCAATGCCCGAAATGCCGGAACGTCCGATTCGTCCACTTATATCGGGATAGCGGGCGAAGGTATCGCAGCGAAGGCGGCGGCTGCCAGGACGGGTGGGGCGGTCCTCAACATCAGCTCGGACGCGGCCGTCGCCCCGTACCCGACCTGGGGCGGTTACGGGGCGGCGAAGGCGGCGCTGGACCAGCAGTCGGCGGTGCTCGCGGTGGAGGAGCCGGGGCTGCGGGTGTGGTGGGTGGATCCGGGCGACATGCGGACCGATCTGTACGCGGCCGCCGTACCGGACGAGGACACCGCCGGCCGGCCGCTGCCCGCGACGGTGGTACCCGCACTGCTGCGGCTGCTGGACGGCGCGGCCCCCAGCGGGCGGTACGGCGCCGCGGCCGGCGCGGAGGCGCCCGGCGGGGCGAGTCCCCGGTGATCGCGGAGGCGCTGCAGGTCCCGGAGGAGCTGTCGGCCCGGATTCCGGCCGAGCAGCGGGGGCCGGGCCTGGACCGGGACGCCGTACGGCTGATGGTGAGCCGGGGTGCCGCCGAGGCCGGCCATCACGTCTTCGGTGAGCTGCCGGATCTGCTGGCGGCCGGGGACGTGCTGGTGGTGAACACCTCGCCCACGCTCCCGGCGGCGGTGGACGGCCGGGCCGGGGACGGCCGGGGGCGCGGTGAGCGGGTGGTGGTGCACTTCTCGACGCGGGCGGACCGGTGGCACCCGGCGGGCCGGGCCGTGGACGGGCGCTGGGCGGTGGAGCTGCGGAGCCCGGACGGGTGGGGCAGCACCCGGCCGCGGGCGGGCGGTCCGGCGGGCGCGGTGGTGCGGCTGCCCGGCGGGGCGCGGCTGGTGCTTCAGGCCCCGCTGGATCCCGGCAGCGCACGGCTGTGGTGGGCGCGGGTGACGGGTACGGAGGTACCGGAGCTGATGCGGCGGCACGGGCGGCCGATCCGCTACGGCTACACGGACCGGGACCAGCCGCTGGCCGCGTACCGGACGGTGTTCGCGGTGGACTCCCCCGGCGGCGGCAGCGCCGAGATGCCGAGTGCCGCCCGGCCCTTCACCGCCGGACTGGTGGCGCGGCTGGTCAGCAAGGGCGTGCAGTTCGCGCCGGTCTCGCTGCACACGGGGGTCGCCTCGGCGGAGGCGTTCGAGCCACCCTGCGCGGAGCGGTTCGTGGTGCCGCCGACCACGGCCTGGCTGGTGAACGCCACGCGGGCCCGGCGCAGGGCGGCGGCGCGGCGGCACGGCCTGGCGCGGGGCGTCCCGGGCGGGCGGATCGTGGCGGTGGGAACCACGGCCGTACGGGCCCTGGAGTCGGCAACCGGCGCGGACGGGCGGGTGCGGGCCGCGGCCCGCTGGACGGATCTGGTGGTGACGCCGGAGCGCGGGGTGCGGGCGGTGGACGGCCTGCTCACCGGGCTGCACGAGCCCACCGCCTCCCATCTGCTGATGCTGGGCGCGGTGGCGGACGAGGAGGTGCTGCGGCGCGCCTACGCGGCGGCGGTGCAGCGGCGCTATCTGTGGCATGAATTCGGCGATCTGCATCTCGTGCTGCCGGACTGAATCCGGGCACGGTGGAGGCGCCGATCGGCGGAGGGCGGGCGTCCACCCCGACGGGACGCCCGGCCGGCCGGAATGCCGGCCCCGACTGGGCGGCCGGCCCGACGGGACGCCCAGGACGCTCACCCCGTGAACCGGGCGCCCGCCCCGTGACGAGCCCGGCCGGCCGGTGCCGGGACGGCCCGTGCCGAGGCGCGCGGTGTCGAGGCGCCCGGTGCCGAGGCGCCCGCCCATGGGAAACCGCTCGTGCTGATTCCGGCGGTCTGTCCGTCCCCGGAAGGCAAAGGGCCCGATGTGGTGCGCAGGTCGCTCGGACAATTCATGGTGAGAGCTGACGCATACGGACTGTGCATTTGCAATTACGTCCGGCGAGACAAACCGTGTGGCACTGTGACGCCGCGCATAGGACGCAGGTCACTTACGAGCCGGGTTAGTGGACCCCCCAATACGGCGTGAGCTGGGGAAGTCCTATTCGGGACGCAATATCCCTCACCCTCGTTCCACTAACCCGGATCGTACGTCACACCTTTGCCGGGGGAATTTCCGGCCGCTAAGAATGGCTCCCGTCGCTCGGCGCCGTGATCGGAACTCGGCGTTCGCCACCGCTCTGGGCCCGTGCGGCGTCCCCCCATCGGAAGGTCTGTCCCGCCATGCCTCAGCACGCCAATTCTGGTTTTCACCGCCTGACCCGGACGCACAAGCTCTCCGTTGCCGGTGTCGCCGCAGTCGGTGCCGCTGCCCTCGCCTTCACCGTCGTTCCGGGCGCCGCCGGCGGCCAGGGCAAGCCCCAGGCCTCCACCGTCGAGAACGTACAGCCGGTGGCCTTCAGCGCGGTCGGTACCGCCGCCAAAACCCAGCAGGCCACGATCGCCAAGCAGGCCGACGACTCCGCCGCCAAGGGCAAGGCCGAGGCCGCCGCCAAGAAGGCCGCGGCCGAGAAGGCCGCCAAGGCGAAGGCCGCCGCCGTGGCGAAGGCCAAGGCCGAGAAGGCGCGCGCGGTGAAGGCTGCCGCGAGCCGGTCCGCCGTGCGCACCGCGATCCCCGCCGCCGCGCCGAAGGCGGTCGCGGTCAAGCCGGTCGCCGACGTGCAGCCCGTCGCGAAGAGCTACCCGAACAACCTGGACGGCTGGATCCGCCAGTCGCTGGACGTCATGGCCAAGAAGGGCATCCCGGGCTCGTACGACGGCATCTACCGCAACCTGATGCGCGAGTCGTCCGGCAACCCGAGCGCGATCAACCTCTGGGACGTCAACGCCCAGAACGGCATCCCGTCCAAGGGCCTGCTCCAGGTCATCGACCCGACTTTCCGGACGTACCACGTTCCCGGCACCTCCTGGAACATCTACGACCCGGTCGCCAACATCACCGCCGCCTGCAACTACGCGGCGGACAAGTACGGCTCGATGGACAACGTCAACTCGGCCTACTGAGCCGACGGTTTTGACGGTCCGCCGTCGCGTACACACCGCCGAGGGGCGGCACCCAAGTACCGGGTGCCGCCCCTCGGGCGTGCCGTTGCGGTGCGCGGCGACACGTCGGGCGTGCCGTTGCGGAGCGCGGCGTTACTTGCGCATGACCTCGGGCTCATGGCGGCGCAGCAGCCGCGCGACGGCGATACCGAGCGCGATGCCCAGACTGATCAGGATGATCATGTCCATCACATAGACGCCGGTGTGGTGCTTCCACAGCGGGTCCGGGTTGCCCGGCTCCCACGGCAGGAGCGTGTTCATGTCGGCGGTCGCGCCCATCGCGGCGACGGCCCAGCGCGACGGCATCAGCCAGGCGAACTGGGCGACGCCCACGGTGTCGAAGAGCTGGAAGAGCACACCGGTGAAGACGACCTGGACGATGGCGAACATGACCAGCAGCGGCATGGTCTTCTCGGCCGTCTTGACCAGCGCGGAGATGATCAGGCCGAACATCATCGAGGTGAAGCCGAGGGCGATGATCGCCAGCGCCATCTCGATCGCCGGGGCCTTCGCCACGATGAGGCCCTCGGCGGGCATGTTCCGGGTGGAGAAGCCGATCGCCGTGATGATCACGCCCTGGAAGGCCGTGACCACGCCGAGCACGATCACCTTGGACATCAGATACGCCGACCGCGACAGGCCGGTGGCCCGTTCGCGCTCGTAGATGACCCGCTCCTTGATCAGCTCACGGACCGAGTTGGCGGCGCCCGAGAAGCACATCCCGACCGCGAGGATCAGCATGATCGTGCTCGCGTCGCGGTTGGTGCGGTGCTTGGCCGGCGGGCCGTACCCGAGAC
The DNA here is from genome assembly GCF_053612065.1 of Streptomyces sp. NPDC054765. Classification (NCBI taxonomy): domain Bacteria; kingdom Bacillati; phylum Actinomycetota; class Actinomycetes; order Kitasatosporales; family Streptomycetaceae; genus Streptomyces; species Streptomyces sp. NPDC054765. Next base: position 14,784 of record NZ_JBSHBP010000086.1, on the reverse strand, counting down.
CGAAGTCGCTGGGGATCAGTATCGAGACCACACCGAGCACCGCGGGCAGGATCAGCATCAGCCCCAGGAAGCCCCGGTCGGAGGCGAGCACCGAGACATAGCGGCGCATCAGCGTCCACAGCTGCGAGCCCCAGCTCTGGGACTTGTGTATCCGGGCCGGCGGCGCCTGGACGTTGACCGACTGCGGGGCGACGGCGTCGATGTCCGCCGCGTACATCTGATAGTGCGGGGAGCCGCGCCAGCGCCCCATCCAGTCGTAGTCGCGGTAGTTCTCGAACGCCGAGAAGACATCCGCCCAGGTGGCGTACTGGAAGAAGTTGAGCGCCTCCTCGGGCGGGCCGAAGTAGGCCACGCCACCGCCCGGTGCCATCACCAGCAGCCTGTCGCACAGGCCGAGTTCGGCCACCGAGTGGGTGACGACCAGGACGGTGCGGCCGTCGTCGGCGAGGCCGCGCAGCAGCTGCATGACATCGCGGTCCATGCCCGGGTCGAGGCCGGAGGTCGGCTCGTCCAGGAAGATCAGTGACGGCTTGGTGAGCAGCTCCAGGGCCACCGACACCCGCTTGCGCTGACCGCCGGAGAGCGAGGTGACCTTCTTGTCCTTGTGGATGTCGAGCTTGAGCTCGCGCAGCACCTCGTCGATCCGGGCCTCGCGCTCGGACTCGGCGGTGTCGCCGGGGAAGCGGAGCTTGGCGGCGTAGCGCAGCGCCTTCTGGACGGTCAGCTCCTTGTGCAGGATGTCGTCCTGCGGGACCAGACCGATGCGCTGGCGCAGCTCGGCGAACTGCTTGTAGAGGTTCCGGTTGTCGTAGAGGACATCGCCCTGGTTGGCGGGGCGGTAGCCGGTCAGCGCCTTGAGCAGCGTCGACTTGCCGGAGCCGGAGGGGCCGATGACCGCGACCAGCGATTTCTCGGGGACACCGAAGGAGACGTCCTTGAGAATCTGCTTGCCGCCGTCGACGGTGACCGTGAGGTGGCGGGCCGAGAAGGAGACCCCGCCGGTGTCGACGAACTCCTCCAGCCGGTCGCCGACCAGCCGGAAGGTGGAGTGGCCGACGCCGATGATGTCGTTCGGGCCGACCGGCGCCTTGCCGGACTTGGGGACCGGCTGACCGTTGATGTACGTGCCGTTGTGGCTGCCGAGGTCATGGATCTCGAAACGGCCGTCGGGGGTGGCGCGGAACTCGGCGTGGTGGCGGGAGACCTGGAGGTCGGAGACGACCAGTTCGTTCTCCAGCGCACGGCCGATGCGCATCACCCGGCCCGTGTCGAGGCGGTGGAACGTGGTCGGGCTGCGGTCACCGTGGACCGGTGCGCCGCCCGCCTGCTGCCCGGGGCTCTCCTCCGGCCGCCGGGCCTGCTGCGAGGGCACCGGCTGCTGGGCCTGCGGTGGCTGCTGGGCCTGCTGGGCCTGCTGTGGCGGTACGTACGGCGGCTGCCGGTCCTGCGGCGGGGCCTGCCGGCCCTGCCGGTCGGGCGGCTGCCGGTCCGGCGGCTGGTGCGCGGGGGGCGCCTGCCGGCCCTGCGCGGCCTGCTGCTGCGGCGCCATCGCGGGCTGCGCGCCGAAGCCGTCGGCGGCCGACGCCCCGGCGGACAGGGTCACCCGGGGACCGTCGGTGGCATTGCCCAGGTGCACGGTCGAGCCGGGGCCGATCTCCATCTGGTGGATCCGCCGGCCCTGGACGTACGTGCCGTTGGTGCTGCCCTGGTCTTCGATGATCCAGCTGCGGCCGGCCCAGCGCACGGTGGCGTGCCGCCAGGAGACCCTGGCGTCGTCGAGCACCATGTCACCCTGCGGATCACGGCCCACGTTGTAGGACCGGGACGGATCGAGTGTCCAGGTCCTACCGTTCAATTCGAGTACGAGTTCAGGCACTCCATGCCCCAATACATAGTCCCCCGAGTGACGCCCTGTATGGGAAGTCCAGGGATGGCGAACATCGTGAGGAACTATTTCAGGCTCGGCCCTCGGACCGGAAACCGGGACGGGACCGGGGTGCAAGGGGGTTGCCTCGGTGCCGCCGGACTCGCCCGGAGCACAGGAAGCGCCCATGGAGAGGCAGGGATCACCGGATTACGGGCGTTCCGGACGGAACGGATTGCGGCAGGCGGTGGCACCGCCCGCCGGGGATGTCCTGCACGTCCGCCGCGGAGGCCGCATTATGGGATGAAGCGGACGAAGAAGCGGATGAATACCTGACCGCCGGCGCGTCCGTCGCGGATGCGTTCCGGTCCTGTGCCGAACCCGTCGCCCCGGCAAGGGGGTTGGCGCACCGGAGCGGATCTCCTGGCCGCGGCGGTCCGGGGTGAGCCGGACACGAGTCCATAACGATCGACGGGGCGCCGGAGGCCGGAGGCGAGGGGTGCGGGTGTGGCGGCACGGGGCCGCGCCGGTCCGAACCCCGGACACCCGTACGGACCCGACCCCCCGGCGGTTACCGTAAGGGCACCATGAGCGCATCGCAGATCCCGCCTGCCACCGCCGTACCGGGTGATGACGTACCGACCCTTCTCGTGAAGATCTTCGGGAAGGACCGGCCCGGCATCACCGCAGGTCTCTTCGACACCCTCGCCGCCTACTCCGTCGATGTCGTGGACATCGAACAGGTGGTGACCCGGGGACGCATCACACTGTGCGCGCTGGTCACCGCCCCCTCCCCCGCCCAGGGCGCCACCGGTTCCTCCGAGGGTGACCTGAGGGCCACCGTGCACAGCTGGGCCGAGTCGCTGAACCTCCAGACGGAGATCATCTCCGGCCGGGGCGACAACCGTCCGCGCGGCACCGGGCGTTCGCACGTCACCGTGCTGGGACACCCGCTCACCGCGGAGACGGCCGCCGCGATCGCCGCCGCCATAACGGCCACTGGCGGCAACATCGACCGGATCTTCCGGCTGGCCAAGTATCCGGTGACCGCCGTCGAGTTCGCGGTCTCCGGCGCGGCGACCGAGGCGCTGCGCAGCGTGCTGGCCCCCGAGGCCGCGCGGCTCGGCGTGGACATCGCGGTGGTGGCGGCCGGGCTGCAGCGCCGGGCGCAGCGGCTGGTCGTCATGGACGTCGACTCGACGCTCATCCAGGACGAGGTCATCGAGCTGTTCGCGGCGCACGCCGGCTGCGAGGCCGAGGTCGCCGAGGTCACCGCCGCCGCGATGCGCGGTGAGCTGGACTTCGAGCAGTCGCTGCACGCCCGGGTCGAGCTGCTCGGCGGGCTCGACGCGTCCGTGGTCGAGGCCGTGCGCAAGGAGGTACGGCTCACCCCCGGGGCCCGCACCCTGGTGCGGACGCTCAAGCGGCTCGGCTATCAAGTCGGCGTCGTCTCGGGCGGATTCACCCAGGTCACCGACGCGCTCAAAGAGGAGCTGGGGCTGGACTTCGCCTCGGCCAACACCCTGGAGATCGTGGACGGAAAGCTCACCGGCCGGGTCACCGGCGACATCGTGGACCGGGCCGGCAAGGCGCGGCTGCTGCGGAAGTTCGCACAGCAGGCCGGGGTGCCGCTCGCGCAGACCGTCGCGATCGGGGACGGCGCCAATGACCTCGACATGCTCAACACGGCCGGGCTCGGTGTCGCCTTCAACGCCAAGCCGGTGGTCCGGGAGGCGGCGCACACCGCGGTGAACGTGCCGTTCCTGGACACCGTGCTGTATCTGCTGGGCATCACCCGCGAAGAGGTCGAGGCGGCGGACACCCACGTCGGATGAGCGGCCCGGGGGCGGTCCGGGCGCGGCCGCGGCACGGGGCACCGCCCGGACCGCCCCGGAAGGACCGCCCCGGAAGGACCGTCCGGGAAGGACCGTCCGGGAAGGACCGCCCCGGAAGGACCGTCCGGGAAGGACCGTCCGGGCACACACGAGGGCCCCGGCAGCTGTGGCGAATTCCAGGGGCCCTCGGCACGTCAGTGCCGCCTTCCCGCGCGCCCGGCGGGCCAAGGCGTCGGGATCACTCGTGCGGCGTCCAGTAGGCGACCAGCCGGCCGACGCCGTGCTCGACGGACTTCCAGGAGCCGTTGAAGGCGAGCACGGCCACCGAGGCCGTCGGGAAGCCGCTGCGGTTCATCCGCGGCAGCAGATCGCCCTCCGCATCGCCGGAGAGCGCGTCGGCGAGGGCGTGCACGCCGGGGTTGTGCCCGACCAGCATCAGGTCGGTCACGTCGTCGGAGGTCTCGTTCAGCAGCGCGATCAGCTCGCCCAGCGAGGCTTCGTAGATCCGCTCCTCGTAGACGGTCTTCGGTCGCTGCGGAAGCTCATGGACGGCGAGCTTCCAGGTCTCGCGAGTGCGCGCTGACGTCGAGCACAGGGTCAGATCGGGGGTGATCCCGGCTCCGGCCAGCCAGCGGCCGGCGACCGGGGCATCCTTGCGGCCGCGCTCGGCGAGCGGACGCTCATGATCGCTGGTCTCCGACCATTCGGCCTTGGCATGTCGGAGAAGGACAATCCGGCGGGGTGTATCGGCGCTCATGCGTCCCAGCTTCGCACGAAAGGCGGCGCGGGGCGCGGGGTGTTGAAGTGCTCCCTCCGCCGGGTGAGGCGCGGGCGCGGGCGGTCACCGGGCACCGCCGCGGACGATCGAGGCCAGGAGATCCCACAGCGCGGCCAGGCCCTGCGGGGCGCTCGCGGCGCCGGCCTCGCCGGCGCTCGCGACGAGCAGCAGCAGGGCCGTGAAGGAGACCACCGGCAGGGCGAGCGCCCACCAGGGCAGCCGCGCCCGCAGGCGGCAGGCCTTGGCTGCGGGTGACCGGCTGAACGCGGCGGACACGGAGATCGCCTCCATGGCGGCTCGAAGGGCTGCGCGGCCGCGGACGGCGCGCCCACCGCGGTATGCGGTGCACTTCGAAGCTACGGATCTCCGGCGGCCGTTCCCACCCGGGAAGCCACCCACTTACCCCTGATGCCGGCCCCCTAGGGGACGGTGGGGCCACCCCCCGTCCCCCGCGGCCCCCGGGCCGCGGCCCGGCTGAAGACGGGCTACGGCGCGGCGATACTCGCGATGATCGCGACGAGGACGGTCACGCCGAGCATGACACTCAGGACGAGGAGCAGCTTCTTCTGGCCGCCCTGCGGATTCGGTTCGAGCACTGGCATGCCGACCAGTGTCGCACTCAGGTCTCGTCCTCGATGCGGCGGTCCCGGCCGGCCAGCACACCCACCGCGATCTGCGGCACCATCAGCCCTGCCATCAGGGCGATCGGCAGCCCCCAGCCACCGCTGTGCTGGTAGAGCGTGCCGACCAGCAGCGGTCCGGGGATGGAGATCAGATAGCCGACGCTCTGCGCGAAGGCCGAGAGCTTGACGACCCCGGCGGCGCTGGTCGAACGCATCCCGATCATCGTCAGGGCCAGCGGGAAGGCACAGTTGGAGATGCCCATCAGCAGCGCCCAGACCCAGGCGCCGGCGGCCGGCGCCAGCCACAGTCCGGCGTAGCCCGCCAGGCCGCAGAGGCCGAGCAGCACCGCGAGCGGACCCTGGTGCCGCATCCGGGACGCCAGCCGCGGCAGCACGAAGGAGAGCGGGACGCCCATCGCCATGGTGACCGCCAGCAGCACCCCGGCGGTGCCCGCCGAGACCCCGGCGTCCCGGAAGATCTGCGGCATCCAGCCCATCGTGATGTACGCGGCGGTGGCCTGCAGGCCGAAGAAGACCGCCAGCGCCCAGGCGGTCGGTGACGAGGTGATCCGTACGGGGGCTTCCGCGGCGCGCGCCGCGGCGTCCGTGGCCGGTCCGGCGAGGGCCCCGCGCTGCCGTACCACCACGAGCCAGGGCAGCACGGCGACCGCGGCGAGCGCCGCCCACACGGCCAGCCCGGTCCGCCAACTGCCGCCCAGCGCATCGGTCATGGGAACGGTGAGCGCAGCGGCGAGCGAGGTGCCCAGGGCCAGCGCCATGGAGTAGAGCCCGGTCATCGTGCCGACCCGGTCGGCGAACCAGCTCTTGATGACGACCGGCATCAGGACGTTGCTGACCGCGATGCCGGCCAGGGCGAGCGCGCTGGCGGCGAGGAAGCCTCCGGTGCCGCCGGCGTACGGGCGCACCGCGACACCCACGGTGATCGCGACCAGGCCGGCGCAGACGATCGCGCCGGGCCCGAAGCGCCTGGCCAGCCGGGGCGCGGCGATGCCGAACGCGGCGAAGCACAGCGCGGGTACGGAGGTCAGCAGCCCGGCGACGGTGCCGCTCATGCCGAGGCCGTCGCGGACCTCCTCCAGCAGCGCGCCGAGGCTGGCGATGGCCGGGCGGAGGTTGAGCGCGGCGAGGACGAGACCGGCGATCACGATCCGCGGCAGCAGGCGGCCGGCCGGCCCGGTGTCCCGGAGGGTCTCCGGCGCGGCTCGGCCGGGGCCCGGCTGCGGCTGTGGGGCACTGCCGGCGGTCCGGCCGGCGGCGGTCCGGCCGGCGGGGGTCCGGCCGGCGGGGGTGGTACGGGGCTCGGCGGCGGGGCCGAGGGTCGCGAGGTTGTCGTCCGTCATAGGCGCCATCATAGAATCATGGGATGAATGCTTGTCCAGTCGATATCGGTACCCTCTGCTGTCCGAGCCGGCGCCGGGGACCGGAGGGGTCCGCCGGGCGCCGTGCCGCCGCCGTCCGTCCACACCTTCACCCCGGAGCGCAGCCATGCCTCTGACCTCGCCCCGCCGCTCCGCGCTGGCCGACCAGGTGATCGCGCAGCTGCGCGCCCAGATCACGTCCGGTGAGTGGCCGGTGGGATCCCGTATCCCCACCGAGCCGGAGCTCGTCGAGCAGCTCGGGGTGGCCCGCAACACCGTCCGTGAGGCCGTACGGGCCCTGGCGCACAACGGGCTGCTGGACATCCGGCAGGGCTCGGGGACGTACGTGGTGGCGACCAGCGAACTGGCCGGGGTGATGAACCGCCGGTTCGCGGCGGCCGAGCCCGGACACGTCGCCGAGCTGCGCAGTGCCCTGGAGGCGGCGGCCGCCCGGCTCGCCGCGCGCCGGCGCACCACGCAGGACCTGCGGCAGATCGACGGCCTGCTGGAGCGGCGCGAGGTGGCCTGGGAGTCCGGTCGTGCGGAGGCCTTCGTGACCGCCGACGCGACCTTGCACATGGCGATCGTGGCGGCCTCGCACAACGAGGTGCTGGCCGAGATCTACGCCGACCTCGGGGGCGTGCTGCGCGACTTCCTGCGGGCCGACGTGGGCGAGGAGCTGCGGCCCGAGGCACATATGGACCATGCCCGGCTGGTGGAGGCGATCCGCGCGGGCGACGGCGAACTGGCCGCCGCCGAGGCGAGCGCCCACCCCTTCGGCTGCCGGGTCGGCCTCCCGGAGCGGAGCTGACACAGCGGGGCTGACACAGGGGCGTACGCGGCCACCGCCCGCTCCCGCCCCGAAAACGCCTGCCGCCCGCCCCGGCGGACCGGAACGGGCGGTAGGGATGCGCCGGGGGCGTCAGGCGCCCATCATGTGCACGCCGCCGTCGACGTGCACGATCTCGCCGGTCGTCCGCGGGAAGAAGTCGGACAGCATGCCGACGACACCGCGGCCGGCCGGCTCCGGGTCGGCCAGGTCCCAGCCGATCGGGGCCCGGTGGTTCCACACGTCCGCCAGCTCCTCGAAGCCGGGGATGGACTTGGCGGCCATCGACTTGATCGGGCCCGCCGAGACCAGGTTGCAGCGGATGTTCTTGGGGCCGAGGTCACGCGCCAGGTAGCGGTTGGTGCTCTCCAGCGCCGCCTTGGCCACGCCCATCCAGTCGTACTTCGGCCAGGCGATCTGCGCGTCGAAGGTGAGGCCGACGACCGCGCCGCCGTGCTCCATGAGCGGCAGGCAGGCCATCGTCAGCGACTTGTACGAGTACGCCGAGACCTGCACCGCGGTGCCCACGTCCGACCACTCCGCCTCCAGGAAGTTGAAGGCGCCCTGCGGGCCGAAGGCGATGGAGTGCACGATGCCGTCGAGACGGGCGCCCTCGCCCTGGTGCTCGCGGATCTTGTCGGCCAGCCCGTCCAGGTGCTCCTGGTTGGTGACGTCCAGCTCGATGACCGGCGCGGGCTTGGGCAGCCGCTTGGCGATCCGCTCGACGAGCGAGAGCCGGCCGAAGCCGGTGAGGATGACCTCGGCGCCCTCGTTCTGGGCGACCTTGGCCGCCTGGAACGCGATCGACGACTCGGTCAGGACTCCCGTGACCAGGATGCGCTTGCCTGCAAGGATTCCACTCATGCTGATCAGTGACCCATGCCCAATCCGCCGTCGACAGGAATGACGGCTCCGGTGATGTACGCGGCCTCGTCGGAGGCCAGGAAGCGGACCGAGGCGGCGATCTCCTCGGGCTGCGCATACCGCGCGAGCGGTACCTGCTTGACGATGCCCTCCCGCTGCTCATCGGTGAGCACACGGGTCATGTCGGTGTCGACGAAGCCGGGGGCGACGACGTTGACGGTGATGTTGCGGCTGCCCAGCTCCCGGGCGAGCGAGCGGGCGAAGCCCACCAGGCCGGCCTTGGATGCGGCGTAGTTCGCCTGGCCCGCGGAGCCCGTCAGGCCCACCACGGACGAGATCAGCACGACCCGGCCCTTGCGGGCCCGCAGCATCGCCCGGTTGGCGCGCTTGACCACCCGGAACGTGCCGGTGAGGTTGGTCTCCAGGACCGAGGTGAAGTCCTCCTCGGACATCCGCATCAGCAGCTGGTCACGGGTGACGCCGGCGTTGGCCACCAGCACCTCGACCGGACCCTGCTTCTCCTCGATCTCCTTGTACGCCTGCTCGACCTGCTCGCTGTCCGTGATGTCACACTTCACGGCCAAAAACCCCGCGGGCGGCTCGCCCGAGCGGTAGGTGATGGCGACCTTGTCGCCTGCCTCGGCGAAGGCACGGGCAATGGCGAGGCCAATGCCGCGGTTACCTCCGGTGACCAGAACCGAGCGGCTCAAGAGATCACCCTTTCCGTTTCCTGTCCGGCCTGCGTTCGATACGAAACTATCGGTCACGGGGCCCTCAGGTGGAATCCAGCACGGACAGGCCCGCGCGCCGGTCACTGTCGGGTCTCCACAGAACCGCACCCCGGCACGCCCCCGCGGGCCCCCGCGGCCGTGCCGTACGGACCCGGCGCATCGCGCCACCCCGGCCGGTACTCCGCGCCGCACACCGGCGCGCCCTGGGCCACGGGCGCGCCACAAGGCATGATGCAGGCGCCGACCACGGGAGGACTCCTTGCCTGCACCCCATGCCGTTGACGAGACATTTCTGGCGCTGCCGCTGCGCGCGCTGGCCGATGCGGCGCTGGCCCGCGCCCGCGCGCTGGGCGCCGGCCACGCGGACTTCCGCCTGGAACGGATCCGCAGCGCGTCCTGGCGGCTGCGGGACGCCCGTACGTCCGGGACCTCGGACACCACCGACCTCGGGTACGCGGTCCGGGTGGTGCACGGCGGGGCCTGGGGCTTCGCCTCCGGGGTGGATCTGACGATGGACGCCGCGGCGCGGGTGGCCTCGCAGGCCGTGGCGATGGCCAAGCTGTCGGCGAAGGTGAGCGCGGCCGCCGGCTCCGACGAGACGGTCGAGCTGGCCGACGAGCCCGCCCACCCGGACCGCACCTGGGTCTCCTCGTACGAGATCAACCCGTTCGACGTGCCGGACGCCGAGAAGAGCGGGCTGCTGGCGGAGTGGAGCGCGCGGCTGCTGGCCGCCAAGGGCGTGGCCCATGCGGACGCCTCGCTGCTGACCGTCCAGGAGAACAAGTTCTACGCCGACTCCGCCGGCACCGGCACCACCCAGCAGCGGGTGCGGCTGCATCCGGAGCTGACCGCGGTCGCGGTGGACCCGGCGACCGGCGACTTCGATTCGATGCGCACCCTCGCCCCGCCGGCCGGCCGCGGCTGGGAGTACCTGACCGGCGGCCACTACGACTGGGACGGTGACCTGGCGCGTATCCCCGAGCACCTCGCCGAGAAGATGCGTGCGCCGAGCGTCGAGTCCGGCACGTACGACCTGGTGGTGGATCCCTCCAACCTCTGGCTGACGATCCATGAGTCGGTCGGGCACGCCACCGAGCTGGACCGGGCACTGGGTTACGAGGCGGCCTACGCCGGGACCTCGTTCGCCACCTTCGACCAGCTCGGGAAGCTGGCGTACGGCTCCGAGATCATGAATGTGACGGGCGACCGGACCGCCGAACACGGGCTCGCGACCATCGGCTACGACGACGAGGGGGTGGCCGCCCAGTCCTGGGACCTGATCAAGGACGGGACCCTGGTCGGCTACCAACTCGACCGCAGAATCGCGAAGTTGACGGGTTACAACCGCTCCAACGGCTGTGCGTACGCGGACTCCCCGGGCCATGTGCCCCTCCAGCGGATGGCGAACGTCTCGCTGCAGCCGGCAGCGGACGGGCCCTCCACCGAGGAGCTGATCTCGGGGGTGGAGCGCGGCATCTATGTCGTCGGCGACCGGTCCTGGTCGATCGATATGCAGCGGTACAACTTCCAGTTCACACAGCAGAGGGCGTATGCGATCCGGAACGGACGCCTTTGCGGGCAGGTCCGGGATGTTGCCTATCAGGGAACCACCCCTGATTTCTGGGGCTCCATGGAGGCGGTGGGCGGGCCCCGGACCTACGTCCTCGGAGGCGCTTTCAACTGCGGAAAGGCTCAGCCCGGACAGATCGCCGCGGTGTCGCACGGCTGCCCTTCGGCACTCTTTCGGAACGTGAACATCCTGAACACCGCGAAGGAGTCGGGGCGTCCCTGAGAGGGAGTGTCCCTGAGAGGCATAGGGGTGCCCCGAGAGGCATGAGGAAGCCCTGGGCAGCCTGGCGCGCTCCACAGTCGGGCATCAGGTCGCCGATGAGCCGGGCGGGATCGATTGATTTTCGATCGAAACCAATCGATAATCGATACGTGCATCGCTTCTTCATCACCACGCTCCGGATCGGCGTCGTCGCAGCCATCGCCGTCGGCCTCTTCGGCCAGGTCGTCGTCATTCCGACGACGGCGGCCGATGAGCTCGACCGTTTCCCTCCCTACGCCCCCTTCGCCGCGCCGTACGTGACCGTGGCGATCATCGGCATCGCCTGCGTCCAGGTCGCGCTCGTCGCCGTGTGGATGCTGCTCGCCATGGTCCGACGCGGCGCGATCTTCACGCCGCGGGCCTTCCGATGGGTGGACACCCTCATCGGGTCCTCCCTCGTGGCGACGCTGCTGGCGATCGGGGTCACCGGGCATCTGACCGTGGCCGACATTCCCTCTCCCGACGACCGCATGGAGATCATCGGAGCCTTGGCCGCCGCCATCGCGAGCGTCGGCGTGGGAGCGGCGTTCGCGATGCTCGTCGTCATCATGCGCAGCCTCTTGCGCAAGGCGACGGATCTGGAGACCGAGATTGCCGAAGTGATCTGATGGCCATCATCGTCGACCTCGAACTCCAGCTCGCCCAACGCAACCTGTCGGTCGGCGAGTTCGCCACTGCCGTCGGTATCACGCCGGCCAACATCGCCGTATTGAAGAACGGTCGCGCGAAGGCGGTGCGGTTCACGACACTCGACGCGATCTGCCGCATACTCCAGTGCCAGCCCGGCGACGTGCTGCGTTGGGTACCTGACGACGAAACGAACGACGGCTGAGGGCCGTCCCGCAATCCCTGACGGGCATCACGAGCGGCGGCCTCCCCGCCATCGGCGACGGGCGGCCGATCTGTGTCTCCGCCAGTGCCACCACCCCTCGGTAAGCTCTGCTCCCAGGTCGACACCGAGTCATCACCAGACCCCCGAAGCGTCCAGCACCACACGGAAGGCCGGTCGATGAGCACACGTACGCCGCGCAAGAACAGGCCGCACGAGATCGTCGAGCGGGCGCTGGAGCTCTCCCGGGCCGACGGCTGTGTGGTCATCGCCGATGAACGCTCCAGCGCCAATCTGCGCTGGGCGGGCAATGCGCTCACCACCAATGGCGTCACCCGCGGCCGCACCCTCACGGTCGTGGCGACCGTGGACGGCGGCCAGGGCACCGCGTCCGGGGTCGTCTCGCGCTCCGCGGTGACCGCGGACGAGGTGGAGCCGCTGGTCCGTGCCGCCGAGGCGGCTGCCCGGGACGCCGGGCCCGCCGAGGACGCCCGGCCGCTGGTCGGGGGCGAAAAGGTGTCCGCCGATTTCGCCGAGGCGCCCGCCGAGACCTCCTCCGAGGTGTTCGCGGCGTTCGCGCCGGCTCTGGGCGAGTCGTTCCGGCAGGCCCGCGCCGGCGGCCGTGCGCTGTACGGCTTCGCCCGGCACGACCTCGTCTCGTCGTATCTGGGCACCTCGACGGGGCTGCGGCTGCGGCACGACCAGCCCACCGGGACGCTGGAGCTGAACGCCAAGTCCGCGGGTTCCGGCGCGGGAGCAGTCCGCTCGGCGTGGGCCGGCCGCGCGACCCGCGACTTCACCGATGTCGATCCGCGCGAGCTGGACGCCGAGCTGAGCCGGCGGCTGGGCTGGGCCGGGCGGCGGATCGAGCTGCCCGCCGGGCGGTACGACACGCTGCTGCCGCCGACCGCCGTCGGCGACCTGCTCGTCTACCAGATGTGGTCGTCGGGGGCCCGGGATGCCGCCGAGGGCCGTACGGTCTTCTCCCGGCCGGCCGAAGGCAACGGCGGGGCGCCGGGGCCCGGGGCCGGTACCCGGCTGGGCGAGCGGCTCAGCGAGCTGCCGCTGACGCTGCGCAGCGACCCGCAGGCGCCCGGTCTGGAGTGCGCGCCGTTCGTGCTGACGCACTCCTCCGGCGACGACGCCTCGGTCTTCGACAACGGGCTGCCGCTGACGGCCACCGAGTGGGTGCATGAGGGCGTGCTGAACCGGCTGCCGACCACCCGGCACAGTGCCGAGCTGACCGGTCTTCCGGTGGCGCCGGGCATCGACAACCTCCTACTGGAGGGCGGCGGTTCACGCTCGCTGGACGACATGGTGGCGGCCGCCGGCCATGACGGGCCCACGCTGCTGCTGACCTGCCTGTGGTACATCCGCGAGGTGGACCCGGCGACGCTGCTGCTGACCGGGCTGACCCGGGACGGCGTCTATCTGGTCGAGAAGGGCGAGGTGGTCGGCGAGGTGAACAACTTCCGGTTCAACGAGTCGCCGGTGGATCTGCTGTCCCGGACGGTGGAGGCCGGCCGTACGGAACGGACGCTGCCGCGCGAGTGGGGCGACTACTTCACCCGTGCCGCGATGCCGGCGCTGCGCATCCCGGACTTCCATATGAGCTCGGTCAGCCGCGGGGTGTGACGGGGCGGCTCCGGCCGGAGCCGGGGCCCCGCGCGAAAACCCGTGCAGGGCTCCCGGCGCGCTGGCCATAGACTTCTGCCCTGTCCCTGCCGGGACGCCCTGTCCTCCCTCACGGGAAAACCCGATCGATCAGGAACGCCATGACACGCCTCGGCGAATCCGTCGCCCGCGCCACCGCTCTGCTCTCCGCCGACCTCTCCTCGGACGCCACGGTCCAGGAGCTGATCCGGGAGACGGGCGCGCGGCGCTCCCTCGATCTGACGGACCTGCCCGCCAAGGAGCAGGCCGAGCTGATCGCGGCCCGTACCGTCGAGGTCCTGCCGGGCGTGGAGAAGCTGGCCGAGCGGATCGAGGAGCGCCGCGCGGCCGGCCAGGGTCTGCACATCAAGCTGGGCATCGACCCGACGGCGACCGATATGCACCTGGGGCATGCGGTGCCGCTGATCGTCCTGAGCCGGTTCCAGCGGCTGGGCCATGCCGTGACGCTGATCATCGGTGACTTCACCGCCAAGATCGGCGACCCGTCGGGCCGTACGGCCGAGCGCCCGCCGCTGACCGACGAGGACATCGCGCACAACCTCGCCACGTACCGGGAACAGGTGCGGCCGTTCTTCGACTTCGAGAAGGTCAGCTTCCGGCAGAACAGCGAGTGGCTGGCGCCGTACACCTTCCCGGAGCTGCTCACGCTGCTCGCCCAGGTGCCGGCCTCCCAGCTGCTGCAGCGCGAGGACTTCCGCAACCGCCTCGCGGCCGGCTCCGGTCTGACCATGACGGAGCTGCTGTACCCGATCGCGCAGGGCCTGGACTCGGTGGCGCTGGAGTGCGACGTGGAGCTCGGCGGCTCCGACCAGCTGCTCAATCTGCAGATGGGCCGCAAGCTGATGGAGCTGCGCGGGCAGCGGCCGCAGCTGGTGGTGACCATGCCGCTGATCGAGGGCACGGACGGCACCGGCGCCAAGATGTCCAAGTCCAAGGGCAATTACGTCGGTCTGAGCGCGCCCGCCGACGATGTCTTCGGCAAGATCATGTCGGTGCCGGACCGGCTGATGGAGCCGTACCTCAAGGCCTGGACGGAGTGGACGGACGACGAGATCGCGCTCGTCCTGGGGCGGGTCGCGGACCGCTCGCTGCACCCGATGGACCTGAAGAAGGTCCTGGCGGGCGAGGTCGTGGCCGCGCTGTACGGCCTGGAGGCGGCGATGGCGGCGCGGACCGGTTTCATTGCGCAGTTCTCCAAGAAGTCGTTCTCCGACGTGGAGTCGCTGCCGGTCGTCGATGTCGCGGCGCACGGCGCACAGACGGTGGCGACGGTGCTGACCAAGGTCCTGGAGTTCACGCCGAGCGCCTCGGCGGCGCGGCGGCTGGCCAAGCAGAATGCGCTGCGGCTGGTCGTGGAGGGCGGCGACGGCCAGCAGACGGTGACGCTCGCGGAGGCCGATTCGGTCCGGCCGCTGGGTGAGGTGCTGGCCGAGAAGCTGGCGGACACGGCCGGGGCCGCGTACCTCAAGGCCGGACGGAAGCTGGCTCAGCTCCAGGGCCGCTGATACGGCACAGGACGCGGGCGGCCGGTGCGCATCGATGCGCAC
>NZ_JBSHBP010000085.1:0-30807 GCF_053612065.1 Streptomyces sp. NPDC054765 | reverse complement strand
CGGCAGGCGGGGACGCCTGAGACGGAAGGTGTCCCGCGGCCCGCACCCCCGGCAGACCTTCCGCCCGGCCGGCCCGCCGGTGCGGTACGGGAAGGGTCAGGACGAGCCGGATCCGGTGCCGTCCCGCTTCAGATTCGTCACCTTCTGCGGCAGCGGCCCCGCGCCGTCGGCGAGCGGGGGAGCGGAGCCGGGTGTGGTGATCCCCTTCTTCAGGCCGTCGAGAATGGCGAGCCCCTGGCCGACGATGCCGGAGGCGAGCTCGTTCACCCCGTCGGTGCCGTTGAGGACGGTCAGCTGGGAGCCGGAGAGGCCCTCGGCGGCGGCCTTGGCGAGTGCGGGGAGGTTCTCGATGGTGCGGTTGGCGGCGATCAGCTCCTGGTTGCCGTCCCGCAGGGAGCCCGCGAGGGCCGTGTTCGCATCGGCCCGTGCCTGGGCGACGGCCCGCTCCGTGTAGGCGTGGGCATCCGCCTCGAAACGGACCTGGTCACGCTGTGCCTCCGCCAGGGTGCGGAGCCGGTAGGCCTCGGCGTCCGCCGGGCGGCGCACCTCGGCCTCCAGCCGCTGGGCGGCGAGCGAGGCCTGCCGCTGGGCCAGCGCGGTCTGCTCCTCGATGACCTCCTGTGAGGCCCTGGCCTGCGAGAGCGGGCCGGCCTGTGCGGCGCGGGCGTTGGACTGCTCGGTCTCGGCGAGGAACCCGGCCCGCTTGATCGCGGTGTCCCGCTCGTACTCCGCCTTGAGCGCCGCCGCCTGCTGTTCCCGCTCGGTCGCTTCCTGGTCGGCCTTGGCCTGCGCGATCCGGGCCGCGCTGGCGACCGCCGCGGCATGCGGGGCGGCGAGATTGGTGATGTAGCCCGAGGTGTCGGCGATCTCCTGGATCTGCAGGGCGTCGACGACGATGCCGAGCTTCTCCATCTCGGAGTGGCTGCCGTCCTTCACCTCCTGGGCGACCCGGTCCCGTTCCCGGATGATCTGCTCGACGGTCAGCCCGCCGACGATCGACCGCAGATGACCGGCGAAGATCCGGCCCACCAGTTCCTCCATGGTGGTCTGCTCGTCCAGGAACCGGCGCGCGGCGTTGGCGATCGAGGTCTGGTCGTCCCCGACCTTGAAGACGGCGACCGCCCGGACCCCGATCCGGATGCCCTGCTGGGTGACGCAGTCCTCGGAGATCTCGGCCTCCCGCAGCGACAGCGCCAGCACGCTCGCCTTCTGTTTGACGGGCATGACCCAGCAGCCATGGCCCGTGACGATACGGAATTGGGCGTCCCCGGTCCGGCGCTTCGAGCCGGAGATCAACAGCGCCTCGTTCGGCGCAGGAACATGCCAGAACAACATCGCAAGGCTCCTGGTCCGGTGTGAACCGGCCCCGGTGGGGGTGCGGGGACGGCCGCGGGATAGGGAAGGCCCACCTGGCCGGCCACGGTTTTGGAGCGGCCGGTTCACGCGGGCAGCGGCGCGACGATCACCGACCGCGCCGAGGTGTGGTCCACCACGATGACCTGGGTATGGCGGGGGATGGGTGCACGGGACCAGGCGGCGAAGGCCTCGGTGCCGCCGCGTACGGGCAGCAGCACCTCGCCCGGTCCGTCGCTCGGGATCGAGACGGTCACCCGCCCGATCACCCCGATCGGGCTGAAGTCCGTGTCATCCGTTGCGCTCACCCGGGCTCCGTCGCTGGTCAAAGCCGCTGCCGACGCGGGCGCCGGGCAGCGGTAAATCCTCGACAACTCAACGGTACTCCGGCCGGGGCGCCGCTTCAGGCCGTCGGCCCCGGCCTTGGGCGCACCGCGTGTTCAGGCGTCGAGACGGGCGGTACGGGCCGCGGGCACCGGCTTCCTCGGTGGCAGCACATCGGGCGCGCGATGGGGGCGCAGGGCCGTGAGCGCGGTCTCGGTCTCCTCCATCAGCGCGTGGTAGGAGACCAGGCGCTGCCACTCCGGATCGGCGACCCCGGGCACGGTGGCGGCGCGCTCGGTCCACTGCTTCACCAGCCCGGCGTACACCGGCGTCTGCCTGATGACCTCCGCGGTGATCCACCGTGGCGTTTGCCCGGGGTGGGGGAGAGGGGGCTGTCCGTGACCTGCGACAGTGCCGGAAGTGGGGTCGCTCATGGCCGTAGAAACGATTCTTCCGCCCTGGAGTCACTGCGTATCTTTGCAGCGGTCCGTACTTCCCGTGTGGAGACAAGGGTATATCTCTCTCGAATATCACCTTATGCAGTGATCTATAGCCGGGAAGCGGTCCAATCCGGGCGAAGAAACGTTGTCGCAGTCATGGAACCGAGGGAGTTGTGGGAGCGCCATGCCGTACTCGCACAGGCGTTTTGCAGCAGCGATGACGAGGTCCGCCGTACACAGGGACTCCTCGACGAGGCCGAGGCGCGCCGTTCGCGGACCCTGGCCGCCTTCGCCGTGACCGTGGGCAGCGACGCGGTGGTCGCGGAGCTGCTCGGCCTGGACGAGCGCGAAGTGCGCCTGGCCCGCCGCACGGTGGGCAAGGAGGACGCCCGCGCGGTCGCCAAGAGCCTACTCGCCCAGACCACACGCGAGCAGCCCCCGGCCCAGCAGGCCGCCGCGCACCCCGCCACGCCACCCGCGCACTCCGCGGCGCATCCGGCCGCGCCTCCCGCGGCGCACGCCGCCGCGCCTCCCACGACTCCCGCCGCGCCTCCCACGGCTCCGGCCGCGCACCCCACGGCTCCCGCCGCGGTGGCCCCGGCCGCCGCCCCGCCGCTCACCGAGCCCGCCTGGGCCCCGGCCCTGGACGCGGTCCTGATGAGCGGCTGGCACAACGGAGTTGACCTCACCGCCCTCGCCACCGAACTCGGTCTCGATGTCCGGCTCCTTGTCGCCCGCGCACAACAGCTCTCCGCCGAAAGCCGCCCGGCCCAGCCGACCCCACCGGACCGCACGGGCCGGCACCGCCGGATGGCCAATCTGCCGCCCTCCCCGCAGAACGAGACCAGCCATCCGGCCTGGCGTGAGCGGCCACCGCAGCCTCCACGGGAGCCCTACGAGAAGGAGACCTGGAAGCAGCAGCCGTACCAGAGTTACCCGGAGCAGCAGGAGTACCAGGAGTACCAGGAGTACCGGGTCTACGAGGAGCACCCGCAGCAGCATCAGCAATACCCACAGCACCCGCAGTATCAGCAGCCCTCCCCTCCCACCTGGGACGCCAACGCCATCACCGCCGCCCAGCACGACTGGGACGGCATCCTCAGCCAGTGGGAAGCCACCACCCCCACCACCCCCACCACCCCCACCACCCCCACCCCGCCCCTCTCCGCGCCCGGCCAGGGCGGCGGTGGGTGACGGGCCGCCCCCACGGGCGCCCGGCCGGCCCGGCCGTCGTGATCGATGCCGGTGCCAACCCGGGCAATGCCGGTGACGTGGACTTCGGTTCGGTGCGCCCTTGCCTCCCTGATCACCCCGGTTCCGGCGGTGTCGGACCGATGGCCATCGCCGCCCTGCTCACCCAGACCGTCGATGCCGCGACCGCCCGGCTGACGGCGGTCTGACCGCCGCGCGCCAATGTTCCGTCATGGTCCGAAGGTCTCCGCCCGGCCTGCGGTGATCGTCCGTATGCTCGCGAGAGCGGCAGATGACCTTTCCCGGAGGCGTGAACGACCATGACGGAACAGCGAGTTGTCATCGCAACGGGCGGCGGTACGGGCATCGGCGCCGCCACCGCACGGCTGCTGCGGGCGGCCGGACACCAGGTGGTGATCTCCGGTCGCCGGCCCGGACCGCTGCACCGCCTCGCCGAGGGGACCGCGGCGTTCGCCCCCGGCGGCGCCGCGTTCTCCTTCCGTATCGAGGCCCGTGACGGCGCGAAAGGCTGAGACGGACGATGACAGGAGCCCTTTACCGGGACCGCTGGATCGAGTGCACCCCCGATGCCCTCCGCATCCGCGGCTACTACTTCCCGTGGGGAACGAAGACCGTCCGCTACGCTGCGGTTCGCGCGGTGGAGCGGGTGGAGATCGGTACCTTCAGCGGGCAGGCCCGGATCTGGGGGACGGCGCATCCGCGCTACTGGGCGAGTCTGGACCCGGGGCGGTTCTCGAAGAAGGACGCGCTGATCCTCGACCTCGGCCGCTTCGTCCGTCCGTTCGTCACGCCGGACGACGCCGCAGCCGTGGAGCGGATCCTGCGCGAGCACGCCCCCGCGCCGCGGGCGTGAGCGGCTCGTCCCGGGGATCCTCGCGCGCGGGCTGACGGCCGGGGTTCCACGGCGTCCGGGAGCTGTCGAGTGGCCGCCGGGGGCCGTCGAGAGGCCGCCGGGGGCGGCGCCTTTCCGGGCGGAGGTCAGGTGGTGGCCGGCTGGGCGGCGCGGGCGAGTTCGCGGCGTATACGCAGGAAGGGACGCGGACGGTTGAGGGCGAGCACCGCGGTGGTACGCCCGTCCCGCTCGTAACAGGCGAGGAAGCTGCGGTCGTCGGGGGAGCCCTCGACGATGCGCGGGGTGTCGGTGGGCAGTCTGCGGCCGGCGAACTGGATCCGTACGCCGTACTGGTCGGACCAGAAGTACGGCAGGCTCCGGTGGGTGACGACGGTGGCGCCGGCCAGCAGGTTCTGCGCGGCGACCGCGGCCTGTTCGGTGGCGCTGGTCCAGTGCTCGGCGCGGCTGCCGTTCACCCTGGCGACGTCGCCGACGGCCACGATGGCGGGCAGCGGGGTGACACAGCCCGCGTCGCACAGCACCCCGTCGTCGAGCGGCAGTCCGCAGTCCGCCAGCCAGTCGGTGCGCGGGCGCACCCCGATGCCGATGACGACCACCTCGGCGGGGAGCAGCCGGCCGTCGGCCAGCTCGACCCCGGTGACGCGGTTCCCGGTGCCGCCGCTGTGCAGATGGGCGACGCCGGTGCCGGTGAGCAGGGTGACGCCGTGGTCCGCATGGAGGGCGGAGCAGATCTCGGCCATGGCGCTGCCGAGTTGGGGGACGAGGGGGAGCGCGGCGGCCTCGACCACGGTCACGTCGTGGCCGAGGGCGGCGCAGGACGAGGCGACCTCGGCGCCGATGAAGCCGCCGCCGATCACGACCACGCGGACCGGGCCCGATGCCAGGTCCGCGCGGAGCGCCTGGGCGTCATCGAGGGTGCGCAGGGTGTGGGCTCCGCCGGGTACCGGGCCGGGGAGGCGGCGCGGGGCGGCGCCGGTGGCGAGGACCACGCCGTCGGCGGCCAGGGACCGGCCGCCGTCGAGAAGCACCGTGCGACCGCCGGTGTCGAGTCCGGTGGCCCGGGTTCCCAGTAGCCATTCGGCGTCCAGTTCGGCGATCTCCTCGGCGTCGGCCAGGGCCAGTTGGCCCTGGCCGGCGGTGGCGCCGGTGAGGAAGTCCTTGGACAGCGGGGGCCTGTCGTACGGGCGGTGGTGCTCGTCGCCGACGATCACCAGACGGCCGTCGAACCCCTGGGCGCGCAGGGCCCGCGCGGCGTACAGGCCTGCCAGCGAGGCCCCGATGACAGCGACCGACTTCATGCGGCGTGGCCCTCCTCGGCGGCGTGCCGGACGTAGATCATGCCGTCCTCGACGGTCACGGGGTGGGTGCGCACGGCCCGGCGGGCGGGCAGGCAGGCCGGCGCTCCGGTGCGGAGATCGAAGGAAGCGGCATGCAGCGGGCATTCGACCAGACACCCTTCCAGCCAGCCGTCCGACAGCGAGGCGTCCTGGTGGGTGCAGGTGTCGTCGATGGCGTACAACTGCCCGTCGGCGTTGAAGACGGCGATCGGTGGTGCGGTGTCGATGCGTACGGACTCGCCTGTCGGCAGGTCGGCGAGCGGGCAGACAGGAATCACAGGACCCCCCTGTTGCTGTTCGGTATCATCGAGTTTCGCGGTGCGCACGATGAAGCGCTATGCGCAACAGAATCCAGATGGGGAGCCGATGCGTCAAGCGGTCCCCGGAATTGACGGTCCTTCACTTCCCGGGCCCCGGCCGGGTTGCCGGGTGGCGAGCCCCGGCGGGTGACGGACGGCGTCGGTTGCCGTGCGTGCCGGGGTGCAGATGTCCGGCTGCCGGCTGGGCAGGGGCGGCCGCCCTGGCCCCGCGGCTGTGCGCAGGGACGTAATCAGCCCTTTACCAAGAGCTGCCCCGTACCTCTTGACGGTGCCGATCCGGCGTTCTCACTATGTCTCTCATCGCGCAACCAGTCGTGCACTACGCAACAGGATCCTGGGCGAGGTGGAGTCCGCCTTCGACAAGATGCGCGACGGCCGGGTACTGCGCTCCGTCGTGGTCCGGTAACGGCCGCACACCCACCGTCGACCACCCCGACCAGCAGGAGGAGGGTCATGTCCCGCACGCCCGCACACCGTTCCCGTGTGGTTGTCATCGGTGCCGGCATCGTCGGCTGCTCTCTCGCCGACGAGCTGACCGCCCGCGGCTGGAGCGAGGTCACCGTCCTCGAACAGGGCCCGCTGCCGGCCCCCGGCGGCTCCACCTCGCACGCGCCCGGCCTGGTCTTCCAGACCGGCCCGTCCAAGACCATGACCGAGTTCGCCGCCTACACCGTCCGGAAGTTCGGCTCCCTGGAGGTCGACGGGCTGCCCTGCTTCAACCCGGTCGGCGGCCTGGAGGTCGCCACCACCGCGGCCCGCTGGGCCGATCTGCACCGCAAGGCCGGACTCGCGGCCTCCTGGGGCGTGCGCGGTGAACTGATCGGCCCGCAGCAGTGCAAGCAACTGTGGCCGATGCTGGACGCGACCCAGCTCTACGGCGGCTTCCACACCGCCGACGACGGCCTGGCCCGCGCGGTGCTCGCCTGCCGCGCCCAGATCGCACGGGCCGAGAGCCGCGGCGCGCGCTTCCTGGAGCGGCACACCGTCACCGGAATCGAGCGGGAGGACGGCCGCGTCACCGCAGTCGTCACCGACCGCGGTACCTTCCCCGCCGACCATGTCGTCTCCGCCGCCGGCTTCTGGGGCCCGGTGATCGGCGCGATGGCCGGCGTGGACGTACCGCTGCTGCCGCTGGCCCACCAGTACGCCACCACCGAGCCGCTGCCCGAGCTCGACGGCGTCAACGGCCCGCAGGGGGGCACCCCCTGCGCGAACGAAGCCGAGAGCCTGGGGGACGAGGCGAGCAAGCCGATCCTGCGCTTCCAGGACCGCGACCTCTACTTCCGCGAACACACCGACCGGCTCGGCATCGGCTCCTACGCCCACCGGCCGATGCCCGTCGACCCCTTCACCGTCCCCGCCTTCGACGAGGCTCCCCCAAGCTCTCAGCTGCGTTCGAGCAGGGGGGACCCCCATGCCATGCCGTCCTCGCTGCCCTTCACCGCGGACGACTTCGCCCCGAGCTGGCAGGACAGCGTCACACTGCTGCCCGCGCTGGGCAGCTCGCGGGTGGCCGACGGCTTCAACGGGATCTTCTCCTTCACCCCCGACGGTATGCCGGTCCTCGGCGAATCCCGTGAACTGCGGGGATTCTGGCTGGCCGAGGCGGTCTGGGTCACCCACTCCGCCGGCGTCGCCAAGGCCGTCGCCGAATGGATGACGGAGGGCCGGCCCGCCATCGACATCCACGAGTGCGACCTCTACCGCTTCGAGGACGCCCAGCGCTCGCCCGCCTATGTCGCCGACCGCGGTGCCCAGAGCTTCATCGAGGTCTATGACGTCATCCACCCGCTGCAGCCCATGGAGCAGCCGCGGCCGCTGCGCACCAGCCCCTTCCACCCACGGCAGCAGGAGCTCGGCGCGTACTTCCTGGAGGGCGGCGGCTGGGAGCGCCCGCATTGGTACGAGGCCAACGCCCCGCTCGCCGAGGGGCTCCAGCTCCCCGAGCGCGACGCCTGGTCGGCGCGCCACTGGTCGCCGATCGCCGCCGCCGAGGCGAAGGCCACCCGCGAAAAGGCCGCCCTGTACGACATGACCCCGCTGCGCAGGCTGGAGGTCACCGGGCCGGGTGCCCTCGCCTTCCTCCAGCGCATGACCAGCAACAACCTCGCGAAGAAGCCGGGCGCGGTCACCTACACCCTGCTCCTGGACGAGGCCGGCGGCATCCGCTCCGATCTCACCGTCGCCCGGCTCGCCCCGGACCGCTTCCAGGTCGGCGCCAACAGCGGGTCCGACCTCGACTGGCTGCTGCGGCATGCGCCGGACGATGTCCAGGTGCGCGACATCACCTCCGGTACCTGCTGCATCGGCGTCTGGGGCCCGCTCGCCCGCGACCTCGTCCAGCCCCTCACCCGCGACGACTTCTCCCACCAGGCCTTCGGCTATTTCCGGGCCAAGCAGACCTACCTCGGCCACGTCCCGGTCACCGCGATGCGCCTGAGCTATGTCGGCGAGCTCGGCTGGGAGCTGTACACCACCGCCGACCTGGGCCTGCGCCTGTGGGACACGCTCTGGGAGGCGGGCCGGGAGCACGGGGTGATCGCCGCCGGGCGCAGCGCCTTCAACAGCCTCCGGCTGGAGAAGGGGTACCGCGCCTGGGGCCATGACATGACCACCGAGCACACCCCGTACGAGGCCGGTGTCGGCTTCGCGGTCCGCCCCGCCAAGGGCGACTTCATCGGCCGGGAGGCCTTGGCGGGCCACCGCGAGGAGACCGCGGCGCGCAAGCTGGTCTGCCTCACCCTCGACGACCCCGGCGCCGTCGTCCTCGGCAAGGAACCGGTGTATGCCCCCACTCTCGACTCCGCTCGACCGGGAGGTGCCCCCTTCGGTCTCCCGGCCGGCTATGTCACCTCCGCCGCCTACGGCTACACCCTCGGCCGGGGCATCGCCTACGCCTGGCTGCCGGCCGGTGCGGCGGCCCCCGGCACCGCCGTCCACATCGAGTACTTCGGGGAGAAGATCCCCGCGACCGTCGCCCAAGAGCCCCTCTTCGACCCGCAGATGGAGCGTATCCGCAGGTAGCGGGCCGGGTGCTCCACCGGTGATCCGCCCGCCCTCCGTACGCAGAAGGAGCAACCGCATGGCTCCCACCTACGACGTCATCGTCCTCGGCCTCGGCGGCATGGGCAGCGCCGCCGCCCACCATCTCGCCGCCCGCGGCGCCCGGGTCCTGGGCCTGGAGAAGTTCGGCCCGGTGCACCACCGCGGCTCCAGCCACGGCGGCTCCCGCATCACCCGGCAGTCCTACTTCGAGGACCCCGCCTATGTACCGCTGCTGCTGCGCTCCTACGAGCTGTACGAGAAGCTGGAGCGGGACACCGGCCGCCGGATCGCCACCCTCTGCGGCGGGGTGATGGTCGGCCGCCCCGACAGCCGTACGGTCCGCGGCAGTCTGGAATCCGCCCGCCGCTGGGACCTCCCGCACGAGATGCTCGGCCCCAAGGAGATCCGCCGCCGCTTCCCGACCCTCACCCCCGCCGGCGACGAGGTCGCGCTGTACGAGGCGCGGGCCGGGCTGGTCCGGCCGGAGTACACGGTCGCCGCGCATCTCCAGCTCGCCGGCCGGGACGGCGCCGAGCTGCACTTCGAGGAACCGGTCACCCGCTGGGAGGAGCTGCCCGGCGGTGGCGGGGTCCGCGTCCACACCTCCGAAAACACCTACACCGCGGGCCAGTTGGTGATCTGCCCGGGAGCCTGGGCGCCCGGACTGCTCACCGACCTGGGCGTGCCGTTCACCATCGAACGGCAGGTCATGTACTGGTTCGCCCCCGACGGCGGCACCGCGCCCTTCGTCCCCGAGCGGCACCCGATCTACGTCTGGGAGGACGACCGGGGGGTCCAGATCTACGGCTTCCCGTCGATCGACGGACCCGGCGGCGGCGCCAAGGTCGCGTTCTTCCGCAAGGGCACCGTCTGCACACCGGAGACCATCGAGCGCGCCGTGCACGACGAGGAGGTACGCGCCATGGCCGACCAGGTCGCGCCGCGCATCCCGGCCCTCCCCGGCCGCTTCCTCAAGGCCGCCACCTGCATGTACTCCAACACCCCGGACGAGCACTTCGTGATCACCCGGCACCCCGCACACCCGGAGACCGTGACCGTCGCCTGCGGATTCTCCGGACACGGCTTCAAGTTCGTCCCCGTGGTCGGTGAGATCGTCGCCGATCTCGCGCTGACCGGCGCCACCGCGCACCCCATCGAGCTGTTCGACCCCCGCCGGCCCGCCGCCGCGGCCGCTTGAGGAGACCGCCATGACGACCACCCACACCGAGTCCGCACCGGCCGGGTCCACCACGCCCGCGGCCGGTGCCTCCCCGAGCCTGATCTCCACCCTCGCCGGCCACTACTACACCGACCCCGCAATCTTCCGCCAGGAACAGGAACACATCTTCGAGCGGCTGTGGTTCTGCGCGGTACGCAGCGCCGATCTGGACAAGCCCGGCGCCTTCCGTACGGTCCGCATCGGCCGGGAGAGCGTGCTGATCACCCGCAACCGCCGCGGCGAGCTGCGCGCCTTCCTCAACATCTGCCGGCACCGCGGCGCGCAGCTGTGCACCGAGGAGTCCGGCGAGGTCCGCCGCAACCTCCAGTGCCCGTACCACGCCTGGACCTACGACCTCGACGGCCGTCTGGTGGCCGCTCCCAACCTGCAGAAGATGCCGGACATCGACCGCACCGAGCGCGGTCTGGTCACCGTCCCGCTCCGCGAGTGGCTCGGCTACGCCTGGGTCTGCCTGGCCGACGCACCGCCGTCCTTCGAGGAGACCGTGATCGGCGCGGCCGTCGAGCGGCTGGGCGACGCCGCCTGTCTCGACCGCTACCGCACCGAGGGACTCGCCCTCGGCAGGCGCCTGACCTATGACGTGCGCGCCAACTGGAAGCTCATCATCGAGAACTTCATGGAGTGCTACCACTGCGGCACCATCCATCCGGAACTCACCGAGGTGCTCCCGGAGTTCGCCGACGGATTCGCCGCCCAGTACTACGTCGGCCACGGCGCGGCCTTCGCCGAGGAGGCCGGCGGCTTCACCGTGGACGGCACCGAGGGCTTCGGCCGGCTCCCCGGCCTCGACGACACCCAGGACCGCCGCTACTACGCGATCACCGTCCGGCCGCAGGTGTTCGTCAACCTCGTCCCGGACCATGTCATCGTCCACCGGATGTTCCCGATGGCCCCCGACCGCACCGTCGTCGAATGCGACTGGCTGTATCTGCCCGAGGTCGTCGGCTCCGGCACGGACGTCTCCAAGTCCGTCGAGCTCTTCCACCGCGTCAACGTCCAGGACTTCGACGCCTGCGAGCGCACCCAGCCGGCCATGAGCTCTCGCGCCTACCGCGCCGGAGGGGTGCTGGTACCCAGCGAGCACCACATCGGCGCCTTCCACCACTGGGTCACCGACTGCCTGGAGGGCGAGCCTGCCCGATCCGCCCGCTGACAGTCGTATCGTCCGGTTCCGGCCGGCCGGGGTCTGCGGCCGGACCGGCCCGGCGGCCCCGGCCGGGCCGGGGCCCCGGAGCGGCCCCGGCCATGTCCCGCCTGCGCGCGTTCCCCGGCCCGTCCGGGGAGCGGGGGCCTGAGCTCGGGCACGTATGGTCCGACCACACGCTCTGTGTGACATAGTTTTGTCAAGGGAGCACGGGGCCGAGCCGGGGAGTGGTGGATGTCTGCCGAATGGCGACCTGTGCGGCAGTCACGCACACATGAGCTCGTGCTCGAACGCATCGAGGAGCGAGTGCTCGCGGGAGAGCTCAAAGCCGGGGACCGATTGCCGCCCGAGCGCGAGCTGGCACCGGTACTCGGCGTCAGCCGGTCCGCGCTGCGCGAGGCGCTGCGGGTGCTGGAGACCATCGGGGTGCTGGTCGCACAGGCGGGCCGTGGGCCGGACGCGGGGGCGCGGATCGTACGGAACCCGGACGACGCACTGGGCCGGCTCTTGCGTCTGCACTTCGCTCTGGGGAGCTACCGCCTGCAGGACATCCTGGAGGCACGGGTGGTGCTGGAGCGTTCCAGCTTCGAGGCGGCCGCGGAGCGCGCTCCGGCGGCGGACCTCGACGAGGCCGAAGCGCTCCTGGTGCGCATGCAGGAGCCCGAGGTGGGAGTCGCCGATTTCAACGACCTGGACACCCGGTTCCATGTCGCCCTCGCCCGTAGCTCGGGCAATCAGCTCACCTCCACCCTCACCTCGGCCGTACGGGAGTCGGTGCGTCCGCTGATCCTGCGGGCGCTGGAGACGGCGGAGGACTGGCCGGCCACGGCGGGTGCCCTGAACGCCGAGCACACCGAGCTGCTGCGTCTGGTGCGTGCGGGTAAGGGCGCGAAGGCCGCCGACCTGGTCGAGGCGCATATCCGTGGCTTCCACGGCACGTTGGTCGACGAGAAGCCCGAGGCGGATCAGGCCGATCAGGCGGACCGGACGTACCGGGCAGGCGACGCGGACGAGGCGGGCCGGGAAGGCCGGGTCGGCGGCGCCGGGTCCCAGGACCGGTAGGCGGAAACCGCGTCAGGACCGGCACGAGGGCGGGGCGGGCCGGCCCCCGCCCCCGCCCCCGTTCCTCTACGGCAGCATCCAGGACAGCACCGGAAGCGACTGCAGAGCGACCAGGACGCACAGGACCGCCAGCATCGCGACGCTGTATCCGGCGGCCTTGCGCAGCAGGATGCGCTCGGTGCCGGGCTGCTGAACCGCGGTCGCCGCGATGGTCAGGTTCTGTGGGCTGATGAGTTTGCCGACGACACCGCCGGTGGTGTTGGCGGCCACGAGCAGGGTCGGGTCGATGCCCGCGACCTTTCCCGCGGTCTGCTGGAGCGTGGCGAACAGCGCGTTCGACGAGGTGTCCGAGCCGGTGACGGCGGTGCCGAGCCAACCGAGGACCGGGGACAGCACGGCGAAGAACCTGCCGGTGGCGGCGAGCCAGGTGCCGATGGCGAGGGTCTGTCCCGACTGGTTCATGACATAGCTCAGTGCCAGCACGGTGGCGACCGTGGCGATGGCGATCCGCATGTTCCGCACGGTGCGCCCGGCGCAGGACAGGCCCGTGCGGGCGGTCATCGGGAAGCGGTCGGAGTCCTTTGCGCGGCTGTAGATCAGCATCACGAGGAGGCCGGAGAGGAGGAGCAGGGTGCCGGGATTGCCCAGGACCTCCAGTTTGTAGACCGCGCTGCCCGCGGGGGAGCCGTCGGCGGCCAGGAGATTGCCGTACAGGCCCGGCCAGTTGAGCTGGAGGGTGAGGGCGCCGAGCAGCTTGGGCATGTCGAGTCCGCCGACGTGGAGCTTGGCGAGCGCGAAGACCGTGATCACCAGGAGGTACGGCAGGACGGCAAGACAGACGCGGCGGCCGGTGAGCGATTCGGCCTCGACCCGGGAGCGCTGCTCGTCCGGCGTCGTGGGGGACCAGAAGCGCAGCATGACCACGGCGGCGCCGAAACCGGCGAGCGCGGCGACGACATCGGTGAGCTCGTACGCGAAGTGGGCCGAGCACCAGAACTGGGCGAGCGCGAACACGGATCCGGTGACCAGGGCGACGGGCCACAGCTGCC
Source organism: Streptomyces sp. NPDC054765 (assembly GCF_053612065.1). Classification (NCBI taxonomy): domain Bacteria; kingdom Bacillati; phylum Actinomycetota; class Actinomycetes; order Kitasatosporales; family Streptomycetaceae; genus Streptomyces; species Streptomyces sp. NPDC054765. Next base: position 17,428 of record NZ_JBSHBP010000085.1, on the reverse strand, counting down.
GCAGTCCGCGCAGTCCGTCGACGAGGAAGAGCAGAAGCTGCGGGACGAAGAGCGCGAGCAGCGGGCTCTGGCGGCCGATCACGCCGGCGAGGTCCTCGGCCGGTATGCCGGTGAGGGTGCCCGCGGTGGTGATCGGGATGGCCATGGCGCCGAAGGCGACGGGTGCGGTGTTGGCGACCAGGACGGTCACGGCCGAGGTGAGCCGCGGCAGCCCGAGCGCCATCAGCATGGCGGCGGTGATCGCGACGGGGGCGCCGAACCCGGCGAGGGCTTCGAGGAGTCCGCCGAAGCAGAACGCGATGAGCATGGCCTGGACGCGCAGATCACCGCGGCCGACGGAGTTGAACGAGCGGCGCAGATCCTCGAAGCGGTTGCTGACCACGGTGAGTTCGTAGAACCAGATCGCCGACACGACGATCAGCATCACGGGGAAGAGACCGAAGGCCAGACCCTGGGTGGCGGACAGGACGCCCAGCCGCAGCGGCATCCCGTAGCCGAGGACCGCCACCAGCAGCGCGGCCAGCAGGGCGCCGAGGGCGGAGTGCAGCGCGGAGCGCCGGGCCGCCATCAGCAGCACGAAGAAGGTCGCCAGGGGGACCAGGCCCAGTAGCGCGGTGGCGGTGAGGCTGTCCCCGACGGCGGCCACGTCAGGGGTGTAGGCCGCCGCCAGGACGGCGGGTGAGGTGGTGGCCACGGAGTGCTCCTCATCGAGTTCTGCGCGCCGTCCGGCCGGTCGGAAGGTCCCGTCCCCGGCGAGAGCGGCGTGCCCGGTGGCTGAGAATCGGCCCTCAGTAGTCCATTGAAGATGTCGCATGTCAATAAGGTCGGACCAAACTTCGCTCTTACTTTTCTCTTCGGTCCGTAACGAGTATGGTCGGACCATAAGCGCGAGGGAGGTTCAATGCGCATCGCACTCTTCGCCACCTGCCTGGGAGACACGCTCTTCCCGGAAGCGGTGAAATCCACCGCGGTCCTGCTGGCCCGGATGGGCCATGACGTGGTGTTCCCGCAGCAGCAGACCTGCTGTGGCCAGATGCACGTCAACACCGGCTATCAGCGAGAGCCGGTGCCGCTGGTCCGGAACTTCGCCGAGCAGTTCGGCGACCCGTCGATCGAGGCGGTGGTGATGCCGTCAGGGTCGTGTGCGGGCTCGGTCCGCCATCAGCACGAGATCGTCGCCGCACGGTACGGGGACGCCGCGCTGCGCGCCGGGGTCGCCACCGTGAAGACCAAGACGTACGAGCTGTCCGAGTTCCTCGTCGACGTGCTCGACGCGACCGACGTCGGCGCGTACTTCCCCCACCGGGTGACCTACCACCCCACTTGCCATTCCCTGCGGATGCTGCGGGTCGGCGAGAAGCCACTGCGGCTGCTGCGCGCCGTCGAGGGCATCGACCTGGTGGAACTTCCCGAGGCCGACGCGTGCTGCGGCTTCGGCGGCACCTTCGCGGTCAAGAACGCCGGCACGTCCTCCGCGATGCTGCGGGACAAGACGGCCCACATCACCGGCACCGGCGCCGAGGTGTGCACAGCGGGCGACTCGTCCTGTCTGATGCACATCGGCGGAGGTCTCTCGCGCATCAAGTCCGGTACCCGGACACTGCACCTGGCACAGATCCTCGCTTCCACCCGCACCGCGCCGTATGCCCTGACGGAGGCCGCCCGATGAGCTTTCCGACCGGCCCCTCGACGAGCGGCACCTTCCTCGGTATGCCCGCCGTCCCCCCGCGCTCCCCGTACGGGACGGGCCATCTGCGGGGCGAGCGCACCTTCCCCAAGGCCGCCCACGACGAGCTGGGCAACGAGCAGTTGCGCCGTAACCTGGGCAAGGCCACCCACTCCATCCGCGCCAAGCGCCTGGACGTCACCGGTGAACTGCCCGACTGGGAGCAACTGCGCGACGCCGGCTCGGCGATCAAGACCGACACCATGAACCGGCTGCCCGAGCTGCTGGAGCAGTTGGAGCGGAAGGTCACCGAGCACGGCGGCACGGTCCACTGGGCGCGCGACGGCGTCGAGGCCAACGAGATCGTCGCCCGGCTGGTCAAGCGGACCGGCAGCGAAGAGGTCCTCAAGGTCAAGTCGATGGCCACCCAGGAGACCGGCCTCAACGAGCACCTGGAGAGCCAGGGGATCACCGCCCTGGAAACCGACCTGGCCGAGCTGATCGTGCAGCTCGCCGATGACCGGCCGTCGCACATCCTGGTCCCCGCGATTCACCGCAACCGCGAGGAAATCCGGGAGATCTTCCTCCGCCGGATCCCCGGCGTCGACCCCGCGCTGGGCACCGACCCCGCCGACCTGGCCGCCGCGGCACGCGCGTACCTGCGTGAGAAGTTCATGACGGCCAAGGTGGCGATATCCGGCGCCAACTTCGGGATCGCCGAGACCGGCACCCTGTCGGTGGTCGAGTCCGAGGGCAACGGCAGGATGTGCCTGACCCTGCCCGAGACGCTGATCACCGTCATGGGCATCGAGAAGGTCCTGCCGCGCTTCCAGGACCTGGAAGTCTTCCTCCAGCTGCTCCCGCGCTCCTCGACCGGTGAGCGGATGAACCCGTACACCTCGCTGTGGACGGGCGTGACGCCGGACGACGGTCCGCAGGAGTTCCACCTCGTACTGCTCGACAACGGGCGTACCGCGGCGCTCGCCGACACGATCGGGCGCGAGGCGCTCAATTGCATCCGCTGCTCGGCCTGCCTCAATGTCTGCCCGGTGTACGAGCGGACCGGCGGCCACGCCTACGGATCGACCTACCCCGGCCCGATCGGCGCGGTGCTCACCCCGCAGCTCGCCGGGATGCACGCCGCCAAGGACGACCCCAACAGCTCACTTCCGTACGCCTCCAGCCTGTGCGGAGCCTGCTTCGACGCCTGCCCGGTGAAGATCGACATTCCGTCGCTGCTGGTGGAGCTGCGGCACCAGCACACCGAACAGTCCGGCACGACCGCGGAGAAGCTGGCGATGAAGGCCGCGGCCACCGTCATGAAGCGGCCGAAGCTGTTCACGGCCGCACAGAAGGCGGCGGGGCTCGGGCGCGTACTGGCGGGGCGGGACGGCACGTTCTCCCATCTGCCGCCGCCGTTCCGGGGCTGGAGCGACAGCCGTGACACCCCCGCCCCGCCCCCGCAGTCCTTCCGCTCCTGGCTCGCCTCCGCCGAGGGCGCGGCCACGATGCGGGCGGCGGCGGAGGAAGGCGCACGGCACACCGACGACGATCCGCAGGAGGCACAGTGACCGCGACCGCACGTGAGACGGTGCTCCGACGCGTCCAGGACGCACTGGCCCGCTCCGACCGGCCCGAGGTGACCGTCCCCCGCGCCTACCGCACCGGCCGCGTCCTGGCCGACGGGGAGCGGCTCGCCCTCTTCACCGACCGGCTCGTCGACTACAAGGCGCAGGTGCGCACCTGCACGGCCGGCACCACCGCGACGGTGATCGCCGAGGTGCTCCAGGCGCGCGGGGCACGGCGGATCGGCGTACCTCCGGGGCTCGACCCGGCCTGGCTGGCCGCGTACGACGGGGAGATCCGCACCGACTCCCCAGCCGTTCCGGGGCCCCGTCTCGACGCGCTGGACGGGGTGGTGACGGCCTCCGCCGTCAGCTGCGCCGAGACCGGCACGATCTTCCTGGACGGTGCCGCGGCGGACCAGGGGCGGCGCGCGCTGACGCTCGTCCCCGACCTGCATGTGTGTGTCGTCGACCTGTCGTCGGTGCAGACCGGCGTCCCGGAGGCGGTGGCACGGCTCCTGCCGGAGCACCCGACCACACTGATCAGTGGTCCCTCGGCCACCTCCGACATCGAGCTGGAGCGGGTGGAGGGCGTGCACGGCCCGCGCACCCTGGAGGTGCTGATCCGTACCGATGTGTGAGCGGCTTCGGTCTGCCGCACCGCGGCCCGGCCGCCCGTGCGGCCGGGCCGCGAGCCACCTCCGGGCGACCCGGCGCATCCTCCTGGCCGCCTGACCCGTCGGCCGCGGCCCCGGGGCGCCTACAGCCGCCGGTTGTCCAGCACCGCCACGGCCCGCCGTACCCGCTCGGCCTCCTCGGCGTCCACGTCCCCGACCAGCAGGTCCGCCGTGCCGCCCAGCTGAGCGCGGACGGTTCCGTCGGGGCCGATCAGCGCGCTGTGCCCGACACCGTTGGGCGCCTTGGTGGGTGCCTCGGGATCGGCCTGCGGATCCGGGGCGGCCTGGCCCACGGCTGCCAGCCAGACCGTCGCGTCCAGGGCACGGGCCCGCACCAGCAGGTCCCACTGCGCGCGCTTGCCCGGCCCCGCGCCCCAGGAGGCGGGCAGTACGGAGACCGTCGCCCCGGCGTCCGCGTGCGCCCGGAACAGTTCGGGGAACCGCAGGTCGTAACACGTGGCCAGCCCCACCCGGACGCCGTCGACCTCGATGGTCACCACCCGCCGGGCACCCGGGGCGACCGTGTCGGACTCCCGGAACCCGAACGCGTCATACAGATGGATCTTGTCGTAGGACTCCTCGACCCCGGGTCCCGTGGCGAGCAGGGTATTGGCCACCCGCCCGTCGGGCGCGGGGGTGAACATGCCCGCCACCACCGTCACCCCGGTCTCCCGGGCAACCGCTCGTACGCCCTCGGCCCATGGCCCGTCCAGGGGTTCGGCCACCGGCGCGAGCGGTACCCCGAACCGCACCATGGCCGCCTCGGGAAGGACCGCCAGCCGGGCCCCCTCGCGCCCCGCGCGACGGACCTGGTCCTGGACGTCCCTGAGGTTCTCCTTCGGATCGGTCGATGCCGTCATCTGGCACAGCGCGATGCGCATACGGATCTCTCTTCTCTCGTGCCGGTCGGTTGCTCCGGGACCTGGTGCCGGCCCGGCTCGCCTCGGACGCCGGGCGGGCCGGGCCGGCGTCCGAGGCCATCCTGCCTGCCCGCTTCCCGGCGGCGGTCGCCAGGCGGGTGTACTCCTCCTGCCCATCGTGCGCGGGATCCCGCCCCGGCAGCACGTCCACGAAGGTGATCACGGCGGACCGGGCAGGCACGGCGCCCGTGGCAGCCGGCTGCCGGACGAACCCGGCAGCGCGGTGAACAGCAGCGGTGCGACGGCCCCGCCGATCACCCCGGCCGGCGTGTACGGCGGCGGGGAGCCGGTGCAGCGCGGCCGAGGGGTGAACCGCTCGGCGACGAAGGCGGCCTGCGGCCCGTACAGCGGGGACTCAGGCGGTGATCACCTCACCGCCCGTGCCGGCGATCTCCTCCGGGCGCAGCAGGGCCGCGAGCCGGTCGGCCGGCAGCAGCCCCTGCTCCAGGACCAGTTCGGCGACGCCGCGTCCGGTGGCCAGTGCCTCCTGGGCGATCGCGGTGGCGGCGGTGTAGCCGATGTGCGGGTTGAGGGCGGTGACCAGTCCGATGGAGTTCTCCACACTCGCGCGCAGCGTCTCGGTGTTGGCGGTGATGCCCGCGACACAGCGCTCGGCGAGGGTGCGGCAGGCGGCCCCGAGGTGGGTGATGCTCTCCGAGAGGGAGTGCAGGATCACCGGCTCGAAGGCGTTGAGCTGGAGCTGGCCCGCCTCGGCGGCCATGGTGATGGTGACGTCGTTGCCGATGACCTCGAAGGCGACCTGATTGACGACCTCGGGGATCACCGGGTTGACCTTGCCGGGCATGATGCTCGAACCGGCCTGTACCGGCGGCAGATTGATCTCCGCGAGGCCCGCGCGCGGTCCGGAGGAGAGCAGCCGCAGATCGTTGCAGCTCTTGGAGAGCTTGACCGCGACGCGCTTGAGGACACCCGACAGATGAACGAACGCCCCGCAGTCCTGGGTGGCCTCGACGAGGTGGGCGGCGGTGACCAGCGGCAGGCCGGTGAGGGCGGCCAGATGCCTGCGGGCCGCTTCGGCATAGCCCTGGGGGGCGTTGAGCCCGGTGCCGATGGCGGTGGCACCGAGATTGATCTCGTGGATGAGCAGAACGGCCTCCGCCAGCCGGCTCTGGTCCTCCTCCAGCATCACCGCGTACGCCGAGAATTCCTGGCCCAGGGTCATCGGCACGGCGTCCTGGAGCTGGGTGCGCCCCATCTTGAGGACGTCGCGGAACTCCTCGGCCTTGGCGGCGAAGGCCTCCCGCAGCACGGTCATCGAGTCGAGCAGTTCCCGTACGGCGATGATCGTGGCGACGTTCACGGCCGTCGGGTAGACATCGTTAGTGGACTGGCTGAGGTTGACGTGCTCGTTGGGGTGCAGACGGCCGTGGTCGCCCTTGGCATGGCCCAGGATCTCCAGCGCCCGGTTGGCGATCACCTCGTTGGCGTTCATGTTCGTCGAGGTACCGGCACCGCCCTGGATGACATCGACGATGAACTGGTCGTGCAGCCGCCCGCCGGTCCGGATCTCGCGGCAGGCGGCGGCGATGGCATCGGCCCGGTCCCGGTCGAGCAGCCCGAGGTCTTCGTTGGCGCGGGCCGCGGCCTCCTTGACGGCGGCGAGCGCATCGATCAGGTGCGGGTAGGCGGAGATCGGCGTACCGGTGATGGGGAAGTTCTCCACGGCGCGCAGGGTGTGCACGCCCCAGTAGGCGTCGGCGGGTATCTCGCGGTCGCCGAGGAGATCGTGTTCGCGGCGGTGGCCGGCGGCAGTCATGGTGCAGGTGGTCCTTTGCGAGGGTGGGGGAGAGGGGCGGGGTGCAGGGCGCAGGGGCGGGTCCGTGAAGTGAGGTGACGTGGCGTCAGATGCCCTGCGGGGTCAGTGCATCCGTCGCCCGAAGCGTCCCGACCGGTGCGCCGCCGCCGATGACGGGTGTGGCGGCGAAGGCGGCGAGAACGCCGGGGTCGACTCCGCAGTGGGCCAGGGCCGCCGCCGTGACCGGCATCCGGGCGCGGTCGGCGCCGTCGGCTATCTTCACGCCGACGGCCCGTCCGTCCGGCAGCGCCGCGATCTGCACCCCCTCGAAGCCGTCCTTGGCGAGCAGGCCGGGCACCGCCCGCACCAGACGGGCCACGTCCCGGCCGCTGCCGGAGACCATCTCGGGGTACGTACGCATGGCGTGTGCGACCCGGCCCTCGCCGGTGCCGGGGGCGGCCGTCGCCAGCCGGGCCGCGGCCCGGGTCAGACCGTGCAGCGACACCGAGAACAGCGGGGCGCCGCAGCCGTCGACCGTGACCCGGGCGATGGCCTGGCCGGTGAGGTCCTCCACGGTCGCGGCCAGCTCCCGCTGCAACGGATGCCCGGGGTCGAGGTAGTCGTCCGGAGACCAGCCCCGGGAGTGGACCGTCAGCAGCATGGCGGCGTGCTTGCCCGAGCAGTTCTGTGCGAGGCGGGTGGGCCCCAGACCGCGGCGGAGCCATGCGTCCCGTACGACGGGGTCGTACGGCAGATCGGGGACATTGCGCAGTGCGTCCTCGCTCAGTCCGGCGGTGGCCAGGATGCGCCGGGCGGTGGCCAGCTGCCGTTCCTCACCGGAGTGGCTGGCCGCGACGAGGGCCAGTGCCTCGTCGTCCAGCGGCGGCAGTCCCGCGCGCAGCAGACCGACCGCCTGGACCGGCTTGAGCGCCGAGCGCGGGTAGCACGCGGCCTCGATGTCGCCCGCCTGGAATGCCACGCTCCCGTCGGCCGCCAGCACCACGACCGAGCCGTGGTGGACGCCCTCGACGAGTCCTCCGCGCACCACATGGGCGACGGGGACGTGGGCCGGTTCGCGGACCGCGGGCGGTTCGCCTCCGGCGTGGTGCGGCGGCACGGTGGTGCTCTGACTCATGATCAGTTCTCGGTACTTTCGGTGCTGTTGGTGGGTTCGGTGGGTTCGGTGGGTTTGGTGGGCCTGGTGGGTTCGGAGGGAACGCCTGCTCACGCGCGCTCCTCGTCCTCCGTGGAGGGGGCCGTGCGGCGCTGCGGCCGCACGATGGTGGTCAGCGTCGTCTCGACGCGTGCGAGGTGGTGCGTCATGGCTTCCACCGCGTCGTGCTCGGAGCTGTCGACGAGTGCCTCGACGATCGCCCGGTGTTCCCGGTTCGACTGCTCGCGCCGGCCCCCGAGCTCATTGAGGAACGCCGACTGGCGGGCCAGCGCATCGCGGATCTCCTCGATGACCCGGCGGAAGACCGGATTGCGGGCCGCCTGGGCAACGGCGAGATGGAAGAGGGAGTCCATCGCCACCCATGCGGTGGTGTCGGTCTCCCGCTCCATCCGCTCCAGCAGATGGGCCAGCTGGTCGAGGTCCTCCGGCGTACGGCGCACCGCCGCGTACCCGGCCACCGGGATCTCCACATGCCGGCGCACTTCCAGCAGGTCGCTCGCCGCGTAGTCACCGAAGGTCGGGTCCGCCACCGCCCCGCCGGAGACGACGAAGGTGCCCTTGCCGGTGCGCGAGACCGTCAGCCCCATCGTCTGGAGCGCGCGCAGCGCCTCCCGGAGTACGGGTCTGCTCACCTCCAGCCGCCGGCAGAGCTCCGCCTCGGAGGGGAGCTTGTCCCCGACCGCGTAGTCGCCCCGCTCGATGGCGCCGCGCAAGTGGTGCAGGACCGCTTCCATCGCGCTGATCCGCCGGGGCACATCGCCAGCTGTCTGGCTGTCTGACAGGTTCACCCGGGGATCGTCGGTTCCGGCCGGGGGAGCTGTCAAGGGGTGGGGCGCGGGTGATTTCGTCGGGGCCGGACTTCGACCTGGTCCCGGACCTGCGGTGGACCGCTTGGGGACCCGGCCGGGTCCCGGTCCCGGAGCGCCCCACACCGTCGCCACACTCCCGCCGGGCCCACGGAAGCAGCCGGCCTGCGGATCGCGGTGGCGTGCGGGCCGGCGGGCTCCGGCCGTTCGGGCCGGTGCGCGGAGGTCCGGTCGGTGGGCGCGCTCAGTGGGTGCTCGCCCAGCGGTAGCGGTGTTCGGGGCGTCCGGTGTCCCCGTATTTCAGGGTCAGGGTGATGTGGCCGCTGCGTTCGAGGTGTTTCAGATAGCGCTGGGCGGTGGAGCGGCTGACGCCGGCGCGTGCGGCGACCTCGTGGGCGGACAGCGGCTGCCCGGCCGCGCCCAGGACCCGGCGGATCAGATCGACGGTCGCCGCCGAGTGACCCTTGGGGAGCTCCGTGTGCGGGGAGTCGGTGGTCCGGAAGGCACCGAAGATCCGGTCCACCTGTTCCTGGCCGGCCTCGCCGCGGCCGCCCACCCCCTCCACTGTCCGGCGCAGCGCCGCATAGCCGTCGAGTTTGGCGCGCAGCCCGGAGAAGCCGAACGGCTTGACGAGATACTGCAGCGCACCACAGCGCATCGCATCCTGGACCGTGGCGACATCACGGGCCGCCGTCACCATGATCACGTCGGTACGGTGGCCGAGCTGCCGCAGCCGCCGCATCAGCGCCAGGCCCGTTTCGTCGGGCAGATAGTGGTCCAGCAGGACCAGATCGACAGGGGTGCGCTCCAGGGTGGCCAACGCCTGGGCGGCAGTGTGGGCGCGGCCGGCGACCCGGAAGCCGGATACCTGCGACACATACGCGGCATTGATCTCGGCGACGTGGAAGTCATCGTCCACGACCAGGACATCGATCATCGTGCCGCTCCGCTCACCAGGGGTCTTCGCCCGTGCGGCACGGCTCGCGCGGGGCGCTGTGGCCGTCGTCGTACGTCTGTCACCGTGGTCCTCCCTGCACCGGTGGTGCGTCCGTCACCGTGCTTCTCCCGTGTGCGTCCGTCACCGTGCTTCTCCCGCGGCCGTGAGCTGACGCCCGGGGGAGTCGTCCTGCCCGGCGAGCGCCTCGGGGAGGACGACGGTGAAGACCGCGCCGCCGCCCGCGCGGGCGGTCACCCGGGCCATCCCGCCGTAGCGCTCGGAGAGCCGGCGCACCAGCGCCAGGCCGATGCCCCGGCCGCGGTGGAAGGCCACCGGGCGCGCGGACGGCCGGGCCCCGGGCGAGGGCGGCGCGGCCTCGGTGGACCAGCCCTCGGCGGCGGGCGGGGCGGCCTTGGTGGACCAGCCCTCGGCGAAGATCTGCTCCCGTAGCTGCGGCGGCACCCCCGGCCCCGTGTCCGAGACCCGCAGCACGGCCGTGGTGCGCTCGGCCCGCAGTTCCACCTCGACGAACGGCTCGTCGCAGCGGCGCTCGGCAGTGGCGTCCAGCGCATTGTCGATGAGATTGCCCAGCACGGTCACCAGGTCGCGCGGGTCGACCACCGCGTCGGGCAGCAGCGTCGCGGCCGACACCCGCAGCGACACCCCGCGCTCGGCCGCGATGGCCGCCTTGCCGACGAGCAGCGCGGAGAGCAGCGGATCGTGCACCCGCTCCGCGATCTGCTCCGCGGACGCCCGCTGCGCACTGGCCACTTCGCTGACGAACTCCACCGCCTTGTCGTGCCGGCCCAGTTCCAGCAGCCCGCGCAGGGTGTGCAGCTGATTGGCATGCTCGTGGTCCTGGGCCCGCAGCGCGTCCAGCAGCCCCTGGGTGCTGTCCAGTTCGCGGCCGAGCAGCTCCAGCTCGGTGCGGTCCCGCAGGGTCACCACCGCTCCGCCGTCCTGCGTCGGCATCCGGTTGGCGACCAGCACCCGGCCGCCGCTGACGGCCAGCAGATCCGTGCCGTCCACCCGCCCGGCCAGCACATCCGTGGTCCGGCCCGGCGGCAGCACCTCGTCCAAGGCCCGGCCCGTGGCCCGCGCATCCAGGGCCAGCAGCCGCGCGGCCTCGTCGTTGACCAGCCGGATCCGGCCGCGCCGGTCGAAGGCGACGACGCCCTCACGGATGCCGTGCAGCATCGCCTCCCGCTCGTCGAGCAGCGCGGAGATATCCGCGAACGCCACTCCGTGCGTACGGCGTCGCAGCCGCCGGGAGAGCGCGACCGCGGCCAGCACGCCGACGGCCAGCGCCGCGCCCGCGTACCGCAGCAGCCCGGGGATGGTGCCGAACAGCCGCCCGCGGACGCTGTCGTAGGCGATACCGACCGACACGGCACCGACGATCCGGCCGTGGCCGTCGCGCAGCGGCACCTTGGCGCGGGCCGAGCGACCCAGCGTGCCGGTGTCGATCTGCCGCACCTGCCGCCCGGCAAGGGTCCGGCTGGGGTCGGTGGAGACATGCCGCCCGATCTCGTCGGTGTTGGTGTGTGACCAGCGCACTCCGTGGGTGTCCAGCACGACGACGTACAGCGCCCCGGTCGCGCTGCGGATCCGCTCCGCGTCGGCCTGTACCGGCCCGTGCACCGTCGGCCGGGTGGTGATCAGCTCGCGGGCGAGGTCCGGGTCCGCGGCGGTGGTCTGGGCGATGGACAGCGCCCGGCGCATCGCCTGGTCGTCCAGCTCGGAGCTGAGCGGGGCGAGGAACAGGCTGGTGGCGAGCACCATGACCCCGGTGGTGAGGGTCACTTGCGCGGTCAGCACCTGCGCAAAGACCCGTCGGGGCCAGCGGATCCGCATGCGGTCTCCCTTGTCTCCGGCCCCGCACCTTTGCGGAACCGAATCTTCCATTTTCATCGCACGGCGACCGCACCGTAAGCCGTGCGTGAGCGAACGCGCACCCCCTGGTGAGGACTTAGCCGTTCTAGCGTGAGCAAAATGAACACAACAGGGTTTGCGCGCAGAAAGGTGGCTTGCGCCCACAAGGCTGCCGCTGCGGCCCCGATCACTCCTAGCCTCCCGAGCCATGAACAGCAATACGAGCCCCGCGATCGAACTGCGGGGTACGAGCAAGGCATTCCGGACCCCCTCGGGGGCGCTGCACACCGCCGTCCGGGATCTGGATCTGGTCGTCGAACGCGGTGAGTTCGTCGCGGTGGTCGGCCCCACCGGGTGCGGTAAGTCCACCACGCTGACCCTGGTCAGCGGCTTGGAAGAGCCCACGGAAGGCGAGGTGCTGGTCGCCGGCGAGCCGGTCAGGGGCATCGGGGACAAGATCGGGTTCGTCTTCCAGCAGGACGCGGTGTTCCCCTGGCGCACCGTGCTGTCCAACGTGATGGCGGGCCCCCGCTTCCGCGGCGTACCGAAGGCCGAGGCCAGACAGCGGGCGCGGGAATGGCTCGCCCGGGTGGGGCTGGCGGCCTTCGAGGACCGCTATCCGCACCAGCTCTCCGGCGGACAGCGCAAACGCGTCGCCCTCGCCGCGACCTTCGTCAACGACCCCGAACTCCTGCTGATGGACGAGCCGTTCTCCGCCCTCGACGTGCAGACCCGGGCGCTGATGTCGGACGAGCTGCTGGAGCTGTGGTCGGGGACCGGCGCCTCCGTCGTGTTCGTCACCCACGACCTGGAGGAATCCATCGCCCTGGCCGACAAGGTCGTGGTCATGACCGCCGGTCCGGCCACCGTCAAGGAGGTCTTCGCGATCGATCTGCCGCGCCCCCGCAGGGTCGAGTCGATCCGGCTGGAGCCGCGGTTCATCGAGATCTACCGGGAGATCTGGTCCTCGCTCGGCGAAGAGGTCCGGATCACCCGCGAGAGGGGTGCCGCAGATGCCGCCTGAGACCACGATCCCGGTCACGTCCCCGGCCGGGACGGGCCGTACGGAACGCTCGCAGGCCAGGGCGCGCGCCGCGCGCAACCACAAGCTCCTGGTCCTCGGCACCCGGGTAGCGCTGCTGGTCGGGCTGATCGGACTGTGGGAGTGGCTCGCCCGCGCCGCCGTCATCGACCCCTTCAACTTCTCGATGCCCTCGAAGATCTGGGACCAGACGGCCCAGTGGGCGCTGCACGGCACCCCGCAGGGTTCGCTGTGGGAGCAGATCTGGTACACGCTCTACGAAGCACTCCTCGGCTGGATCATCGGCGTCATCGGCGGTGTGGTGCTGGGGATCGCGCTCGGCCGGGTCCGCTTCCTGGCCGATGTGCTGGGCCCGTACATCAAGGTGCTCAACGCGCTGCCGCGGATCGTCCTGGCCCCCATCTTCCTCATCTGGTTCGGCCTCGGACCGGCCTCCAAGGTCGCCTCCGCCGTCGTCCTCGTCTTCTTCCCGGTCTTCTTCAACGCCTTCCAGGGCGCCCGGGAGGTCGACCGCAACCTGGTCGCCAACTCCCGCATTCTCGGCGCGAGCAACCGCCAGGTGACCCTGCAGGTGGTGATCCCCTCCGCCACCTCGTGGATCTTCACCAGCCTGCATGTCAGCTTCGGCTTCGCGCTGATCGGCGCGATCGTCGGCGAGTACATCGGGGCGACCAAGGGCCTCGGCCTGCTGGTCGCGGCCTCTCAGGGCACCTTCAACGCGGCCGGTGTGTACGCCGCCATGGTGATCCTCGCCGTCGTCGCCCTGCTCGCCGAAGGGCTGCTGGCCTTCCTCGAACGGCGGCTCTTCCGCTGGAAGCCGGCCGACGCCGGCGACGGCCGCTGAACCCCGCCCTACCGACCCTGCTCCGCCTCACAAGGACGTGACCATGCGTACCCCGCTGAAGATCCCGGCCGCCGTGGCCGCCGCCACCCTCGCGCTGACCGGCCTCACCGCCTGCGGCTCCCCGGCAGCCGGCCCGGACGGCACGAACGGCAAGATCAAGATCATGGTGGGCGGCCTCGACAAGGTCATCTATCTGCCCGCGAGACTCACCCAGCAGCTCGGCTACTTCGAGGACGAAGGCGTCCACGTCACGTTGCTGACCGAACCGGCCGGTGTGCAGGCCACCACCTCGCTGGTCTCCGGCGACGTACAGGGCGTCGTCGGCTTCTACGACCACACCCTCGATCTGCAGGCCAAGGGCAAGCAGGTGGAATCGGTGGTGCAGTTCGCACACGCTCCCGGTGAGGTCGAAGTCGTCTCCGACAAGGCGGCGGGCGACCTCACCTCGGCCAAGGACTTCAAGGGCAAGAAGCTCGGCGTCACCGGCCTCGGCTCCTCCACCGACTTCCTGACCAAATACCTCGCGGTGAAGAACGGTGTGCAGACGAACGAGTTCACCCCGGTGGCGGTCGGCGCCGGCCAGACCTTCACGTCGGCCCTTGAGCAGGGCTCGATCCAGGGCGGGATGACGACGGATCCGACGGTCGCGCAGATCCTGGACAAGAAGCTCGGCAAGGTCCTCATCGACATGCGGACCCCCGAAGGCTCGAAAAAGGCGCTCGGCGGCGCATACCCCTCGTCCAGCCTCTACATGAACACCGACTGGGTGAACAGCCACAAGGACACCGTACGGAAGCTGGCCCGCGCCTTCGTGAAGACCCTCACCTGGATGTCCACGCACACCGCCGAGCAGATCGCCGCGAAGATGCCGGCCGACTACGCCCAGGGCGGCAAGGAGCTGTATGCCCGGTCGATCAAGGACACCCTGCCGATGTTCACCAAGGACGGGGTGATGCCGGCCGACGGGCCCGCGACCGTCGAACGCGTCCTGAAGGCCTTCAACCCCAACCTCAAGAACGCCACGGTGGATCTGAAGAAGACCTACACCACCGAATTCGTCAAGAAGTAGGCCCGGCCCGCGGACGGCACCGCCGCACGGCCCCCGCGAAGCGGACCTCCGCCCGGCGCGGCGGCGGAGCGTCCGGCACGCTACGGGCCGGTGCCGGCTCCGCGGTGGTGCCGGGCGGAGGCCCGCGTGACGTCGTTCAGCTGCGCCGCAGCACGATGTCGTCAAGGGATTCGAGCCGTTTCCAGCGTTCCCCCGGGGCACGTACGACGGGCATCAGATCGGCGGCGGGAAGGGGGCCCAGGTTCAGCGAGGTGAGCTCGACGACATCCTTCACGGGCACCTGGAACGTCCGGAAGGCGCCCAGCGGCGGTGGCGCTCCCGGCGTGGCGCCGGCCAGGGCCCGGTCGGCCTCCCGGGCCAGGTCCGGGCTCTGGTCGAGGACGTACGCCGTCGCCGCCAGGGCGCCGTCCCGGAGGAACACCGCCACCTTCCAGAAGCGCATCGGGACTTGTACGCCCCGGTACGGCGGGTCGGAGTCGTGCAGCACGGGCCCGGTGAGGACGGTGAGCCTGTGGCCGGACCGGGCGGCATGGTCGAGCAGATGGTTCTCCAGCTCCAGCCAGAGCTGCTTGCCCTGGTTGAACACATCCGCCTGCGGGGCGGCGTTGGTGTAGTGAAAGGTGTCCGTGTGGGCCTGGTCCGCCTCCGCGGCCTCGCCCCACACGGGATCGAGCCGGCGCACCAGATGCCCCTTGTCCAGGGAGTTGTCGCGGTACACCGCGTCGCCGGTCTGCCGGTCCCGGGCCAGCCGGGGATCGAACTGCCAGCTGCGCTCCCGTGGCACCTCGGCCGGCAGACGTGCCCCGTCGATGCAGACCGCGGCCGCCGCCGCCATCCGCCGGTCGGGGCGCAGCACCACGGTGAAGTGGGTGTACGGCAGCACCACAGTCTCTACAGCGGGGCTGCTGGGCATCGGCAGCGGCACCGGGACTCCGAGGAAGTGCTCGTCATACCCGGTACGGCCGGCCCATGACTGCCCGGACGCCGTCCCTGCCGCTGCCCCACCGGCCCGTGGGGAATCCGAGGGGATCATGCGATCACCGCTTCCCGGTGCCGCGGACTGCCGCGCGGCGCCCCACCCGAAGCCACTCGAACAGCCGGGCGTCCCGATGATGCCCCCGCCGCCGGGGACCTCGGGGTGGTTGGTGCTTCCACCTGTGCACGGTGCGCCGGAACGGGACGGCTGGAATGCCACGGCTGGAACGCGACGGACGGGACACGGCGGACCGGACATGACGCACGGGACCCGGCGGATCGAGCATGACGCACGGGACCCGGCGGATGGGACACGACGGACGGGAAACGACGGACGGGAAACGACGGACGGGACACGGCGCCGGGCGCGTGCCCCGTCCACGGATATCCACATCCTTCCGATGCCGGTGAGAACGTGTGGCCCTACTCGGCGGGGTAAATGTCTCCGCTGGCCATACCGCTCTCCTGCTCACTCTGGGACCGAAGCCTGAGGGCCTTCTCCTGGAGCCGCTTGCGCTCCTCCGGGTCGCCGGACCGTTCCGCGGCCGCCTGCAATTCCTGGGCCTTGTCGCGCATCTGCTGGATTCGTCCGCGTGATTCTCCTGTTGCGCTCATGATCTGTCCTTGAACGGTGTAGGGAGGGCTGCATTTACCAGGCAATCAGGCTCGGCGGCCCTTGGCACGTCGAAGGGTCACGCTCCGCGAGGGAGAACATCCGGCCGTAATCGCCGCAGGGAACGGGCGGCCGGTGCCCCCCTTTCCGGCCGGCCCGCGGCGGTGCGGAACCGCCCGGGTCCACCGACGGCGCCGCCGGTCCGAGGCCGGCGGTCCGCCGCCGCCGGCTCGCCCCCGCCGACCACGGCGCGCCCGGGGGTACCGGCGTGTCTCCACCGGATGGCCTTCCTGAATGGCGAGGGCACACGGAAGGGACGTTGGCTGAGGCACAGCACTCTCAACGTCCGCCGAGTGTCAGCGCTTCTGGTGTTTGACGCTCCCCTCGTTCAGTGGAGTCCCTCCATGACATCCGAACCAGCACTTTGTGGGGGCGACGCCGAACTGTCCTCGACAGAAACCGGCGAGCACTTTCCGCCCATGACCCCTGTGAACAACTCGGCCCACACCCTTTTGTGGGAGGCAGTCACCCATCGGCCCCTGGAGGAAGTCGCCGCCCTGGTGGAACTGCTCAAGCGCAGCGGCGATGTTCCCAATCCCGGCGATGAAGCCCTGCGCATGGCGGTGGTTTCCCGTCCGGTGAGCGAGGTCGCCGCACTCTTCGACATGCTGCGGGCCACCCCGCACACCGCGGAATCGAGCCAGGAGGCGCTGCGCGCGGTGGCCGTCGACAGATCCGTCGAGGAGGTGGCGCAGCTGATCGAGCTGTTCGACCGTACGAAGGACGGCGGCGCCGGTGTCCACGGCATGGCCGAGTACTTCCCGCCCGGCCCCGGTGACCCGGTCGAACCCGCACCCACCGCGTCCATGCACGTGCTCGACCCCGACGTCCGCCCGCTGGGCCGCAACGGGCAGCCGCTGTCCACCGTTCAGCGCGAGTCGATGGGCCGGCCGCCCCAGCGCACGCCCTGGTCCCAGCGGCCCGCCATGCCGCAGGGCGGGCCGGCGTGGGCCTCGCCCGCCGAAGCGGACCGGCAGCCGGGCTATGCGGTCCCGGGCGTGCTGCGCTCCGTACTGCGCTGGCCCGCGGCCGCGGCCCTGGCGCTGTGCGGCCTGAGCCATCTGCCGGTGAACGCGTCGCATCTGCAGGGCGCCCAGGCTGCCGCCGGGCTCTCGATGGCCATCGCCGTCGTGTACCTGCTGCTGGCCGGCTGGCTGGCGATGCGCGACACCGCCCTGGTCTGGACGGTGAGCGCCGCCGCGGCAATGATCATCATCGCTCTGCACGCGCTGTCCCGGGCCGGCGTCTTCGCCGCCCTGGGCAGTGGCCTGGGAGACACCGGCATGTGGCCCGAGCCGGTGGCGGTGGGACTGGCGGTCATCAGCGCCGGTCTCGCCGGTGCGGCGCTGCTGTACCGCCCGCGCCGCGGCGGTCCGGCCGCCGCACGTGCCTAGGGGGCGACGCCGCCACGGCCGCCAAGGGCGCGGGCCGAGACCCCGGTCAGGGTCTCGG